>CAVEFO010000009.1:0-40164 GCA_963615055.1 Lachnospiraceae bacterium
CCCGGCCCAATATCGGCTCAAGCTCATGGCTAAATAAAATTAGCGAGACAGTAAACGTGTCTCGCTAACAAAGTCTAACTTTTGGGGGTCACAACATTTCTCTTTATCTTCAAAAGATATTTTCTTTGCCTTCTTTTTGCTCCAAAACGCGCAAATGATAAGACACCGTATGCGCGTTTTTTTTATTTACTCGAAAAGGAAATCGTATCTTCAAAATTTTCACTTCGCACTTTTTTGTCCGTGAAAGAAACCGTTTCATTGAGTATCATACAGCCACCAAGGTTCTTCAAAACTTCATAGCTCCCAAGACGCCGCTCTGCAAACGCTGTGAAAAGAGCAGGGCAACTGTCAGCGGCGCTTTCTCATTCGGTGGTGGTCTCGTGATAGCGATGCCGGCCAACCGTCAGGCCCTTGCGAAAGCAAGCGTCTCGGATGCTGCGGCAAAACGGCAAAAAGAGAAAGCGGCGCACCCTTCCGATCTGATCAATGCGGAGGATTCGATGCCGGGGTGCAATCGGTCGTTTCCAAAAAAGAAATGTACCGTCCTAAAGGAACGGCGTGACAGCCGGAAATCGAAATAGGAAATGTCACTCTCCCCGGTAGCCGTGACGGTCGAGCAATCGACCTATAACATCGGACCCTCGCACAAGTAGCCAAAGGCTAAAACGATGCAGCGTTTTCTGCAAACAGGAATTGGGGTAAACTCCTGAATTCTTGCAGCGAATGCTTGGTGAACGTTATCGGAAAAGTCCGGTCTATCGGAATCCCGGGAAACCGGCGTTGCGGTAGTTCGGGGGTCGCTCCCCCGGGCTCGCCCGCAGCGGATAGTAGCATAAGGATCATTTCGGTGTGGGTGTATGCAGAAATGTGTGCAGAGCGGTGTCTTGGACGCTATGAAGTTTCCGCCGGAGAATGTTTCGGATTGCAAAAGGAGGAATAAAAATGCGAAAATTCTTAGGATGGCTCTGTCTGCTTTGCCTGCTTATTTTCGGCGGCGGCCTGTCACGCGCAACCGGCGAAAGTGCCATGTGCATCGTCTGGGTGAACCCCGGCATGGTCAGCGATATTTCCGCAACGGAGACAATCATGGCAGAAGGTCTTACGGAAACGCTGGCAAAATATAATTTCCGTTTCATGGATACGGCCGCCGCGCAAACAGCGCTGCAGCAATACATGATCGAGCACGACATCGTGCCAAATGACAACGAAAGCAGCGTCGGTTTCCTCCCGAAAAAAGCCGTCTTAAAAGAGTTAGCGGCGGAAAACAACGTAGACTACATCGTCTTCAGCAATGTGCGCATTACCGATTCCAAAGAAAAAGCCGCCTTCTTCGCTCCCGGCGGTGTGAAAACGGAAGTGACGGCACTCTTCACGACCATGGTCTACTCAGCAAAAGAGGATCGCCACGTTTTCTTTCAACAGCAATCCGTCAAAGAGAACGCCTCTGGCGAAGGTAAGACGGATCGCGCGTTTCAAAAATGTTGCAAAACATATTTCAAAAAGAAATTAACACCGGAAACATTCATATTGAAATAATCGCCGAGAAAAGCTCCGCTGAGACTATGTCCGCGGAGCTTTTTTGTGCTATACTGAAATCAAAGGAGGCCATTATGCTCGATGTCATTTATACGCGCCGCAGCGTCCGCTATTTTAAGCCCGATCCCATACGACCGGAAGATTTGGCGGAAATTTTGCGTGCCGGGATGTGGGCGCCGTCGCCCAAAAACCGGCAGCCTTGGCGTTTCCTCGTCTATTCCGGAACTTCAAAGGGAAAATTGCTGACGGTGCTTGCCGACGGGATTAAGAAAAGTGCGCGCGGCGAAGGGCTCTTGGCGACGCCGGACGGGTATATCGAAAACGCGAAATTCACGCTCCGCGCGATGGCCGATGCCCCCGTCACCGTGATCGTCACAAATCCTCTCGGACGCTCTGTGTACGCCGATTGGCGTGCGGCGGAGAAAATCAATGAACTTTCAAACGTCCAATCCATCGGCGCCGCCGCGGAAAACATGGCCCTTGCCGCGACGGCTCTCGGCATCGGCAGTCTCTGGAACGGCAATATTTTCTACGCCTACGACGAACTGCGCGAATTTCTGGCCGGCAAAGGCGAGCCGGTCCTCGCCATGTCCTTCGGCTACGCCGCCAAAGACAATCTCCGTCCGCTGCCCCGGAAACGGGAAGAAGATGTGATCGTATACGAAAACAGAATTGAGAATTGATCGAAGAGAACTCCTCACAGGTGTCGCCTTTGGCGACTTTTATAATACAGCGAAGCTGTTCCGCTTCCCCTCCATTCTGCCCTCTCCTCTCAATTCTTCTTTTGCGATGGGACGCGAAAAGGAAATAAATTCCCTCCGGTGGCCGAAATATAAATTTTGTAGTATAATCATTCCATCCTATTTCAGACAGTTCGTAACCATCCTGTCTTTAAACAAAACTACGGGCGATTTGCCGATGTCGATCGGTATTCCGGAAACATAAAAGTTTCGTCTGTAGCGGGCGAAACTTTTTTTGTTGTCATCCGCACCGTCGCCCCGCCAAAAGGAGAATCCATGCATCCACACAGCACGTATCAGAAATTGGTTTTTTCCGCGCTTTGCATCGCGCTCTACATCGTCGTGATGACGGCGACGCAAAGTTTCGCTTTCGGACAATACCAGATTCGCATCGCGACGGCGCTCTACGGCCTCGCGTCCCTGTTCCCGTTTCTCGCGGTGCCTTTGAGCCTTGCGAATGTCATCAGCAATACGCTCATGGGCGGGCTCGGACTGCCGGATATGATCGGCGGTTTCTTCGTGGGCCTTGCGACGACGGGCAGTATCATCTTCGGCCGAAAGCACGGCTTGGGTCGCTGGGTGATTTGGGCGGCGGTGACATTCATCCCCGGCCTCGGTGTGCCGATTTGGCTGAGTCTTTTATTGCATATTCCGTACGGGGTCTTGGCGGGAAGTCTCTTGGTCGGACAATGCGTCTGCGGGCTTGCCGCCGTCCTTCTCGTATCCGCACTTGAAGGGGTCGGCCTGCAAAATATGATATTGACGGGAGGACGCGAGTCATGACGAACGGACGAAACGAAACTGAACTCGAAGGCGTCAGTCTTTTAGGCGGCCATACCTCGTACAAAAGCGACTACGCGCCGGAAGTCTTGGAATCCTTTCCCAATAAGCATCCGGAAAATGATTATTGGGTGAAATTCAATTGTCCGGAATTTACGAGTCTCTGCCCGAAGACGGGGCAGCCGGATTTCGCGACGATTTATATTTCCTACGTGCCGGATGCGCGCTTGGTGGAGAGCAAGTCGCTGAAGCTCTATCTCTTCAGTTTCCGCAATCACGGCGATTTCCACGAGGACTGCGTGAATCTCATCATGAAAGACCTGCGGAAACTCTTAGAGCCGAAGTACATCGAAGTGTGGGGGAAATTCCTGCCGCGCGGCGGGCTCTCAATCGATCCTTTCGCCAATTACGGGAAACCGGGGACGGTCTGGGAAGAGGCGGCCAAGAAACGGCTTTTCCTGCACGATTTATATCCGGAAACCGTTACAAATCGATAATGTTTTTGAAAAGGAGCTGTGAAAATTTTTCACAGTTCTTTTTTTATCGCGCGAAGCGCGTATCTATAAAGCCTTCTTCAGGAAGAAGGTGCCCCATAGGGGCGGATGATGGCCGACTCTATGGGGGACACAAAGTTTAGCAAAACTCGCCGCCGATTTCCCGCCGTTTCTTTTTACAAATTCTCCCGTTTCCTCTATAATAGGAAACAGAATAAACAAATGAGGGAGATCAAATTTTATGGTTCTCATTGATACGTATGATGTGATTGTGATCGGCGCCGGGCACGCGGGATGCGAGGCGGCGATCGCGGCGGCTCGGCTCGGATGCCGCACGCTTTTGACGACGATTTCTTTGGACAATGTCGCGATGATGCCTTGCAATCCGGCCGTCGGCGGGCCGGGGAAGAGTCATTTGGTGCGCGAGATTGATGCGCTGGGCGGCGTGATGGGGATTGTCGCCGACGAGACGGCGATTCAGATGAGGATGCTCAATCTCGGAAAGGGCCCGGCGGTGTATTCGCTTCGCGCGCAATCGGACAAAAGCGCCTATCATCGCCGCATGAAGGAAATCGTCGAGAATACGGAGAATCTGGATCTGAAACAGGTGATGGTGACGGATCTTTTGATCGAGGACGGGCGCGCGACAGGCATCGTGGGCGAGCTGGGGGAGGCGTTCGCCGCGCGTGCCGTCATTTTGGCGACGGGGACGTATCTCGACAGCCGCATTATCATCGGCGAGACCATGTACAGCGGCGGCCCGTCCGGGATGCGCCCTTCCGTCGGATTTTCGGACAATTTACGGAAACACGGCATCGAGCTGCTCCGTTTCAAGACAGGTACGCCCTGCCGCGTCGATCGGCGTTCGCTTTGCGCGGACCATATGCAAGTCGAGGCGGGCGATCCCCGGCACCATTCCTTTTCGTTTCTGCACGACGCCGAAGACAGAAACCGGCGCGATTGCTATCTCACGTATACGAACGCGGAAACGCATCGGATCATCCGCGAAAATTTGCACCGCGCCCCGATGTTTTCCGGAAAAGTTCACGGCGTCGGCGCGCGCTATTGCCCGTCGATCGAGGATAAAATCGTCCGCTTCGCCGATAAGGATCGCCACCAACTTTTTGTGGAGCCGGAGGGCACGGATACGAATGAAATGTACGTGCAGGGGATGTCGACATCGCTTCCCATCGATGTGCAATACGCGTTTCTGCGGACGATCCCCGGCTTGGAAAATGTGAAAATCATGCGCCCGGCCTACGCGATCGAGTATGATCTCATCGATCCCTTGCAACTTTTGCCGACGCTGGAAATGAAAAAAATCGAGGGCCTCTACTCCGCCGGTCAGTCAAACGGCACATCGGGCTACGAAGAAGCGGCGGCGCAGGGACTGATGGCCGGTATCAATGCGGCGCTCAAAATCCAAGGCCGCAAGCCTTTCGTCCTTCGACGCCACGAAGCGTACATCGGGACGCTCATCGACGACCTCGTCACGAAGGGAACGAACGAGCCGTATCGCATGATGACGAGTCGCAGCGAATACCGCCTCCTCCTCCGCCAAGACAATGCGGATCTGCGCCTGACGGAAAAAGGCCACGAGATCGGCCTCGTCAGCGAAGAGCGCTACGCCCGTTTCCAAAATCGGAAGAAACGGTACGAAGCGGCAATGGAATACATAGAAGGGGCGCGTTTCACTCCGACGGCGGAAACGAACGCCGCCATGGAAAAACTCGGCACCGCGCCGCTCACGACGGGCATCAGCGCCGCGACACTTTTGAAACGACCGGAAATCACGTACCAATCGATGAAAGAGGCCCTCGGATGCCCGGATCTTTCGCCGGACGCGGAAGAGGAAATGGAAATCACGGTAAAGTACGAAGGCTACATCAGCCGCCAGGAAGCCGCCGTACAGCGCGTTGCCAAAATGGAAGTGAAAAAAATGCCGCCGGACATCGATTATCTCCACCTGGACGGCATCTCGATCGAAGCACGGCAAAAACTCGACAAAATCCGCCCGCTCTCGCTCGGCCAAGCCGCCCGCATCTCCGGCGTCTCCCCGGCCGACATCGCCGTCTTGATGGTTTTCTTAAAGCGGCGCGAGAAATAGTTGTCTTTTGGGGCGTTGTCACTTTGGGTTTAGGGCTTGAAAAGGCTTGATAATGAGGAGAAACTTGCTTTTTACCCATTTTGCATTCTCGCTTTGGTCTGAGGCTTGAAAAGGCTTGCGGGCGGTGGACACTTTTCTTGTTATTTTCTGCTTTTGGCTTTCGAATCAAGGCTTGCGTCGGCTTGATAGCGAAATTTACTTTTCCGCTATTTTCTTTCATTCATGATGCCGAAGGTTTAAGGCAATTTGATAGGGGGCAAATCAAGCCTTTTCAAGCCGATTCAAGCCTCTCAAGCCTGTTTCTAAGCTGTTTTTGACTTTTTAGGTCATTTTCCATTCATTGTTATCGAAAAAATATTTCGTCAAAAGAGAAAGGGAAACTCCATGACGACTTCTGACATTTTGACCGCCTTGGGCCTTGCCGATGAGGAAACGGCACGGCGCCTGGCCGTCTATCACGACACGATTCTGGATCTGAATCGCCACATCAATCTCACCGGGATCAAAGACCCGGACGAGAGTCTTTCCAAAAATGTATACGATTCGCTCTCCGCCTACGAAGAAGATTATTTCCCCGAAGGCGGACGGCTTCTCGATCTGGGCACCGGCGCCGGATTTCCGGGGGCGCTTCTTGCGATTCTCCGGCCCGATATGCAAGCCGTCCTCATGGATGCCGTGCAAAAGAAACTGACCTGCGTCGAGAAAGCTCTTAATGCGGCCGGCGCCAAAAACGCGAAATGCGTCCACATGCGCGCCGAAGACGGAGGGCGCCGCCGGAAACTCCGCGAATCCTTCGACGTCGTCATTGCCCGTGCCGTGAAAAGCCTCCCCGTGATTTGCGAATGGGCGCTCCCCTTCGTTTCCGTCGGCGGCACCTTCATCGCCATGAAAGGCCCCGGCGCCGAAGACGAACTTGCCGCCGCGCAAAAAATTCTCGCCCTCATGGAGACGACCGTCACGAAAACAAAAACCGTCACCCTCCCCACCGGAGAGACCCGCGTCATCCTCTACCTCACCAAGCACGCCCCGACCCCGAAAACGTTCCCCCGAAAAGTCGGTATCGCCGAAAAATCTCCGATTGTGTGAGGAAATATTGACACGCAAAAACGCATAGGACATTGTGTTTCCTATGCGTTTTGTATTGGCGACAGAAAGCCGATCACCCCATTCCGAGAAAAGGTGATTTGTCACCGGATTTCGGAATGTAATTTTAAAAACTCTTGACTACTCGATAAAAATGTCTCTATAATAGACTCCGAGAAAAGGCGACATGTCACCGGATTTCGGAATGGAGGGTCATCATGGAAATCAGACGGGACATCTATCTGGACAAATTGGTTCGCAAAAAAGAGAATGGACTCATCAAAATTGTGACGGGCGTCCGGCGATGCGGAAAATCGTATTTGCTGTTTCGTCTGTTTCATGATGATTTATTGAGGCGCGGCGTTCCGGATGATCATATTATCGAGGTCGCCTTGGACGATCGGAGTTACAAGGCGCTTCGGGATCCGGATGCGATGCTGGCCTACATCAAAGGAAAAATGACGGATGCCAAAACGTATTACATCATCCTTGACGAAGTCCAATATTTGCAAGAATTTGAAGATGTATTGAACAGTCTTTTGCATATTCGCAATGCGGACGTGTACGTGACGAGGAGCAATTCTCGGTTTCTGTCTTCGGATGTGGTGACGCAATTTCGCGGGCGCGGCGATGAGATTCATGTGTTTCCGCTGCGATTTTCCGAATACGTTTCCGTATATCCGGGAAACGTCGAGGATGCTTGGGACGATTATATGGTGTACGGCGGATTGCCCTTGGTGCTTTCGATGGAAGCGCCGGAAGACAAAGCGCACTATTTGGAATCTCTGTTTCAAAAGGTGTATCTGTCTGATATCATCGAGCGTCATCGGGTGCAAAACAAAGCGGAGCTGGATGAATTGGTCGACATTTTGGCTTCGGCCGTCGGCAGCTATACCAATTCCTCAAAATTGGTACGGACTTTTAAAAGCGTCAAGGGGAAGGTCATCAGCGACAAGACCATCAAGCGATATATCGATGCCTTGGAGGACTCCTATCTGATCAGCCGGGCGCAGCGCTATGATATCAAAGGGAAGAAATATATCGGCTCTCCGGTGAAATATTATTTTGAAGATGTGGGGCTCCGGAATGCCCGATTAGGTTTTCGGCAAATCGAAGAAACGCATTTGATGGAAAACATCATTTACAACGAGCTTCGCGTTCGCGACTACCACGTGGATGTGGGCGTGGTGAATCGATACGAAGCAAGCGAAAACGGGGGCCGCACGAAAAAGCAGCTGGAGATCGATTTTGTTGCGATGAAAGGCAGCGAAAAATATTATATCCAGTCAGCTTTCGCCTTGGCAAACGCCGATAAAATCCGGCAGGAGGAGCGCGGGCTTCTCACTATTTCGGATTCTTTCCGAAAAATGATCATCGTGGGGGACTCCATCAAAGCAAGGCGGGATGACCGGGGCATCGTGACGCTGGGCCTTCGGAATTTTTTGCTGGATGAAAGCAGCTTAAAGGTGTAAGAAACAGCGGCACGCAAAAACGCATAGGACATTGTGTTTCCTATGCGTTTTGTATTGGCGACAGAAAGCCGATCACCCCATTCCGAGAAAAGGTGATTTGTCACCGGATTTCGGAATGGCGATCGGCTGGGAAATCATACAGATTTCTTTTTTCGCCACTCTTCCAAGACGGCCCGGCAGCCGCGGAGGATGTCGGTGTACGTTTCCTCGAAATCGCCCGTGTACCAAGGGTCGGCGACTTCTTTTGTTTCACCGCACGCGGACAAGAGCAAGCGGATTTTTTTCGCTTTGTCTTCGCCCAAAAGGCGCGAGAAGCGATGGAGATTTTCGCGGTCCATCGCAAGGATGAGATCGGCGCGGTCGTAGTCTTCTTGCGTGATGAGACGGGCGCGGCGCGGCGTCACCGGAATGCCTTTTTCTTGCAATTTTTTCCGTGCGCGCCGGTCCGTGTCGTGCCCGATTTCCTCGGTCGTGCACGCGACAGAGGCGACTGCGATTTCCTCTGAAAGTCCTGCTTTTTGCACGAGATCTTTCATGATAAATTCCGCCATCGGCGAGCGGCAAATGTTTCCGTGACAAACGAACAGAATGTGTGTCATACCGACTCCTTTCTTTTGGGATGCCGCTTTTTCAAACGTCTTAAAGAGCTGCATTCGACGAGCGACGGATTTTGTGTCATTTCGTTTCCTTTTTCCGATTATATCACACAGACAAGTCGTTTGGCGGAGATTTTTAATTCAGCGTCACGTATTGCCCGCCTTCCACTTTGAGGAGGACGAGGTCGACTTCGGGGTCGCCGGAATTATTGAAATTCATCGGGCCGACGGCGGACTCGAAATTTTTCGCATTCGCGAGGGCGTCGCGGATTTTCTTCGAGTCTGTCGTCGTGCCGGCGTCTTCCATCGCTTTGGCCGCCAGTTTCACGGACACGTAGGCGCAGGCGGCGAAATTGTCCGGATCGTGGTGATATTTCTCGCGGAAATTTTTCACGAAATCTTTCGTCGCTTGGCTCGCGCGATCGGCGGACCACATGGAGGAGACGTAGACATTATCCGCTGCCGCGCCCGCAATCTTGATGAGTTCGGGGGACACGAAACCGTTATCGCCCAGGACCGGCTGATTCATGCCCATTTCGCGCATTTTCTTCAGAATGAGGCCGCCTTCTTGGTAGTAACCGGCCACGACGACGGCATCCGGATTCGCCGCTTGGATTTTCGTGAGCTGCGCGCTGAAATCGGTGTCTTTATCGGCAAACGTTTCCGTCTCCACGATTTGGACGCCCTCGGCTTCTAGCGCTTTCACGAATGTCTTGTACGCGGACACTTGGTGCTCGTTGTTGTTCGAATAGAGCACGGCGACCGTCCGGTAACCCAAAAGTTTGTGCGTCTTTTGTACCGTCTGCGGGATGTTTTGCGATTCGGGCACACAGTTGCGGAACATATAGTCGCCGATTTCAATGAGGCCTTCCGCCGTCGTCGCTGCGCCCAGAAGCGGAATTTTTGCCTGCTGGAAGAGCGGGCCGACCGCTTTGTATTCGCCGGAAATGAGGGGGCCGACGACGAGTACTTTTTTATCGGCGATCATTTTCTGCGCCGCGCTCACACATTGTTGGACGTTTCCTTTCGTATCGACCATCTCGACATCGAAATGAATCTTCCCTTCGCGGTTCACTTCCTCGACGGCCAAATCGAAGCCTTCCTTCTCGGCCAGCCCGTAGGACGCGACGCTCCCGCTGACGCCGTTTAAGAAACCGATCTTCGCGACCTTGGCTCCTTCAGCCTCTTTCGGTGCCGCTCCGTTGTCGCCGCAACCGGAAAGTCCGACCGCCGCCGCAGCAAGCAACAATGCCAATCCCATTCGTTTCCACATTTTTTCCATTTCTCATTCTCCTTAAAATAATTGCGTACGGAACAATCTCCCAAAACAAAAAACCTCCGGCCGGTTTCCCGGTCGAAGGCGCATGGCGCGGTACCACTTCGGTTTATCGCTTTCCATTCGTAGATGCCGCCGAATAAAAAATCCCTGCCCCGAAAGGACAAGGACGCTTTGGCGTGGTACCACCCTGTATTTAGACTCCGTGCCAAGGATGGTAACAAAAAGCCCCCGTCCACAATGGGACAGGGGCGAATTCGCGGTACCACCCTGCATATTAACTCATGGCTATCCGTAACGGGGACCTCCGCCTCAGCTTACTCCTTTCAGCCGAGAAGCTCACGAGTGATAGATTCCCGACCCTTCGCACCGGCTTTCACCACACGCCGGCTCTCTGGAGATCCCGATCGGTTCACGTCTCGTTCATCGCATGTACGCATTTGAATATGGGGAGAGTATACAGGAGGTCGGAAATTTTGTCAATAGGTTTTTGAAAGAAACGGAGCGCCGGTCGCCATTTCTTCCTCACAAGGCAGACACTTCGGACTTTACAATCGAAAATTTCCAAGCAAAAATCCCGAAGGCTTCGGCCAAAAAGCTTTCGGGATTTTTCCTATTCTTATTCAATGACGAGGAGCAGGTCGCCGGAGCTGATGCGGCCGCCGGCTTTGGCCAGAATTTCACTCACGATGCCGTCTTTCGGCGCCGTGACCGTCGTTTCCATTTTCATCGCTTCCGTCACGAGGACCGGGTCGCCTTTCTTGACGTGCGCGCCCTTTTCGACGAGGACTTTCACGACGGAACCGGAAAGTGTCGCGCCGACTTCGCCGACAATGTCTTTATCGGCTTTGCGGACTTCGATATTCTGCGTGGCGACGTGCTTGTCGTGCACTTTGATCTCGCGCGGCATCCCGTTGATTTCAAAACGGATTAGGCGATCGCCGTTCGCATCCGGTTTCGTCATGTCTTCCATCCGGAGGAGCAGCATTTTGCCCTGCTCGATATTCACGCGGACTTCTTCACCCGGCTTCATACCGAAGAAAAACGTCGGCGTATCGAGAATCGAAAGATCGCCGTAGAGTTTATAGCGCGCCTGGAAATCGGCGTACACTTTCGGATAAATGAGGTACGACGAGACGGATTGCTCCGTGACGGGGAACCCTTTTTCGCGCATCTCCGCTTTCGTCTTTTCAAAGTCGACCGGCGCCGGCGTCTCTTCGGCATGTGCCGACTTGCCGCGGAGGATGATTTTTTGCAGTTTTTCCGGGAAACCGCCGTATGGCGTCCCCAGTTTCCCATCAAAGAAATCGATGACGGACTGCGGAAAATCGAGCGTTTCGCCGCGCTGCATGACGTCTTCTTCCGTCAGATTGTTCTGCACCATGAAGAGCGCCATATCGCCGACGACTTTCGAGGACGGCGTGACTTTGATGATATCGCCGAACATCATATTGACTTTCGCGTACATTTTGCATACATCGAGCCAACGATCGCCCAGACCGACCGCCGTGGCCTGCTGGCGCAGATTCGAATATTGTCCGCCGGGCATTTCATGCGAGAAGAGCGTCGTATTCGGCGCTGTCATCTTGCTGTCGACGCCCGCATAGTACGGACGGACGCCTTCCCAGTAGCGATCGATCGCTTCCATCGCTTCGATATCGAGCTTCGGACGACGCGGATGATCCTGCAGCGCGTACCAGAAAGATTGCATGGACGGCTGGCTTGTCCCATTCGCCAAAGCGCTCGTCGCGACGTCCACGATATCGACGCCCGCATCGACGGCTTTCGCATAGGAATAAATAATGCAGCCGCCGCCTTCGTGGCTGTGGAGATGAATCGGAAGATCCACCGCATCTTTCAGCGCGGAAACGAGCGCATACGCCGCTTCCGGTTTCAAAAGGCCGGACATATCTTTGATGGCAATGATGTGCGCGCCCGCCTTTTGGAGCTCCTTCGCCATATTCGTGTAATAGGCGAGCGAATATTTCTGACGATTCGGGTCCATGAGATCGCCCGTATAGCAAATCGCCGTTTCCGCGAGTTTCCCGCATTTCCGAACTTCGTCAATCGTCACCGTCATGTGATCGAGCTGATTTAAGCAGTCGAAGATACGGAAGACGTCGACGCCGTTTGCCGCGGCGCGATCAATGAAATGCCGCACGACATTTTCGGCGTAATTCGTATACCCGACCGTATTCGCCCCGCGCGTCAGCATCTGGAAGAGAATATTCGGCGCCGCTTCACGCATTTTCCGCAGGCGCACCCACGGGCATTCATCAAGGAAACGGTACGCGACGTCGAAAGTCGCGCCGCCCCAGTTTTCAAACGAGAACAAATTCGGCAGCTTCGTCGCCGTGTAATGAATCGCATTCATGATATCGTGCGTGCGGACGCGCGTCGCCAAAAGCGATTGATGCGCATCGCGGTACGTCGTGTCCATGAGCAGTACTTCTTTCTGCTCCATGACCCACTTGGCAAAGCGCTCCGGCCCCATTTCGTCCAAAAGCTGCTTCGTCCCGCGCGGCGGCTCTTCCGACGTTTCCAAGACGGGGAGCGGCGCGAAATCCGGTTTCTCCGTCATGCCCGCATTCGCGTAGCCGTTCACCGTGATATCGCCGATGTACTCCAAAAGTTTCGTGCCGCGGTCGCTGATGTCATGCGGATCCACGAGCAGCTCCGGATGCCGATCGATGTAATTGACGTCGCAGAGCCCCTCTTGGAAATCTTTCGTCTGCAACATATTTTGCAGGAAATAAATATTCGTCTTGACGCCGCTGATGCGGAATTCTTCGAGGCAGCGCAGCATCCGGTGAATCGCGTCCGCCGGCCGATTCGCGTATCCCGTGACCTTCACGAGAAGCGAATCGTAATACGGCGTGATCACCGCGCCCGTGTACGCCGTGCCCGCATCGAGCCGAATCCCCGGACCGCCGCCGGAGCGATACGCGATGATTTTTCCCGTGTCGGGCATGAAGCCGTTCTGCGGATCCTCCGTCGTAATCCGGCACTGGATCGCCATGCCGTGGTAGGAAATATCCTCCTGCCGCCCGATGCCGATCTCGTCACTGTCCAGCGAATACCCCTCGGCGACCAAAATCTGCGCCTTCACGATATCCACATCACAGACGAGCTCCGTCACCGTGTGCTCCACCTGCACGCGCGGATTCACTTCGATGAAATAGAAATGTTTCTCATCCTCGTCTACCAAAAATTCGCACGTCCCGGCATTGAGATACTTCACGTTTTTCATGAGTTTCACGGCCGCGGCGCAAATTTCCTCACGAAGAGAAACAGGGAGCGACCACGCCGGCGCCATTTCAATGACCTTCTGATGACGGCGCTGAATCGAGCAGTCGCGCTCGTAAAGATGCACGACATTTCCCGCTTCATCGCCCAAAATTTGCACCTCGATGTGCTTTGGATTCATGATGCATTTTTCGACGTACACCGAATCGTCGCCGAAAGCCATCTTCGCTTCCGATTTCGCGCGGTGGTACGCCTCTTCGAGATCCTCAATGCGATCGACATTACGCATCCCGCGCCCGCCGCCGCCGGACACCGCCTTGATCATGATGGGGAACCCGTGCGTTTCCGCAAATTCCTTCACTTCTTCGAAAGAGGAAACGGCGCCCTTCGTCCCCGGAATCATCGGAATGTCCGCTCTTTCCGCCTGAATACGCGCATTCACCTTATCGCCGAACATCGTCAAATGCTCGACCGTCGGTCCGATGAATGTAATCCCCGCCGCCTCGCAGCGCGCCGCAAACTCCGCATTCTCCGCCAAGAATCCGTACCCCGGATGAATCGCGTCCACCCCGTGCTCCTTGGCGATGCGGATGATATCGTCCATATCAAGGTATGCGTCGACCGGTTTCTTCCCCGCGCCGACCAGATACGCCTCATCCGCGCGATTGCGATGGAGTGATAAAATATCTTCCTTCGAATAAATCGCCACCGTCCGGATCCCCAGCTCACTTGCCGCCCGGAACACGCGAATGGCGATCTCCCCGCGATTCGCGACCAATATCTTATGAATCTCTCTCATGCCGTCCTCCTCTTTCCAAAATCGAAAAGAAACATATCTCATCATTTATGCGCTAAACATACATTCTTATTGTACTAAGCCTTCCTGACAAATTCAATAGTTTTTTTCATATCTCAATTCCGCTTTTCACCCTGCCTCCTTCGACAGCCAGAGACCCGCGATAGCCAGAGCCATTCCACAAGCGGAAAGCCATGTGAAAGGCTCATGCAAAATCAAAATCGCCAAAATCGCCGTGACGACGGGAGTCGCGTAAATGTAGACCCCCGTTTTGACCGGCCCCATGACTTTCACCGCATAATTCCACGTCGCAAAGCAGCAAGCACTTGCGCCGAGCCCCAAAAAGAGAAAGTTTCCAAAATTCACAGGATCAAAAATCGCCGAAAGCGTCACCGCGTGATCTTCCCACAGCCAAATCGGAAGCATGCACAGAATCCCGTAGCCGAAAATACGACGCGTCACGAGAATCGTCGGATAGGAAAACGAAAAGACAATCCGCAAAAGATGCGAATACACCGCCCAAGCGAGCGCAGCCAAAAGCGCCAAGAAATCTCCGAACGGGCTGAAAGACAGCGCACTCTCCGAGAGCGTGATGAGCGCGATCCCCGACAGCGCGACAATAAATCCCACGTAAAACCGAAGTGGAATGACAGCCTTACCCTTCATGAAAACGGGCACCAATAGCGCGGTGAAAAAAGGCGCCGTCGACACCGTGATCCCGACATTGGAGGCCGACGAATACACGAGTGCGATATTTTCCAAGAAATAATACAGCGCAATCCCCGTCGCCCCGGCTGCGGCAAACCACATTTCCTCCCGCCGCTCCCGCAGCCGAAGAAATCGCGGTGCCGCCACCCAAAGCGCCAAATAACCGAGAATGAAACGCGCGACCAAAATTTCCACGGGCGTAAACATTTCTAGCAACACCTTCGTGGAAATAAATGTCGCACCCCAAAGCAATATGGTAAACGAAGCGGCCAAATGGCCGAGAGATTGTGATGCCATCCTGTATCTTTTCCCCTTTTTTATGATGGATGTATTGTAACATAAAAGGAACCCAAAGGCAGGATGCGCTTTTCTTCTCATGCGCAAAATCGTTGTTCGCTGTCGGCCGGTCGCTTTTAGAAGTGCGCTTCGCGCCACCGGCACATCTCAATGCGATCCGTCCGACGACATTTTATAACATCTCCGACATCTCACCGCTTGACCCCTGCGCTCCCCTCTTCCATTCCCCCGTCCATCCGCACAAAAAAAGAGATTGCCTCCCGAGAAGCAATCTCTTTTGTATTTCTTTGGATCAGCCACCGACCTTGGCAAGTACCTTTGCCATTTGCGCCTTGAGTTCACGAATTTCCTGCGCTTGCGCCGCATTTTCCGCACGGAGCGCATTTACTTCCTGTACAAGTTGCGAATTCGTCGCATTCTGCGCCAGCTTCGCACTGCGCTGCCCCAGCTTGAAGGACAGGCCCGCATTCACCATCGGGTTGCCATTTCCGATCGTGCTGCCGAGGGAGATCGTCATATCCGCATTCGGCTTGAAGAAAGCGCCGATCGCGCCCGCATTCGCGTTTTTATAATGCCCGTAGCCGACGGCGAAGCTCCATTTATCCGCCGGGTCAAAGGCTTCCGGAAGAAGTGCCGCCAAAGCTGCCGCGCCGGCACCGACTTTATTGATATCATGGGAAAGATCATCCACTTTATTGTTGACCGCGAGGATGCTGTCCGTCACATTATCGCCAAGACCCGCATCGGAAAGTTTAGTCGTATCGCCGATTGCCGCGCTACCGCTCCCGGCCGGAATTGTAACGTCAAATGTAGTTTCATCATTTCTCGTAAACGTCAGCTTCCCCGTAGACGCGTCGTACTCAGCCTTTCCGATCAACTGGTCCCAGGTCGCGACTTCATTCTTTTTGGTGCCACCCTGCACATTGACGAGCGTGGCAAACGAATCGCTCCCATATGCCGTCTCTTCCGATTGCTGTGTCTCTTCATTATACTTGTAGTACGTATCCGTAGATACATGACCGAAAGAAACCGTGCCTTCCTTGCTTGCTACGGAATTAGCCCCGATGGCCACCGCATTGGCACTTTTGGCCTGGGCGTTGTACCCGAATGCCGCGGAGTTTTTGCTATCTTCATAGACAACCGCGCCTGCTCCGACAGCGGTACTGTTGGCAGCGAGGGTAACGCTCGCGTAGCCGAGAGACGTCGCGGCCTCCGCCGTCGCCTGGCTCACATACCCGACAGCCGTTGCTCCTCTTCCGCTCGCACTGCTAAACCCTCCCAACGCACTCGACACTTCTCCGGACGCACTCGCTTCGTTCCCGGCGGCCAAAGACTGCTTACCCGAAGCTTCGCTGGCATAGCCGAAAGCCGCCGCATATTCGTCTTTCGCTTTCGCTTGGAAACCCGTCGCCAAAGAGTAATCGCCGGTCGCTTGCGCATTGTACCCGAAAGCCTGCGCCTGTTCTGCTGTCGCCTGGGCGAAGACGCCGATGGCCGACGAAAAATCTTTACTTGCGTTACTTTGGTAGCCGGATGCAAGCGACTGCTCCCCCTGCGCCGAGCTTGCATACCCAAGAGCCGAAGAATAACTCCCACTTGCGACACTCCGTGAACCGACACCCGTCGCCGCGACTGCCGTTTTCAATGTCCCCTCTTCTCCCTCTTTCTCCGATATCGTATACGTCTCTACACCATAGCCGAGAGCTACATTTTCTTCCCCGTAAACCTGGGTATGCGCACCGATCCCGATCGCAGAGTCCCCGACCACAGCCGCATAGTCGCCGATGGCCACGCCTTTATATCCCGTCTCCGTCGTCCGCGCAGCATACCCGATGGCCACGGAATAATTCCCTTGCGCCGAGGCTGCATATCCGATGGCGGCCGTCCCGCCGGAGATTTCCCCCTCACGTTTCGCTGTCGTTCCTCCGGCGATGGCACTAAACCCAACAGCGATGCCATAATCATTTGTCACTTGCGCATTGTCGCCGACAGCCGTCCCATAAGTCCCTTCCTTCACATATGCCGAAATCCCCCTGTTATTTGACCCGCTGACCACCGTATCGGCCAGTGCCTGCTGCGGCATCACAGCCGCACCCAATGCCAGCAAAATCCCGGCTGACAAAATCCCGAATTTCTTTGTTTTCTGTTTCATTGCGCTTCTCCTTTACATCAAAAACAGAACAACCACATGTATCCATCCCGCAAGTGACTCTCTCTTCACGCGTTCGGATTTACCGCTATATTTTACCACCCCCCCCCTGTTTCTTGTCAAGTGTTTTCTTTGTTTTTCTTCCCTTTTCTCTTATCAAAATTTTTTATAATGGTTATAAAATGGCAGGGCCGATGGTTCGGCTTTTATCAACGCAATGAGGTCAAGCCGGCAGGCCTCAGATGTCAAATCCTTGCTTGGCTTTGGACGTCAGGCGCAAGATCGTTGTTAGGTGTTAGCTTTCAGCTTTTAGAAGCGCGCTTTGCGCCACCTTCCTCCACAGGTTTCGCCGTCGGCGACGATTTTTATCATTGCGCAAAGCGCGTACCGCTTTTGTCTAAGAGCTAATAGCCAATAACTAACAACTATCTTGCGCCTGAGAAGAAAAGCCGAGCAAACGTCTGAAGTCTCAATCTCTATGAAACACCCAAAGCTAAACGCTCCATCCTCTTCTCTCAAATGCGCAATCAAAAACTCCCGACATGTCATCGGGAGTTTTTTTCGTAATCTTCCTTACTTATTTCCTGCGATTTGGAGCCGGACGAGGGCGCGGCGGAGAGCGGATTGGGCTCTTTCGACGTCGATGTCGGCCGTCTTATTCGCCAATCTTTCTTCCGCACGTTTTTTGGCCGCTTCGGCGCGAGCGACGTCGATATCTTTCGCCAGCTCGGCGAGCGGTGCGATGATATTGACGCAGTTGTCCTTGTTTTCCAAGAAGCCGCCAAAGACGGCGATTTGGGTCTCGCCGGTCTCGGTCACGATCCGGACGGGGGCGATTTCGAGGGCCGCCGCCAAGGGCAGGTGACCTTTCAGGATGCCGAATTCGCCGTCCGTCGCGCGGGCCACGACCATTTTGACGTCGTCTGCCGCGTAGACGGAGCCGTCGGGCGTGATGATTTCCACGTGGAGTGGTGTCAGGGTATCAGCCATGGCTTATTCCCCCTTCTGCATCTGTTTCGCCTTTTCGATTGCCTCGTCAATGGTTCCCACGAGATAGAACGCGCCTTCCGGCAGGTCGTCGTGCTCGCCGTTCAGGATTTCTTTGAAGCCGCGAATGGTTTCTTTCAAGGGGACGTATTTCCCGGACTGGCCGGTAAATTGTTCCGCCACGAAGAAGGGCTGAGAAAGGAATTTCTGAATTTTACGGGCACGTGCCACGATGATTTTATCCTCGTCGGAAAGTTCTTCCATACCGAGAATGGCGATGATGTCCTGCAATTCTTTGTAGCGCTGCAGAATGGCCTGGACGCCGCGCGCGACGGTGTAGTGTTCTTCGCCCAACACGTTCGGATCGAGGATACGGCTGGTGGAGTCGAGGGGATCGACGGCCGGATAGATGCCGAGTTCTGCGATGGAACGGTTGAGGACGGTGGTCGCGTCGAGGTGACTGAAGACGCCGGCCGGTGCCGGGTCGGTCAGGTCGTCTGCCGGGACGTATACGGCCTGGACGGATGTGATGGATCCGTCTTTGGTCGAGGTGATGCGTTCCTGCAGTTCGCCGATGTCGGTCGCAAGGGTCGGCTGGTAACCGACGGCGGACGGCATACGGCCGAGCAGTGCGGACACTTCGGAGCCTGCCTGGACGAAACGGAAAATGTTGTCGATGAAGAGCAGGACGTCCTGATGTTCTTTGTCACGGAAATATTCCGCCATGGTGAGGCCGGTCAGGGCGACACGCATACGGGCTCCCGGCGGTTCGTTCATCTGGCCGTAGACGAGGGCGGCTTTGGAGAGAACGCCGGATTCTTTCATTTCGCCCCAGAGGTCGTTGCCTTCACGGGTGCGTTCCCCGACGCCGCAGAAGACGGAGCAGCCGGAGTGCTCGGTCGCGACGTTGTGGATGAGTTCCTGAATCAAAACTGTCTTGCCGACGCCTGCGCCGCCGAAGAGGCCGATTTTCCCGCCTTTTGCGTACGGAGCGATGAGGTCGACGACTTTGATGCCGGTTTCAAAAATTTCCGCTGCCGGGCTCTGGTCTTTGAAGGCCGGAGCGGCGCGGTGGATGGGCCAATGATCGTCGGCTTTGACTTCTGCGGGGTCGTTGTCGACGGTATTGCCGAGGACGTTGAAAATACGTCCCAGGACGCCGTCGCCGACGGGAACCGCGATGGCTTTGCCGGTGTCAAAGGCTTTCATTCCTCTGACCATGCCGTCTGTGGAGCTCATGGCTACACAGCGTACAACGCCGTCACCGAGGTGCTGCATGGTTTCGCAAATGACGTCGACCGGAACGGCTCCGGTGTCGTCTTTGACGCGAATGGCATTGTACACGGCAGGCAGTTCGGAATTTTCGTCAAAGGCGATGTCGACGACGGCGCCGATGACTTGTATGACTTTTCCTTCCTGTTCCTTGCTCATGAAGAAGCATTCCTCCTATTTTCTGTGCCAATCATTCGAGGGCATTCGCGCCGCCGACGATTTCGGAGATTTCGTTCGTGACCTGGGCCTGACGTGCTTTGTTGTACGTGAGGTTGAGGTCGGCGATACGTTCGGCCGCGTTGTCGGTCGCCGCAGACATGGCCGCCATACGGCTGCCCAGCTCGGATGCCGCGGATTGCAGCATGGCGTTGTAGATTTGCACTTGTACATACTGGGGAAGCAGGTTATCGAGGACAGCGGCGGCGTCCGGCAGGAAGATGTACGGGACTTCTTCGCCGGCGAGGCCGGATCCTTCGGCTGCTTCCTCCGCTTCCGGCGCTTCGATGGGAAGCAGGCGGGTCATGGTGACTTGCTGCCGGAGAGCGGTGTAGAATTTCGTATAGATGATTTGGACTTCGTCGATTTCTCCTTTATTGAAGAGGTCTATGACTTCTTTGGCCAATAGGATGGAGTCATCGGCGGACGGTCTGTCGGAGAAACCGAAGTGGTACGAGTCGATGCGGTAGCCGCGGAATTTGAGATAATTCTTCGCTTGCTTGCCGCAGATGTAGACGCGATAGTCTTCGGAGTTTTTGCCGGCAAATTCCGCCACGGTCTTTTTCATGACGTTTGAATTGTAAGCTCCGGCCAGGCCTTTATCGCCGCAAATGACGAGATAGCCGACGCGTTTCTTTTCGCGTTCCGCCAAGAGCGGATGGGTGTAGCCGGGGGCTGCCGAAGAAGCACGGCGCAGGAGTTCTTCGACTTTTTGGGCATAGGGACGGGCGCCGAGCGCTTTTTCTTCGGCTTTGCGAAGACGCGCGGCGGCGACCATTTTCATTGCCTTGGTAATCTGCTGGATATTGGTGACAGACTTTATGCGCCCTTTTATATCACGCGTACTCTCCATTCAGATCACCCCTCTGCCGTTTCCGGATTCTTTGCCGCCTTGTACCGAGTCTTGAATTCATCAATGGCACTCTTGAGTGCTTCTTCGTTCGCTTCGTTGAGTTTCTTCGTCCCGGCGATGTCCGCTCCGATTTCCGGATGGCTGCTGTGGAGGAAGGCAATCAACTGATGCTCGAAATCGACGACGTCTTCGGTATCGATGTCATCCAGGAAACCTTTGACGGCCGTGTAGATGGACATGACCTGGTCTTCGACCGGGTAAGGCGTATACTGCGGCTGTTTCAGAATTTCCGTGGTGCGAAGGCCGCGATCGATCTGGGCTTTCGTGGTCGGATCGAGATCGGAGCCGAACTGCGCGAAGGCCGCCAATTCACGGAACTGCGCCAAATCGAGACGAAGGGTCCCGGCGACTTGTTTCATCGCTTTGATCTGGGCGGAGCCGCCGACACGGGATACGGAGAGGCCGACGTTGATGGCCGGGCGTACACCGGAGTAGAAGAGGCTCGTTTCCAGATAGATCTGGCCGTCCGTGATGGAGATGACGTTCGTCGGAATGTAAGCCCCGACGTCGCCGGCCAGTGTCTCAATGATCGGAAGGGCCGTGATGGAGCCGCCGCCGAGTTCATCGGAAAGACGGGCAGCGCGTTCCAAGAGGCGGGAGTGCAGATAGAAGACATCGCCCGGGTAGGCTTCACGTCCCGGCGGACGACGGAGCAACAGGGACATCGCGCGGTATGCGACGGCGTGCTTGGAGAGGTCATCATAAATAATGAGGACGTCTTTGCCCTGGTGCATGAGGTGCTCGGCGATGGCGACACCGGAGTACGGTGCCAAATACTGCATCGGGGAGCCTTCGGAAGCGCCGGCGTGTACGATGATGGAGTGATCCATGGCGCCGGCTTGTTTCAGGCGCTCATACACGCGGACGACGTTTGCATTTTTCTGACCGATGGAAACGTAGATACAAATGACGTTTTGGCCCTTCTGGTTCAGAATGGTGTCGATGGCGACGGCGGTCTTACCCGTGCCGCGGTCACCGATGATGAGTTCGCGCTGGCCGCGGCCGATCGGTACCATGGAGTCGATACACTTGAGCCCGGTCTGGAGCGGAACGTTGACGGGCTGCCGGTCGGCAATGCCCGGTGCTTTGATTTCAATGTCGCGATAAGCGTCGGTTTTAATTTCGCCCTTTCCGTCAAGCGGCTGACCCAGCGAATTGACGACGCGCCCGATGACGGCTTCCCCGACGGGGACCTGCATCAGACGGCCGGTTCTCTTCACCGTGTCGCCTTCCTTGATGGTCTCGTATTGACCCAAAAGGACGACGCCGACATTGCTTTCTTCGAGGTTCAGTGCCATGCCGTAGACGCCGTTCGGCAATTCGAGCAGTTCGCCGGCCATGCAGTTTTCCAGGCCGTACACGTGCGCGATACCGTCGCCGACTTCCAGGACTGTCCCTACTTCATCGACATTGAGGTCTACTTTGTAGTTTTCAATCTGTTTTTTGATGACAGATGTGATTTCATCCGAACTGATTTTCATTTCCCTAAAGTCACCTCAATCTCTTTGCATGATTTTCAGTTTCAGTGCCCGAAGCTGTCTGGCCACGGAGCCGTCAATGAGACGGTCGCCGATTTGGACGGTGAACCCTCCCAAGAGGGCGCTGTCGACCTTCTGCTTCATCACGATTTTTTTGCCCGTCATTTCCGAGAGCTTTTCCTTCAAGGCATCGGCCTCTTTTTCGGAAAGCGGAAACGCGGACGTCACAAGGGCTTCTTCGATTCCCATGCCTTCGTGGGCGAGCGATTTGTACACATCGACCATTTGCGGCAAATATTCGAATCGATCCTTGTCCATCACGACGTAGCAGAATTGCAAGACCACCGGCTGCACTTTATCTGCAAATAATTTTTGTATGGTCTCTTTCTTGGCATCCTTCGTAAGCAAAGGATGGTGGAGAAAAGCTTTGAGTTCTTCGCTTTCCTCTATGGTTTTGCTGATGAGAAGAAGCTCCTCTTCAGTCTTTTCCAGGCTTTTTTGCTCGCAGGCAATTTCATAGATGGCTCGTCCGTACTTTTTAGCGACGATGACGCTCTTATCCATGATTATTTACCTGCCTCGCCAAGCTTTGCGATGCTCTCGGTGATGAGGGCCGCATTCGCCTCCGGCGTCATATTCTTGCTGATGATCTTGGATGCGATTTCGCAAGAAAGGGCCGCGACTTCGCCTTTGAGCGATTCGAGCGCTTCCGCTCTTTCTCTCTCAATCTGGGCTGTCGCTGCATCTTTTTCTTTGGCAATCGCGTCCCGGGCTGCTTCAATCTGTGCCTGTGCCTGGACCTGGGCTTCTTTTATCGCCTTGCTGACGACTTCCTGCGCCTGCACCTGCGCTTCGCGGAGCTGAGCTTCGTATTCTTCCTTCAGCTTTTTCGCGTCGCTGGCGCTTTGCGCGGCGGAGTCGAGATCATTTTGAATGCGGTTTTTCCGGTCATCCAAAACTTTCAGAATCGGCTTGTAGCAGAAATGCCCCAGAATAGCACAAAGAATGAAGAAGTTGGCGATCTGAAACAGCAAGGTTCCATTAAGTTCTACCAACGAAATCCCCTCCCTTAGCTAATATGGTATAGGAAATATTAGCCGAGGAACGGGTTGGCAAATACGAGAACGATGGCGATAACGATGGCAATAATCGGAATGGATTCGATCAGGCCGATAGCAACGAGCATGTTCGTGAAAAGTTTGCCTGCCATTTCCGGCTGACGGGTCATGCCTTCGAGGGCCTGGCTCGCCGCACGGGAGTCGGAGAATGCCGCCGCAATGGATGCCGCTGCCGCAATGATCGCTGCCGCAATGGCGGAATACTGAACGATGATAGCCTGTTCCATAGTGATAATTCCTCCTAAGAATTACATAAAATGTTTCCCGCGTATCGGGAATTTCCTGCCGTTTGGACGGACGGTGCCGTTTTCCCCGTTTGTAAAGGCGGTGCTTTTCTGTCCGTCAATCCACACTTTCCTTCAAATAGATCGAGACGAGCGTGGTAAAGATGAACGCCTGGATCAGTCCGACGAACAAACTGAACGCAATCCAGATCATAGGTACGAGAGCCGGAGCCAGCGAGTAGAGAATTTCCAGCAGAATTTCCCCTGCCAGGATATTCCCGAATAGACGCATGGCCAGCGTGATCGGCCGCGCAATTTCTTCAATGACGTTCATAATGACGAAGAAGGAAAACGGATGGAAGAAATGCGCCACCCACTTCCCGACGCCTTTATTCACGATGAAGTAGAAGTGAATCGCCAGCGACGCCGCGATCGCCAAACCCAGTGTGGTATTGACGTCATTGGTCGGCGACGCCGTCAGATGCTGGGTCGGCAAAAGACCGATCTGGTTCGCGGTGAAAATAAAGAGAAACAGAGTCAATAGCATGGTCGCGACCTGCCGGTACTTTTTGCCCAGGTTTTCCTGAAACAACCCGCAGAGCTGCTCAATCACCATTTCCATGACGTTTTGCCAACCGCTCGGGACGAGTGCACGACCGCGACTGGCGCAAAAAACCATCAAAATGACGAGAAATCCGGCCAGCCATGTCGTGTAAATGGTGTCCCAGTTGATTTGCATCCCGAGAAATTGCCCCACGACGTGCGTACCTGTATGAAGATGCATAATGTCACCCCCTCTCTCTTACATGGATGTCAAGAAAAGAAATTATTCCTTAATCACACTGACGATTTTGTCCGCGACGGTCGCCGTCGTCAGTGAAAGTAAGCCCGCTAAAAATCCCAATACGCCAAGTCCCATGCAAAGCGCCGCTATGACGCATCCCGCGATTTCCAAAAAAAGACGAAATCCGGTGTAGCCGACGAGCTTGGTTCCGATTTCGTCCCCGGCCCGTCCTTGGGTTTGCCATTTTCTGTATTTTGCTCTCAAAAAGAAGAGAAACCCGTATTGAAAAAGTGTCCCGGCCAAAGCGCCCGCCGCAAATGTCCAGCCCCAATAAAAGGCAACGGCCGCCGCCGCAAGACCCAGAATCGCCGTCCATCGGAGAATCCGCGTGGCATAGTTCGGAAAGTCCAAATCGTAGACCATTATTTCCTCAGCATTTGCTTAATGACGGACCAAATCCCCGTGATGCCGCCCAAGACGGAGCATCCGATGAGACCATAGGGACCTGTCCCGAACCATTCGTCTACATACAGCCCCGCCCAGACACAAAGCCCGATGGTGACGAGGATCGTCAGACCGGCGCCGGAGGCAATCGCCGCGCTGCGAAGAGGATTCCAATCGTCCTCTTTCTTTTGCGAAGGATGCATGGCGTCGTCCTTTCTTTCCGCAAAGAAATCATCATTTTCCGCGAAAATTCGCGCCAAACGAGCGGTACGAAAATTTTAGATTTATAAACGAAATTTGACTTGCAAAAGTCCATACCGATTTATTGTAACATAGGAAATCGCGACGCGCCATAAAATTTTATCATTTCTCATCTTTTTACAAGAAATCGATTGTGCAGGGAAAGGGCCTGCGCCGTCGTCAATGGCGTCCTTCGCGCGTTCTTATCGTTTGACGATGAAGCGATCGGGCAAGTCGTGACCGCACAGAATCCGCTCGACGATCCGTTTTGCGGCAAGGCCGTCTCCGTAAGGATTCACGGCTTCGGCCATTTTTTTGTACGCGGCCTCATCTGTCAAAAGTTCGTAGGCTGCGCGATACACCGTTTCCTCATCCGTCCCGACGAGTTTCACCGTGCCGGCGGCGACGGCTTCCGGCCGCTCGGTCGTATCGCGAAGGACGAGCACCGGTTTCCCCAGACTCGGCGCTTCTTCCTGAATGCCGCCCGAATCGGTCAGGACGATGGCCGAGCGCGCCATGAGATTCGTAAATTCTTCGTATTCCATCGGCTCGACGAGATGAACGGACGGATGGCCTTCCAGTTCTTCGGCGACGGCTTCGCGCACGAGGGGATTTAGGTGGACGGGAAATACAATTTCCGTGTCCGGCACGGTATCGACGAGGCGGCGCAGCGCACGGTAGACGTGGTGCATGGGGCCGCCCAGATTTTCGCGGCGGTGCGTCGTGACGAGAATGATGCGTTTGTGCGCCTCCAGCGCTTCGATCTCTTTGTCCGCAAAAGTATAATGGTCTTTCACGGTCGCCAGAAGCGCATCGATGACAGTATTTCCCGTCACATAGATTCTGTCGGGATTTTTGTGCTCGGCAAGCAAATTTTGCCGCGCGGTCTCCGTCGGCGCAAAGTGGTAATCGGCTAAGATGCCCGTGAGCTGGCGATTCGCTTCTTCGGGGTAGGGGGAGAAGAGATTGCCGGTGCGAAGGCCCGCCTCCACATGACCGACGGGAATTTGTGCATAAAACGCCGCGAGCGCCGCCGTGAAGGTTGTCGTCGTGTCGCCGTGGACGAGGACGAGATCCGGTTTCTCTTTTTCAAAGACTTCGCGCAGGCCGTGCAGCACGCGCTCGGTGATGTCGTAGAGCGTCTGCCCCTTCGCCATGATGTCGAGATCGTAATCGGCGACGAGGCCGAAGAGATCCATGACTTGATCAAGCATTTCCCGATGCTGCGCCGTGATGCAAATTTTCGTCACAACTTCCGGATGTTTTTTGAGTTCTTGGACGACGGGCGCCATTTTAATCGCCTCGGGCCGCGTCCCGAAGACCGTCATGATATTCACGGAAATTCCTCCTTTTCGCACGAAAAAAGGGTGCCGTCATTTCCCTTCCGACAGGACGCCCAATTTACGCGCCCACAGCAGGAAAATAACGAGCACCGCTAAAATGACAATCATTCCGACAATGAGATTCAAATGAATGATGAGCAAAGCGGCCGCGCAGAAAAAAGCCGTCAGCGCGTACATGACGAGCACGACTTCTTTCTGGTCGAGACCGAGGGCCAGCAAACGATGATGCAAATGGCGTTTATCCGCCGAAAAAACGGGCACGCCCGCCTGTTTCCGACGCGCAATCGCCATGAAAGTATCCATAATCGGCACGGAAAGCGCGATAAGCGGCACAATGAGAACCACGACCGTCGCAGTCTTCATCTGCCCTAAGACCGACACGCCGGCGATGAGATAGCCCAAAAGCATCGAGCCTGTATCGCCCATGAAAATTTTCGCGGGATTGAAATTGTATTGCAAAAACGCGAGCGCCGAGCCCGCCATCGCGACCATGGCCGCCGCGCAAATCCATTGCCCCATTTGGAAGGACAAAAAAGAAATCGCAATCGAAGCAATCGCGGCAATCCCCGCTGCCAGCCCGTCGAGCCCGTCGATCAGATTCACCGTATTCACAAAGCCGATGATCCAGAAAATCGTGAGCGGCACGGACACCCACGCCGGCAAATAGAAATAACCGAGCATCGGCAGCTGAAACCAATCGACACGAATGCCGAAGCCGATAACGAAAATCGCCGCCGCGATGATTTGTCCCAAAAGTTTCACCTTCGGCGGCAGGGAAAACCGATCGTCCAGCACGCCGACGACAATCAGAAACGTCGCACCGGCACAAAGCCCGCGCATCCCCATATCGTCAAATCCGACCGTCAGGGCAATCGAAAGAATAAAGCCGGCATAAATCGCAAGCCCGCCGAGCCGCGGCACGAGCCCATGATGGACCTTCCGCGCGTCCGGCCGATCGATGGCCCCGATCCGGACCGCCAATTTTTTCACGAGCGGCGTCAAAAGAAATGTGACCAAAAAAGCCGCCATGAAGGTATATGCATACGCAAACAAAACGAATCCTCCGCATCCGAAAAACGGCACGTCAAAAGAAATGACGTTTTTCTGTCGGTATTATTGTATCATAAAATTCAGAATTGAGGGGCAAAAGGGAAACCGTTGGCCGTTATCCGTTTACCGTTTACCGTGTCTCACACAGAGGTGGAGGCTTGATGGGGGCTTGAGGGCTATGAGCCGTTTGGGTGTCCTTTTTCATTCTTACTTTTCGGGCAAGGCTTGATGGGGGCTTGATGGCGGCGAATCGTTTCGGCGTCCTTTTTTCGTTTTTGCTTTTCGGGCAAGGCTTGAAAAGCTTGAGGGCGGTGAATCGATTTGGCAGCAAACAAAAAAGCTTGATGGGAAAGAATGATCTCATCAAGCTTTTCGCCTCACAAGGAGGCACGGTTCACGGATAACGGACAACGAACAGCACCGCTATGTTCGCTTTCAAGCCTCATCAAGCCCTTTCAAACCCTTTCAAACCCTTTCAAACCCTTTTAAGCCCTTTCAAGCCTTTTCAAGCCCTTTCAAGCCCTTTCAAGCCTTTTCAAGCCTTTTCAAGCCCTTTCAAGCCTCATCAAGCCGCTGCAAGCTTTTCATCTCATTTCCCCAGTTTCTCAAAATACGTCTCCAATGCGCGGGGCAGCATTTTATTGGCCGCAAGACCGGGAGCGAGGGAGAGGAAACGGAGGCTGTAATCTTCGTCCGTCAAGGGGGGCGCTTCGCGGGGAAAGATCGCCCAGACTTCTTTGACGGGGCGAATATTTCTGAGGGAATCCGTCTCCGAGAGATCGCGATAGAATTTCGTATTCATATCGCGATACGCATTAAATTGCGCCCGGAGCCGCGCACTGACGGTCTCGTCCTGCCAGAGGCGATAGATGTCGCGATACTTGAAATCGACGATCAAAGAGCCGTCGTAAATCTCGCTGCGGTAGTGATCGATGCGAAGGTCCGGGCGTCGGTGCCACGCATTCGTATACAGCGGCGCCGTTTCCCGATTCGTCGCGGCCGCCGTCGTCGGAATGTCCGCATCGTAGACCATCCGGACCCGTTCATCGCCGCGCGTCATGACAATCACGGCGCCGGGCTCCAGACTTTCCAACAGATATTGTCCGCCCTCGGCACGCACCGCCGGGCCGTTTTCCGTCTGCCAACCGTTTTGCGAAAACGCTTTGACAAAGGTCAAAACGCACCAAAGTTCATAGAGCTTGTCCGTACGTTTCCATTGAAAGCGATAGAAAGAGGAAACGGAAAGGCTGTCCTCCGGGTGACGCAGATTTTCATAGAGGCGATAGAGCACGGCATAGCGGGGATCGCGCGCCAGCGTCATGTCGGGCAAAAGAAGGGGGAGGGGATCCGTCTCGCGATACCACGGCGCATCGGCCGCGGCACGAATGGCATTTTGCAAGCGCTCGGCTTCTTTTCGGTAATCAGAAAAACGCCGCATTTCGCCCTCGCGCATACGATATTGATAGCCGCCCTGTTCGCGGTATTGTCGCTCGCTTTCCTGCACCTCGGCCGTTTTCGCCATTCGCCCGGCCGTGCTGTCCGTAAAATCCGAAAGAGAGCGCGAAAGCTGCAAGAGGAGCGTCTTCACAAAGCGATTTTCCGCGACATTCCACGTCGTCTCGACCGTCGTGACATAGGAGAAAGGGGACAAATCGCCGATCCGATTTTGCAGCGGACGACTGTGCGGCTCTTCCTTTCTGACCGACAGGCGGGGGACACGCTTCGTCTTCATCGCAATCCGGCTGTTTGCCGAACGGGAAAGCTCCCGCAAAACGTGAATGACGCGCTCGGCCATATCGTGAATGATGTAGAAACGGAGAAGCAGCGCGCTGTCCGCGTCGTTTCCGAAAAGGCCGCCGATATGAAGGCTGCGCTTCATAAAATCAAAAGACAGGTGTCGGATTTCTTCCGTGAGTTCATCGCGCATCGCCGTCCATTGCCGCTTTTCCAGATAGCGCGGCACGATTTCGATGAGCGCATACCACGCGCGGCCGCCGCCTTCGACGGTGAGCACGTAATAGCCGGGGACGAGCGGGAAATTTTTCGCTTCAAAAAGTGTTTGCCAGCCCGCACGCGGAGAAAGGTACGGCGCCGCCTCGCCCGCATGGCCCGCGATGACGTCCATCCCGTCCATCGTGAGACGAAAATCGGCAGGCGCGCGAAAACTGACGGAAATATCTTGGTTCTCCGCCATCGAAAGCGCACGAAAACGACCGGAGGCCAGCTCCTCCGACCGTTTCGCATATTTCGCCGGGCTCCGCACGCCTTCTCTCGTGCGAAACGCAAGCTCAAATGGTGTAGTCATACAGCTTGAGTTCTTTCGCTTTGCGGACGAGCATCGCGCGGGCCGCCTCGAATGCGGCCAACTCGCTGTGCCGCGCCAAAAGTGCCTCCAAGGCACCCGTCAGATTTCCTTTCTCGTCCAAAGAAACCAACGCTTTCAGCTGCTCCGCGGAGCCGCGCAATTTCGTCAGGACGCGCTGCACGAGTTGCTTATCAAAGGCTTCGGCGCGAGAAATGCCGCTGCCGTCGGGAATATTTTCCAAATAGCTTCCGATCTGCCGCACCACGCGGAATCCGATCGCGCTGACGCCGCCGTTTTCCAAAAGCAGCGCGTTCAAATCATCAAAAAACCCGAGTTCTTCGGCCGAAAGGGCAATGCTCGCGCCTTCCTTCCGAAATCCCGCATAGGTCTTTGCCGAAATTTCCTCTTGCGGTGCCGCCTCCTTCGGGACGAGACCCGCCAAATCCCGGAAACGTCCGGGGCGCAGCGTGATCACATTCGCCCGATCCAAAATTTTATCGGAAAAATGATACGTGGATTCATCCACATTGATTGTGCCGGTGAAAATGACATTCGACCCGATGTGGATTTCCGGCGGATAGACGGGGCTGTTGTAAATGCGGGAGGCGAGCGCCGGGTTGTAGAGGCGAATGACGGTCTCTTTGTCGTTTTCCAGCGCGGAAATAAATTGCGCGAAATAATGCTCGGCACGGGCCAAATTCATTTCGTCGAAGCAGACGATGTAGAGCTTTTCCGGATGCTTTTCCGCCGCAATCAACAGCTCCGTGAGACCTGTATCGGCCGGACGGTACGTCATATTTTTCATATCGAGATAGCCGAGCACATCGCTGTCATCCATCCACGAGGGGCGCACGGCCGGCATGGCCAGCTGCTCCGCCGCCAAGCCCAGCGCCTCCGCATAGAGCCGAATGAGCGCGGATTTCCCCGTGCCGCTCATGCCGGCCAAAATCGTGAGCCGCGCCGTCTTGGCGGCAATATGGAAATTCAACAAATCTTTTTCATCGTACAGAAGCGCTTTTTCTTTCGCCAGCGCAAAGAAACGACGCAAAAATTCGTCTTCCGCCAAATCTTTTTTCGGGACCGGCATGGCCTTTACCGCTGTTTCCTCGGCGGCAACCGACGCCGCTTCCTCTGCGACCGTCACCACCTCCGGCACCGATTGGAAACCGCCTTCCGAAAGGGGGAGAGCCTCTTCGCGAAGCGCGGCCAAAACATCTTTTGTCGCAAAAAACAGCGGCGCTTCGTCACAGAACAGAGTCCGATTCGCCATCTCGCCGCCTTTTTTCAGATAGGTATACGAAAGATCGCCCGTCGTCGCAAAATACGCGCCGCCTTCCGAAAGCTCCGTCGCATCGAATCCGTCTTTTTCCGTCGGCATGCACAGCAGCATTTTTTCTTCGCCGTCCGCCGCGTCCCGATAGCGCGCCGCGACCATGGGGGTATATTGCTTTTGATTCCAATATCGTTTGGACAGCCCCGGAAGCGGTTTCCCCTCCGCCAAAAATTGTACGAAACGATTGATGTCCCCGGCCAAAATCAGGCTCTCCCGCAGATTGAAAATCGGCACGGGAAAATAAAACGCCCCCTCTTCCGCGACAGCCGGCGCCGTTTCCTTGTGCAACTCTTCCAGCACATAATAGCGATTGTTCCGAAGCGCCGGCGTGAAGCTCACAAACGATCCCGTCCAATCGCGGCGAAGCGCCTCTTCAGCCTCTTTTTCCGACGAAAACGCATTGGTGTCGTAGCCGATGCGGCTCATAAAACCGGTGAATCCGATCGAAAGCGCCCCTTCATACCCGGCCGGAACCGGGGACAGCGGCTCGACAAAAAAACGGAAATCCTGTCCGCCCGACGTGGGAAACGAACTTTTAATGCCTTCTTTGATGCACCCCAGGACTTTTCCGTCCTCGGCGCGATACGTCGTCATAAAATTTGAATTGTAATACATAATCAAAAACCTCTCCTAAAATGACTGAGAATCCGGGCGGAATCCAAAATTTTCCGCCGCATTCTCTCAAAAATAAATTCAATCGTTCTTCCGCTTCTCTTTTTTCTCTTTTTTCTCTTTTTTCTTATTCTTCTCTTTTTTCGCTTTTTTATCCTGTTTCTTCTTCGCTTTTTTCTTTTGTTTCGCCTCCTTTTCCGCCGCTAAAAACCGGAGTACATCCTCCGCGCTCTCCGGATATCCCCACGCCGCCGAAAACGCTTCCAGCCGATAACGCAGCAGTAACTCGGCACGGCTTTCCTCCGCGCTCTCCTCCGCCGCCTGCAAAAGCGCCCGGCGCACGGCATCGGCCGACGTCAAAAGCGCCGGCAAATACCGCTCGATATCCTTTCTTTTCTTCCGATGATCCAAAGCGGCCTTGAAAATCTTCTCGTTTTCCGCAAGAATCCGCTCGACCGCCGCCATTTCCTCCGTTTCCGTCATTCCGTTTCCTCTTCCTCCGCGACCGGCGCCGCTTCTGTCACCGTCACCAGCACCTTATCGATCCGACGGCGATCCAAATCGACGATTTCAAAGCGAAAACGGCCGTAATCTATCGTTTCCGTTTCCTTCGGAATATAGCCCAAGAGATAGACGAGGAAACCGCCGACCGTCTTGTAATAATCCTCCGCCTCGCCCGGCAGCTTCTCTTCGAGCTTGAAATATTCCCTAAAATCGTCGATCCCGCAAAGTCCTTCCACGAGATAAGAATTGTCACTCCGCTTCAGAATGCGATCCGTGTCCTCCCGCTTTTCCGCTGCATCGCCCGGCATATCCCCGACAATTTCTTCCAAAATATCGTGCAACGTCAGGAAACCGGAAAGACTGCCGTACTCGTCGATCACAATGGCTTCATGCACGCTTTTTTCACGAAACATCTGTAAAATTTTCACCAAGGTCAGCGTTTCGGGGATGTACACGGCCTGACGAATGCAGCGATGCACGGATTCTTTCACCGAAGCGCCTTTCCCGTTTTTGTGGATATCGCGCAGGACGTCACTGACGTCGACAATCCCCAGAAATTCATCCAAGGACTCATGGCCGACGGGAAGGCGATAATGGGTGCTCGTTTCCAGCATTTTCCAAATCTCCGCCTCTTCGGTTTCGATATCGATCCATTCGAGCTGCGTCCGGGCCGTCATGCAATCGGCCGCCGTGAGATCATCGAGCTGAAAGACGCGGTCGACCAAATCCGGCTCCGCTTGGTCAAAGGTCCCCATGCTGGCTCCCTGACGCAGCAGCACGCGGATTTCCTCTTCGGAAACGGGCTTTTCTTCCTGCATATCGACGCCGAGCAGCCGGATGACCACCTTCGTCGACCAGTTGCTGAACAGAATGAGCGGGTAACTGATGCGCGAAAAGGTCAGCATCGGCTTGGCGATGAGGCACGACATTTCTTCGGCTTTCGCGATCGCGAGCCACTTCGGCGCCAGCTCTCCCAAAATCAGCGTCGCATAGCTGACCAAAATCATGACAATCGTCATCGCCAGCCCCTGCGCATACGGCGCCAAAGCCGGCACGCACGACAAAAGCGACGCCAGAGGACCCGAAAGCGTCGCGCCGGAAAACATCCCCGTCAAAATCCCGATCGCCGTGATCCCGATCTGAATCGTGGAAAACAAATTCTCCGGGTTCTCCGCAATCTGCAGCGCGTACTCCGCTTTTTTGTTGCCGCTCTTGGCCATCTCGCGCAGCTTCGTCTTTCGCGCGCCGACGACCGCGATTTCCGTCATGGAAAACACGCCGTTCAAAAAAATCAAAACAAAAATAATCAATAGTTCGGTCCCTATGTGGCCGTCGTCCATACAAATAAATCCTTTCTTTGAAGATAAATCAAAAATTTTTCGGCGCCGTTTCTGCTCGACGCGTCGAAAATCGTGACGAAAAAAAATCGCCACTTTGCCAAAATTATTATATCATGCTTTTCTCATTTTATTCTTTGTGTGTCCGGAAATCGTTTTATTTTATTTTTGATGAATCGCATTTCCCTATATCGCAAACCCGTTTCTCGCATTACCAAAAATTTCCCGCGACCGATTTGGTGCAATAAAAAATCCCGCAGTCCTATAAACTGCAGGATTTTTTTGTGGTGACCCCGAAGGGATTCGAACCCCTGACACCTTGATTCGTAGTCAAGTGCTCTATCCAGACTGAGCTACGGAGCCACATGGCAGGGGCAGAGGGACTCAAACCCCCAACCAACGGTTTTGGAGACCGCTACTCTATCAATTGAGCTATGCCCCTTCGTCTCCCGTAAGGTGACTCGTATATGATACCAGCGTTTCCGATATTTTGCAAGACTTATTTTTCTTTTTACCGATTCTTTCCCGTCCCGCTGCCGCGACCGCAAAAATTTTCCGAAATTTTCCGCCGCCCCTTGTCATTATGGAAAAGATGGGATACTATTAAAGAAGGAAAAATCCATCAGGACCAAACAAGTTTTCACCGGCGAAAGGAGAGGCGGAAATGAAAAAACAGTTTCGACAAAAAGTGCGGCGCGGCTTTACGTTGATCGAGCTGATGATTGTCGTCGCCATTATCGGCATTCTGGCCGCCGTCGCGGTGCCGAATTTTATCCGCGCGACCGATGAGGCCAAGATTGCCCGCATCCGCGCGGATTTGGCGACGATTGGCACGGCGACCGAACTTTATTACGCCAAGCACGGCAGCTATCCGACCTCTCTTTCCACTTTGGCCGACAAAACGGACGGGTATCTCAAATCCGTCCCGGAACCGCCGCAGGATGATTTGTCCTACACGGCCGGATCGGACGGGGAATGGACGTGCACGTTCAAAGGCGTGACGTATTCGTCCTACGGGACCTCTTCCGAGACATGACGACGGAGGTGGCCGCCGGCCTTCTCTTTTGCGTGCTTCTGTGGCTGCCCGCCAAAGAGGATTGGACGACCGGCTTCATTTCCGATTGGCAAACGGGACTCTTGGCGGCATTCGGATTTTTATATTGGATTTGGACGGGGACACCGGCCTCCCTTTGGGCGGCTGTCCTCGTTTTTCTTTTCTTCGGGACTTTATTTTTTCTGTTTCGCGGCGCCATGGGCAGCGGAGACATCTTTTTGGCGGGCGCGATTTCCTTGTGGCTTTCGCCGGAAGCCTCCGCTGTTTTTGTGTGGCTGTCCTTTCTTTTGGGCGCCGCCGGCGCACTTCTTTTGATTTTGTTTCACATGAAACAATTTTCGGACGGTCTTTGTTTCGCGCCGTTTATGTGTACGGCCGGCGCGATTTCTTATTTTTGGGGCGAACGGTTATGGGACGGCTGGCTCGGCTTCTTTTGAAACGGCGCCGCGGCCTTTTGATGGCAGAGCTCCTCATCACGGTCGCCATCGCCTGCCTTGCTACGGCCATTCTTTTGCCGAAACTATACGCCTGGCACCAAGAGAGACTTTTGACGGCGATCACGGAAGAAATTTGCGCTCTCATCCGCACGACGCAAGCCCAGGCGCGGACACGAAGCCGCATTCAAATCGGATCCCCCACACGCACGCTCCGATTCACCAGTGTCGACGGGCGTGTACGCTACCGATCCTATCTGGGCACGACCGTCACGACGCCATCCGGCTATCTCCCGGAAGGCTTCCTGCTGCAACCCGCCTATGCGGAGCTCAGTTTCAATGTCAATGGATTTCCCAAAAACGAAAAAAATTATACCATCACCGTGATGCCGACGGATCAATCTCACGCCCGCCGGATTACGATTGCCCGATATACCGGGCGGATACGGGTGGAAGATGTGTGGTAGAAACGGATTCTTTCTCATCTGGGCCGAGCTTTCTGTCTGCCTCGTGCTCCTACTGGCGGCCGCCGTCGGCTTTGCCTGCGTCCACGCCATTCGCTATGTCACGGCGGCTAAGCGGGAAACGACGGCGCTTCTCCTGGCCGAAGAGACATTGGAAACGATGAAGTACAACGCGCGTTTCGATGCCGCACTTCCCATCGCAAGCACGACCACACGAAACGGCCATTCCTTCCGGATTGATACGGAAAGCGGCACGGAGAATGTTTCCGGGATTTCCGTATCCTTTGCGCAAGTCGTCGTCACGGACGAGGACGGCCGTGAATGTCGATTCCGGATCCTGACGAGGCCCGCCCCGGAAGAGGAGGACACCGAATGAAACGGCGCGGATTTTTGATGACGGAGGCCCTCTTGGCTTTAGGCATTCTGTCTTTGGTCGCCGTCGCTGCGTTTCCTTTAATCGGACGTGTCGGGGAGGTCGTGACAAATGTCCAGCGCCGGATGCGTTGCCGGGAAGACGCCCTTTTCTCAGCGCAATACACGGCGGAAGCCGCCCGTTTCGCCTTGGCGCGCACGACGGCGACGGAGACGACGGCCGCCGATACCTATACGTTCAAACGGGAATCCGACAATAACGGGATTCAAAATTTTGGTTTTTCCGTATCCGGCGGCATTCTACGCTTCGATGTCTACCGCGGCGGCTCGCAACCATTGACGGGCGACGCCGAGACCCACCCGGAATACGTCGTCCGCCGCGGCGAGCGCGCCTCTTATTTCACGACGCAACCCGGCGGCCTTCTGCAAATATCCTACCAAATACTTCGCCGGGAAACGGGCGAAAATTTTATCGTGGAAACGGCGGTCTTGCCGGTCTATGATTTTTTACTGGCGGGGGATTATTTTGAATAGAAAAGGATTTATCGCGCTGTGGCTCTTGACGGCTTTTGCCGCGCTGCTCTCGGTGGCGGCGACGCTTCTCTACGGCGCCGCGCAGGGCGTCCGCGATACAGCGGAGTACCGAAACGGGCTGGCCGCGCAGTACGCCGCCGAAAGCGGAGCCGTCTGGGCGCTTTCCTACCTTCGCCGAAATGCATTTCCTGAAGAAAAGCAAGAAGAAACGATTCGGATTGACGAAAACGTCATCTGTCTTGTCACGTTCCACAAGGAAACGGCCGGCCACTATATCGATCTGGCCGGAGAAAAAACGGACACCGGCTCCGTGCGCTATTTGCAACTCACCGTGGAAAAAGACGAAACCGGCGTCCGCGTGCTGACGGCGAGCAATATCAGGGAGTTGTTTTAATATGAAATTTTTATCAAATTCCTTTCAGACGGTATGCATTCCCGCCAAAGACTTCACGTTCTTCGCGGAAGTGTCGGACGGGAAATTTTTGCGCTACGAGTTTTTCAAGGAAACGGATCCCGCCGCCGTGATGCTCTCCGCCAAAGCGGCCGGATTTTCCGGAAAACGCATCACCTTGGCCGCGACCTTCTCCGATTTTCGCATCAAGCTTGCGACCTTCCCCGACATGCCCGAAGACGAACTGGCCTCGACCTTGCAATGGGAACAGGACACCCTTTTCTCTCTGCCGGACGCCGAAATGCGCACGCACGTGTTATCTCACTCGCCGGACGGATACCGCCTCCTCGCCGCCGCGCTCCCCCGCGAGACGATCACTCGCTGGCAAGACGCCGCCGCAAGCGCCGGGAAACGGATTGCCCACATCCGCCCCGTCTTTTCCCCGAAAAATTTTCCCGCGCCCGGTGCCGTATTCCTCTGCGGAAAATCTTCGGCACGCGTGCTTGTCGCAGACGATCACGGCACGATTGCCGCCAAAACCGTAAAAATGTCCGAGGAAGAGGCCATCAGAAACATTTCGGAAAGCGCGCCGGATTTTCTTTGGTGTCCCATGACCGATTGCGGCGACAATGCGCAAACCGCATGGCACGAAATATTTTTCTCGAAAGAAAATGTTTCACATGAAACATTTCAAAAAGAATTGTACCTGTCTCTTGCGCTCCGACTGACCGACGAAAACTCGATCGATTTTGCCGCGCCGCGCGATGCCCGCAACGTATTTGCGCGATGGAAGACCGAAAGCGAGCTGTGGGCCATCGCTGCCGGTATTTCCTTTTTGCTTTTCGGCGCCGCCGCCGGCGAATACCTATTCGAAACGCAATCGTACCAAGACGCACTCACAAAACAAGCCGCGCTCGCAGATATCCGCGCCGCCATGCAAAAGACACGCGAGACGGAGCGCACCCGCAAAGCCGAGATGAAAGAATGTCGCCTCTTCTTTGCCGAAAACGGCGATTGGGAGAAAAAACTCGTGACGCTGGCCGATGTCCTGCCCGCCGGCGTCACGATTACGGCCATTGAAAGAGAGCGCGACATTCAGATTCGCGGCACGGCGACAAAATCCGAGGACGTGAACACACTTGCCCGGCTGCTTTCCCTTTCTTGGGATCAAAACGTCCGCCGCGAATCCGTGAAACGCGAAGACGGCCGCGCGCTGCTCCGATTTACGCTCCGCGCGGAAAAGGGCAAAAAGGAGGCATCCCGTGAAGCTGATGAAAAATAAAAAAGAAATTTTCGGCGCCGCCGCCATTCTCTTTCTCCTTGCCGCCGCCGCCCTCCATTTCGCCGCCGAAGACAAAAAACAAATGACCGCGCAGCTGACCCTCGAAAATCAACTCGTCGAGACATTTCAAGCGCCGACCGCGCCCCCCGTTTCCCCGTTTCCAAACATGGCCGATGTATCCCGCGCCGCCGAAGACTTGGCCGCCGCCGGCATTCGGATTGAGACCGTCAGCGAAAATGCGCCCACGCCGCAAAAGCACGGAGACATTTTGCGCCTGTCCCTTTCCGGCACGGCCGATTTTGCCTCGCTCCTTGAAATGTTTGATATAATACAAGAAAAAGAACGGTGGATGTGCCTCACCTTCCGCAAAATCGTGCGCGAAGGCGACCGGCTGCGTTTTGAGGCGGAGCTTACGGCATATCGGGGCAGGAGTCGCGAATGAAGAAACGAAACATTGTCTTAATCGGTCCGATGGGGACCGGAAAATCCCGTGCCGCGAAAATTTTGGCGGAAAATTTCGGCTGGCAACTCGCGGACACGGACCGCATTTTGGAGCGCCTCACGGGCCAAAAAATGGCGGCCTACTGGGAGCGCGTCGGGCAAAAACGATTTGAAGAAACGGAAATGGACGTCGTGAATCACGTTCGTTTCTATCATGAAGCCGTCATCGCCATGGGCGGCAATTTCCCCATGACGGAAGAAAAATTCCGCCTCCTTTCGGAATACGGCCTCGTCGCGCTGCTCATTGCACGCCCGTTTCGTCTGGCCGAGCGCGTCTCCAAACGAATCGGAAAGCGTCCGACGATGGACTACTCCAATGTGGACGGTTACGTCAGAAAAATGCGCAGCCAATGGGAATCTTGGAAACCGCGCGCCGACATCGTGGTGAATACGACGAACCGCCAGCCCACGCAGACGGCGCTTTTGATCACGCAATACATCGAGACGCACCGCATCGAATTTGTGGCGCGTTTCCCGGAAAACCAAAGGGAGCGATGAATCATGAAAATCGGCATTTTGACAAGCGGCGGCGATGCACCGGGCATGAATGCGGCCATTCGCAGCGCCGTGCGCACAGCGATAGCGAAAGGCGCGGAGCCCATCGGCATTTTCCGCGGCTACGAAGGACTCACAAAGGAAGAAATCACGACCCTTTCTTGGCGTGACGTCGGCGGCATCGAAGTCCGCGGCGGCACGATACTCAAGACGGCGCGGTTTCTTCCTTTTTTAGAGGAAACCATGCAGCAAAAAGCCGCCGATATTTTGCGGAAACAAAACATCGACGCCCTTCTCGTCATCGGCGGAGACGGCTCCATGCGCGGCGCGGCCTCTTTGGAAACGCGCGGCATTCCGACCGCCGTCGTCCCCGCGACGATTGACAACGACATGCCCGGCACGGAAGACACGATTGGCTACGACACCGCCATGAATACGGCGCTCTACGCCATCCGCAAAATCCGCGACACCGCATCCGCCCACGAACGGGCCGCCGTCCTGGAAGTCATGGGGCACCACGCCGGCCACATCGCCCTTGCGGCAGGCCTTGCCGGCGGCGCGGAATTTATCCTCGTCCCGGAAATCCCCTTCCATGAAAAAGAAATAGCCGAAAAACTCCTCGCCCTCACAAAAGCCGGCCGCACGAATTGCATCCTCATCTGCGCGGAAGGCGCGGCCCACGCCCACGAACTCGCCGCGCGCCTTTCTGTGGAAACGAATCTCGAAATCTCCGCGACGAACCTCGGCTACATCCAAAGAGGCGGCGCCCCGTCCGCCCACGATTCCATCCTGGCGACCACCCTGGCCGCCGCCGCGACAAAATCCCTCCTCACCGGAAAACACGGTTTCCTCGCCGGCATTCACCAAGGAAACATACAAGAAATTTCCTACGAAGAAGCGTTTACAAGGAAGCGGACGCTGCCGAAAGAACTCTGGGATCTCGGCCGAGAAATCGGAACGGGGCGTTGAAACAAAAAATGAGAGGCACAAGGCTGTGACTCCCGAAAATTAACTTTGTCAGCGAGACATTTCACCGTCTCGCTGATTTTATTTGGCATGAGACCGCTTCATTTCTCCACGGCGAATATGCATTCGGTGTGAAGAAGGATGAAGTTAACTATTCCAAAGAATACGGCAGCTCCTGGACGCTGTCCCTCAACTACAAATTCTGATTTTAGGATTTGCAATCAAAAAGGA
>CAVEFO010000010.1:0-39724 GCA_963615055.1 Lachnospiraceae bacterium
CGTTCTCTTTCTTCCACGGGGAAGAAAGAGAATGAAAAACGACAGGAGTTCTGCGGGAAAGCACCCCACGTAATTTTTGAAAAATTACGCGGCGCTCCGCGCCACCTTCCTCCAAAGGAAGGCTATAGCGGTGTCGCTTCGCGTGCACAAAAAAGAGCTGTGAGAAAATGGAAATCATTTCCTCACAGCTCCCGTTTCCTTTACGCTTTGACTTCGCTCTCGTATCTCGACAGAATGAAGCACAAATCCGAAAGGCGATTCAGGTATTTGAGATCGGCCTCGTGGATGTCCTCTGCTTCGCCGAGGCGCCACATGAGGCGCTCCGCGCGGCGGACGACGGCACGTGCCATGTCGAGCGGCGCCGAGCTTTTCGTCTCACCGGGGACGATGAAATGATCGAGCGGCGCGAGTTTCTCATCATATTGATCGATGATTTGCTCCAGCTCCGTCACGTGTTCCTCTTTGATATTCGCTTCCGCGCCGAGGCTGGCGACATCGGCCATCAGCATCCAGAGGCTTTTTTGCACCGCGTAAATCGTGTCTTTGACGTCCTCATGCGTCGCGAACGCGCGGCAGAGCCCCAAGACGGAGTCTGCCTCATCGACGGTGCCGTATGTTTCCACACGGAGACTCGCCTTCGAGACGCGCTCTCCCGTGTAGAGACTTGTTTTCCCTTTATCACCCGTGCGGGTGTAGACCTTCGCCATGACGCTGCCTCAGAGTTCCGGGAACCAGAGGGCGATTTCGCGCGCTGCCGTCTCCGGAGCGTCGGATGCATGTACGATATTTTCATCGATGGACGTCGCGTAGTCGCCGCGGATGGAGCCGGGCACCGCTTCGAGCGGATTCGTCGCGCCGTTGATCTGGCGGACAGCTTTCACCGCATTTTCGCCTTCGATGACCATCGCGAGCACCGGGCCCGACGTGATGAAGTCGATGAGGTCTTGGAAGAATCCCTTCCCTTCGTGCTCCGCATAATGTTTCTTCGCAAGCTCCGCCGGGACCTGAATCATTTTGATTGCGTGAATTGCCAATCCCTTGCGTTCGAAACGCGCAATGATTTCACCGCAAATGTGTTTCTTCACACCGTCCGGTTTGACGAGAACCAAAGTTTTTTCCATGTTTGCCATCAAAAAGCCTCCTTTGAGAAATACTCCGCGCGTTTCACCGCATACGAGCAGCGATTTCGCGCAATTTTTTAATACGATCCTCCGTGGAAGGATGCGTAGAAAACAGATTGACCGAGAACGAAGAAATACCGGCAAGCGGATTGATGATAAAAAGCCCGGAAGACGAAGGCGTCGCGCCGGAGAGCACGCGATGATGCGCATAATTGTCCAATTTTTGGAGCGCCGATGCCAATGCCAATGGTTTCCCGGAGATCTCGGCTCCTCCGGCGTCGGCCATGTATTCCCGCGAACGGGACAGCGCCATCTGGACAACCGCCGCCGCAATCGGTGCCACAATCGCGACAATCATGAGCGCGAGCGGATTTCCGTGCTCGCCGTCCGAGTTTCTTCCGCCTCCGAAAATGGCCGCCCACTGCGCCATATTCGCAATCCAAGAAATCGCGCCCGCAATGGACGCCGAGAGCGTCATGATGAGCGTATCGCGATGACGGATATGCGACAATTCATGACCCAAGACGCCGGCCAGCTCGTCGCGATCCAGCATGGAGACCAGCCCCTGCGTCACGGCAACGGCCGCATGATTTTCATCGCGTCCCGTCGCAAACGCATTCGGGACATCGCTCGGAATCATGTAAATGCGCGGCATCGGCATTCCCGCTTTCCGCGTGAGTTCGCGCACGAGAGCGAAAAGCTCAGGCACTTGATTCTCCGAAAGCGGCTGCGCACGATAACTTGCCAACGCTATTTTATCACAATTCCAGTAACTTATAAAATTGATACCCAAAGAAATCAGGAACATGACCGTAGCGCCGTCGCGCCCGCCGACCATGCCGCCGATGGCCATCAGAATGACGCTGAGCAGCGTCAAAAGCAACACAGATTTGATTCGATTCATATCGATCCCTCCTTTTCTCCTCCCGTTTCTTGTATGACCGGAAACGGGTGATATATTATTTTTATGTACTTTGAAGATAAAAAAATGGTCGGAACGACATGAGTTGAACATGCGACCTCTACCACCCCAAGGTAGCGCTCTACCAAACTGAGCTACGTCCCGACATTGGTTATGTACAATAGAATACTCAAACCGGCGCGCTTTGTCAAGTAGAAGGAAGCAAGAGCATAACTTTTTCTTTTCCTCTTCAGCGGCGTTTGTGATGAAAGCTTTTTACTGATTAAAAGGTGAGGTACGCCGATTCTTTGTTTTTAGCAAACATAGAAGTCGAAACGTCCGGCATCAGACCTCTGCCTTCATCGGTATCGCTTTTAGCGATGTTTTTTGATTTTTTCAGCGCGTGCCGCCATGCTACCAAAAAAGGCTTTGTGCGGTAACCACGTTTCAGTTACTTCACAAAGCCCACTCTCCATTTTCTGTTTTCCGTTTTCTGTGCCTCACATCGTATGTCGCACAATCGTTCTCCCGCAAGGTCAAGGTTATGCGACCCACGGCAGACACCCTCATGAGAAGATTAAAGCCTTTCAAGCCTTTCAAGCCCGTAATCCGCCTTCCGTTTACCGTTTACCGCCCGTCACACTTCATGAAATCCAAGGTTCTCAAGCTCGGTTCACGGTTCACGGTCCACGGATAACGGATAACGACCCGCACCTCTATGTGACACCATCAGACCCCTTCCAAGCCTTTCAAGCCCTTTCCGCCCTCGCGCCGCTTGTATGGAAATCGAGGATTAAAATGCGGCTTTTCATGTCTTTTGCGGTGAAGGCGTTTTGCATGGCTTCACCCACCGCTTTGGCGTGCGCAACATCGGCGAAAGCAATCATCGTGGAGCCGCTGCCGCTGATGGTCGCGCCGAAAGCGCCGGCTGCTTTGGCCTGTTTCATGACATCTTCACCGCCCGGAATGAGGCCGATACGGTACGGGACGTGGATGCGATCCGAAAGACCTCGGCCGAGATACGCCGGATTTTTCGTAAAAAACGAGGTGAGCAAAAAGGACACGGCGCTGATATTGTGGACGGCGTCCGTGCGGCTGTATGTCGTCGGCAGGACGGCGCGCGCTTCTTCCGTCATAAGTTCGTAATCGGGAATGGCGACGACAGCTTTCCAGTCTTCCGCGACGGGAATTTTAACGGAGGTGCAAACGCCGTCTTCCATCATGGAGACGACAAAGCCGCCCAAGAGCGCCGGCGCCACATTATCCGGATGGCCTTCGACGCGTGCCGCAATTTGCAGCATTTCATTTTCAGAGAGCGGCGAGCCTAAGAGCACATTCGCAAGGACGACGCCGGACACAATGGCCGCCGAAGAACTTCCGAGACCTCTGGCAAACGGGATGCGATTCACCGCATGCATTCGTCCGGCAGGAAGCGGTCTCCTGATTTCCCTTGCCGTTTCCTCCATGGCACGGAAAATGATATTCTCCGGGGCTGTCGCCAGCGTCGCGAGGCCTTCGCCTTCCGCCGTCATGGCGACATCTTCAAAATCCCCTTCTTCCGGGATGAAATGCAATTCATTTTCAAGAGAGAGCGCAAGGCCCAAGACGTCGAAACCGCTGCCTAAATTTGCGGTCGTCGCCGGGACGCGCACGATGATTTCATTTGTTTCCATCAGAGAGCACCCGTATCACATTGGCAATCTCGACGACGGTCGAAAGCGCCGTCAAAGCTTCGATGACTTGATCGATATTTTCGCGCGGCGCCGATTCGACAATCAGCATGAGCTCCGCGCAATTTTGGAAACGCCGTTTCTGTACGACTTCATTGATGCTGATATCGTGGTCAGCCAAGATTTGCGCAATCCCGGCCAAGACGCCCGTCGCATCTTTTACGATGAGACGGAAATAGTAAGAGTCGCGCAACTTTTGCGAGGAATACAGCGTCGCAGGCTCTCTTTCCGTCAAAATCATGCCGGTGCCCGTCGTATGGTTCACGATGTGCTTAGCCGTCGCAATGACGTCACCCATCACCGCCGAAGCCGTCGGGAGCGAACCGGCGCCGCGCCCGTAAAACATGACGTCGTCCACGATATTGCCCACGACGTAAATGGCGTTGTACGAGCCTTTGACGGAGGCCAGCGGGTGCGCTTTTGGGACAAAAGCCGGGTACACATTGAGCGCAATCCCGCCGTCCTCGCGCGTCGCAACCGCCAAGAGTTTAATGACATAACCCATATCTTTGGCGTACAGCACATCCTGCTGCGTGATTTCTTCAATCCCTTCGACCGCGACATCGTCAAATGTCACATTCGCTCGGAATCCGATGGACGCCAAAATGGCGAGTTTCCGCGCCGCATCATAGCCGCAGACGTCATTCGTGGGATCCGCTTCCGCAAAACCTTTCTCCTGCGCTTCGGCCAGTGCCGTCTCGTAGGAATCGCCCGTGTCCGTCATGGCTGTCAGGATGTAATTCGTCGTCCCGTTCACGATGCCGAGAATTTTGTCAATCCGATTGGCCGCCAGCGAATCATGGAGCGGAACCAGAATCGGAATACCGCCGCCTACGCTGGCCTCACAGCTGAAATTCACATGATGTTCTTCCGCCATTCGGATAATGTCCGGCCCATGGAGCGCGACGAGATCCTTATTGGCGCTGACGACGCTCTTCCCTTTAGCCAGCGCCGTTTCAATGTATTCCTTCGCCGGCGAAAGGCCGCCCATGACTTCGATGACGACGGAAATTTCGTCATCATCCGCAATTTCGGAAAAATCCGTCGTAAGGTTCACACCCTGCAAAAGCGCGTGCGAGGCATATTTGGCCGGATCGCGCACCAAGACTGTCTTCAAGCGGAGCCGCGCGCCAATCTGGACCGCGAGGGCCTCTCCGTTTCTCCGAATGGCTTCCGCGACGCCGCTGCCGACCGTCCCGAAACCTAGCAGAGCAATCCCAATCTCTTTCATCGCTCATCTCCTATGACAATCACATCCTCGACGCCCTTCACGTCGCGAATCATTTTAATGAAATCTTCACTGTCATACGGAAGATCCGCCAGATAGAAACTGAGCGTCAAGGCGACCATACCGCCTGTCGGGGCCGTTTTCCCCATTGTCACCGGCTCCGTTTCCTCCTTCGACAATTTTCTCAAAAGACGCGTCAGGACCGTCACATCATTTTGCAATGTCACGACCAGCGTCAAAATGTCTCGCGCATTTTCGTTCAAAGCATCCGAGACATGATCCTTATATTTGTAAAACGCGCTGCGACTGATGCCCACCCGACGCACCGCATCGTAAATGGACGTCGCGCGCCCGTCCTCAATCATTTGCTTGGCGCGAATCGTCGCTTTCACTGCCGTCGGCAAAATCGAAAAATCCACCATATATGATTCTTTCTTCTTTTTCATCCGTGCCATTCTTTTTTTAATCCCTTACCTCTTTCAAACCAAACAATATAATTCCGGCGGCGACCGATACATTGAGCGACTCCACGCCGCCCGCCATCGGAATATATAGACGTTCTTCACAACGGTGCAAAATCTCTTCCGAGAGCCCCGCCCCTTCGTTTCCGAATGCCACGACCGCATCCGGTCCGCAGGAAACTTCCCGATACGGCTTTCCGCCTAAAAGCGCCGTACCGATCAGCGGCAATTTCGTCCGCAACAAAAACGCGTCCAATTCCTCCGTCGTCACTCGCTCATATACGGGAAGCCGCAAAATGCTTCCCATCGAGGACTGCACCGCTTTCTCCGCATACGGGTCCGTCGTGCCTTCCGTGAGCAAGACCGCTTTGGCGCCCGCGGCCGCTGCCGTTCGAAGAATCGTGCCGACATTTCCCGGATCCTGCACCGCATCCAAAAGGACGTAAAGGCTGGATTCCCCCGGCGCCTCGGAAAGTTTTCTCACAGGCTTTGGCAAAACGGCGAGGACACCCTGCCCGTGCACCGCCGATGACATTTTTCGCATAATCGGCTCTGTCACGGAAAAAACGCGCCATCCAAATGCTTCCGCCCGCTCCGCCAGTCTTGAAACGCGCGGACTCTCCATCGCCTCAATCGTCACAAAAAGAGAAACATCCGCAACCGAAAGCGCCAGCGCATCTTCCGCGCTTCGCGTGCCTTCCATCACAAAGAGCCCATAGCGCTCGCGATATTTCCTTTGCTTCAATTCCAACGCCTGCTTCACGCGGCGATTCGCAAGACTCGTCAGCTCTTCCATGGCTCCCTTTCTTCCATCGAATTCCCACAGACATCTGCCCACTGGGAAGAGACAAAAACATTATAGCATGAATCCGAGGAATCGGAAACGCATTTTTTTGAAAATTTTCACGGATTTTCCGTCCCGTTTCCCCGCTCGCCTTTACTTTTTTCCGAAAATCCTTTATCATTATTAAATCATCTTATATCACAAATACAAAAATGAGCAAGGAAGCATCGGAAACCGGCCAACGTTTTTCCGCTGCTTCTTTTGGAAAGGAAACCGTATGCACTACCAAGGAGAAATCGGAATCATTTTGGCCTTCTGTCTGTATCTTGCCGTCATGATGGCGATTGGCGTTTATTACTCCCGGAAACAAAAAAATCTCTCGCAATACATTTTGGGCGACCGCAAGCTCGGCCCCTGGCTCACCTCCATGAGCGCGGAAGCGTCCGATATGAGCGGCTGGATGCTGATGGGGCTCCCCGGCTTTGCGTATCTCCACGGCCTCTCCGCCGTCTGGACGAGCGTCGGCCTCATCGTCGGCACATGGCTGAATTGGCTTTTCATTTCCAAACGCCTTCGCACCTACTCCGAGATTTCCGGAAACAGCCTCACGATCCCCGATTATCTTTCCAATCGTTTCGAAGATAACAAAAGCGGCCTGCGCCTTCTCTGCGCCGTGTGCATTCTGATTTTCTTCATTATCTACACCTCGTCGGGCTTCGTCGCGGCCGGGAAACTCTTCAATACCATTTTTGACATTCCCTACACGACCGCCCTTTTCATCGGCGCTTTCGTCGTCATTTTCTATACATTCCTCGGTGGATTTTCCGCAGTGTGCTGGACGGATTTCATTCAAGGTACGATGATGTTCTTCACCGTTCTCTACATTCCCGTCGCCGCCTCCATTGCCTTGGGCGGCGCGACGCCCACACTCTCGGCGCTCTCTGCCGAAGGGGCCGATTTCTTCTCGCTCTTCCCCGATTCCGCCGGCGGTATGATGAATACGATTATGTTCGTCTCCTCCATCGGCTGGGGGCTCGGCTATTTCGGACAGCCGCACATTCTCGTCCGTTTCATGGCCATCAGCGATGCGAAAGAGCTCAAGAAATCCACAAATATCGCCATGAGCTGGGTGATCATTTCCCTCTTCTGCGCCATCGCCATCGGCGTCGTCGGGAAAGCGTATCTGGCGACTCCTTTGGAAAATGCCGATGCGGAGCGCGTCTTTATCATCATGGCATCCGATTTGGCCTCGCCCTTCTTCACGGGGCTCATCTGGTCGGCGGTTCTCGCGGCCATTATGAGCACCGCCTCTTCGCAGCTTCTCGTCACGGCGTCGGCTGTTTCCCGCGATATGTACCATCCCTTCCATCCGCACGCGAGCCAAAAGGAACTCCTGCTCGTTTCCCGCGCGACCGTGCTCGCCATTTCCGCCTGCGCGCTCTATCTAGCCGCCGATCCGAACAGTTACATTTTCCAAATTGTCTCCTACGCGTGGGCCGGTTTCGGCGCGTGCTTCGGACCGGTCATGCTTCTTTCGCTCTACTGGAAACGAATGACCCTTCGCGGCGCATATGCCGGGATTATCACGGGCGGCGTGATCGTCCTCATCTGGAAACATTTCGCATGGTTCGGTCTCTACGAGCTCGTCCCCGGTTTCCTTCTCGCCACCCTCGCCATCATCGCCGTCTCCCTTGCCGACAAAGAACCGTCGGAAACGATCCAAAAAGAATTTGACGAAGCCATTGCATTGAGTAAAAAATGAGGGGCGCGGCTTTAGTATTTCTTTCCCATTGCGGCAAAGCCACGAAAACCGACTGCTGCCGATGAGTGGCTCGGCTTGATTCCTTTTCTGCTTTTTCGGCATTTGAAAGAAAAACTTTCTGCAGATAGAAATGAGGCGCTTTCTCATTCCTGTCAGTACTAAGGTCGTCATTATTTATGCCGCAAAAGCTAAGTCCGCCAAAATTTTGCCCCTCATCGCTATCAACAGAAAGCACTTTACCACCCGTGGCGCTCAAAGGAAAAAATCCCGAAAGCTTAGCCCCTCATCTCTATCAGCAGAAAGCACTTTACCCCCTTTGGCGCTCGATGGAAAAAATCCCGAAAGCTTGGCCCCTCATCTCTATCACCAGAAAGCACTTTGCCACCCGTGGCGCCCGAAGGAAAAATTCCGATAGCTAGGCCCCTCATCTCCCATTCATTTCAAAAAGAGGCATATATGAAACGATTTTTTACCGTCCTACTTCCATTTCTTTTTACATTCGCACTCTTTACCTTTGCTGACGCAGCGAACGTGACCGGCATTTCTTGGGCTGCCCGGACAGATGCTTCAATTCCTTTTGTCCGCATCGTCCTCGACGTATCCGCCCCCGTAACAGCCGACGTCACCGTTTCCAAAGACGGGAAAGCCGTGTACGTCTCCCTCCCCGACTCCACCGTTTCCAAAAACGTCGATTCTTCCTACACGATTGGAAAACAAAATACGGAGACCTTCACCCTCTCTTCCGCAGACGGCGATGTCAAGACCTGCGTCCGCCTCTCCCGCGCCCTGACGAAAAAAGAAATTAAAGTTTTCTCCTTAAAGCCCGATACCAAAGCGGGACGCCCGAATCGCCTCGTCATTGATATTCCGTCGCGCAGCCAAGATACCGCATCTACCGTTTCCTCTTCCTCCGAGGCCAAAACGACCGCCGACACGGCCGGCAACTATGCTAAGAAAATTTTGAAAGGAAAAATCATTTGCATCGATCCCGGCCACGGCGGCGCGGACGTCGGTGCAATTGGCACGCTGAACGGCAAAAAATATTACGAAAAAGACATCAATATGGCCATTGCCAAGCCGCTCCGCGACCTGCTCAAAGCCGCCGGCGCCAAAGTCATCATGACCCACTCGACCGACAAAGATGTCTACGCGCCCTACGCCGACGACGTCAAAGAACTCCAAGCGCGCTGCGACATCGCCAATAAAGCCGGCGCCGATGCCTTCGTTTCCATTCACATCGATTCCTTTTCAAACAGCGCCATCGACGGCACGACCGTTTACTACAACCCGAAAACGTCAAAGGACCTCATCCTCGCACAGCGTATCCACTACGCCATCATCAATAATCTCGCCATCCCGGACCGCGGCGTCCGCGCGAACGACCTCTATGTGAATGTACACACGAAAATGCCCTCCGTCCTCGTGGAAATGGGATTCATCTCCAATTCGCACCGCCTGAAAATGCTCACCTCGTCTTGGGGGGCCAAATCCATCGCGAACAGTCTCTACGAAGGCCTCCTCGACTATTTCGCCCAAATTTCCTAAGGAGAAACCATGAAGAAACATATCCTTGCCGCACTCGCCCTCTCACTCCTCCTCCCTCTTTCCGGCTGCCTCAATGAAAAACAAGCGCCGCCGCAAAAGCAAGAGGCAACAACCCAATCGCTCACCAAGCAAGGCCCCGTCGTCCTCTATCTTCCCACCGAAGACGGCACCGACGTCCTGCCAAAGACGCTCGCCATCACCTATGAAACGACCGACCCCGCGCGCGTCCTGACCGAACTTTTAGCCGCCGACCGCGCCGCGACCTATCCGCTTTTCCCGGAAAATCTCACCGTCCGCTCCGTCACCGTCAAGGACGGCATTGCGACCGTCGATTTCTCCCGTGCGCTGCAAAATCTGGCAAGCGGACAGACGACGGAAAACCTTTTCATCGCCTCCGTCGTGAATACCCTCACCGAATACCCGACCGTCACCGGCGTCCGTTTCACCATAGAAGGCGCCCCCATCCAAACCCATTCCGGCCACTACGATATGACGCAAATTTTCAAGCGAACGGTCAAATAACGGAAGACACGCAAGCAAAAGCGACAACCCTTTGAAAGAGTTGCCGCTTTTTTTGTCAGGCGCAAAATAGCTATTAGCTGTTAGCTGTTGGCTGTTGTTAGCTGTTGGCTAGCGGAACCGTTTCCGTTTTCCCTCATCTCTGTCATACCAACCCTTTCACCGCCGGCGCCGCAAAAAAGAAAAGAGAGGCACCGCCATGCCCCTCAGTTCTCAATTCCGATCTTATTCCTCGTTATCCAAATGCGTTTTTTCAAATACGAGGAAAACGAGCGAAAACACAATGGCGACGACGGTGGCGAGCCCCATGCCTTTGAGCTGGATCGGCCCTACGGCAATCGTCGCGCCCGACAAACCGGTGATCATCGTGACCGCCGTCAGAATTAAGTTTTTCGACTTTGTAAAATCCACATGTTTCTCGATGAACATCCGCAGACCGCTGGCCGCGATGAAACCGAAGAGAAGAATGCAGACGCCACCCATGACGGGAGTCGGAATGCCGTGGATGAGAGCCGCGATTTTTCCGACAAAACTAAAGAGAATCGCAAAGCAAGCCGCGCCGCCGATCACAAAAGTGCTGTAAACGCCCGTGATAGCCATGACGCCCATGTTTTCCCCGTACGTCGTATTCGGTGTGGAACCCGCAAAGCCGGAGAGAACATTCGAAAGCCCGTCGGCGAAGAGAGAACGGTGCAGGCCGGGATCTTTGATCAGATCGCGCCCGACGATATCGCTCGTGACAAAAAGGTGTCCCAAATGTTCGGCCAAGACAACAAAGACGGCCGGCAAAATCATCATGATGGCCGAGAAATTGAAGCTCGGTTGATAGAATGTCGGAAACGCGAACCACGGCGTCTCGGCGACGGGCGTGAAATCGACGACGCCCATAAAATAAGAGAGCACATAGCCGCTGATCACGCCGATCAGAATGGGAATGATCCCGATAAATCCGCGCCCGAGCGTGCTGGCCAAAATCGTGACGACAAGGGTAAACGTCGAGATCATGATCGCCGTTTCATTTGTCATGCCCTGCGCCTCACCGGAATACCCGGCCATATTCATCGCCAGCGGCGCGAGTTCCAATCCGATGATGGCGACAATCGCACCCATCGCGGCCGGTGGGAAGAGGACATCGATCCATCCCGTGCCGATTTTGGAAACAAGGAGCGCAATCAGCATGAAACAAAGGCCAAAGGCGATGAAGCCTCCCTGCGCATCGCCATACGTCATCCCGGACGTCGCGCACACGGCCAGAACGGGAGAAATGAAAGCAAAGCTCGATCCCAGATAGGCGGGCAGTTTCCACTTACAAATCGCCAAATACAATAAAGTCCCGACACCGTTCATAAAAAGACAGGTGGCGGGATCGACATGAAGCAGAAACGGCACGAGCACCGTGGAGCCGAACATGGCAAACAAATGCTGCAACGCCAAAGGAATCGTCGGCAAAATCGGCAAACGTTCGTCCACATGGATGATTCTTCTTTGCATGGTTTCCTCCCTCAAAATCAATTTACACTATCTCAAGTATTATATGCAATTCGAAAGGGATATGCAAACAGAAAAAACAAGGCAAGATTTGCCTTGTGAATGAAAACAGTCAGAAATCAGCAATGAGCGATACAAGTGTCGCCTTCGGCGGCGATATTAAAAATGCGACGGAGCTGCTGCCGTTTTCCCCGGCTCATTCAGCAGAAAAGTTTTTACCGGAAACGCCGCAAAAAAAGAGAGTCTCCGCCGAGCCCCTCTCCGCTCTTCCTTATTGCGCAAGTGCCGTCGCGTCGCCGTGGGAAACCGTTTCCGAATCTTCTTCCTTTTCCATATCCGCCTCATAAATATGAAGAAGCGGATTTTCTTGGAAGAATTGGCGCGCGTAATTGATGAAGGTCTGCACGGGCGTCGAAACCGTCATTGCGTTTTTGCAAATAAGATGGCTCGGGCGATAAATGGGATTTCCTTTCGTATCACGCAAAATCTCCCGATAGACGTGCGGCGCACATTTCGTGATCAAGTCTCCCGGAATCACGCAATGCCCCAGCCCCGCATTCACGATTTCCACGCAGGTCAGGCAATCATCGACGCCCAGCATGAAATGCGGCGGATCTCCCACATTTTCCCGCCACCAGCGCGTACGCATCTCGTCCAAAGACGAATCGGAACGGTACCGAATCGTCGGCTGCATGGCCAGCGTATTGTGATCGATTTTTCCGGCGGAAATGAGATACATCGGCGCGTTATCGAGCAGAATATCCATTTCATCCCAATCCTGCTCCCCGCGGACAATCGCAAGCTGGATATCTTCTTTTTTTACCATTTTTGTCAGACGGTCACTCGCGCCCTGCGTCAGGGATATTTCAATATCCGTATACAGATCCGCGAATCCCTTCAAAAGCGCCGGCATATGCGACTGCGTAAAGGAACGACTCGCCCCGATACGAAGCACGCCCGACACCGTGCTGTTCTCGTGCATGACATAATTTTTCATGTCCTGATACTGCTGAAGCTCTTTTTCCGCATACGAAAAGAGCCGCATTCCCGCATCCGTGAAATGCACGCCCTTATTCGTCCGAATGAAAAGCGGCACACCGATTTCTTTTTCCATCTGATCCAAACGATACGTCAGCGACGGCTGCGTCAAAAAAAGGCGCTTGGCCACTTTGTTGATGCTGCGCTCCTCGCGAAGGTAAATCAAAATTTTCCAGTCCGTATTGTTCATGATCTCAAGTCCCCTTTATCGCCAATGACATTGTCATCTGCTACGCTTGAAATAAAAAATTTCTATATGATTATACCATAAAAATTTTCTATATGCAGAAATTTTTTATAACAAAACCGTCTCACACGCCGGTATAAAATCTTAGATATTTCCTCCGAATCATGTTATAATATGTATTATTATTATGAAACTGATAGGAGGTTCCCATGCATTCCCTCTGGCTGATTTTATCCTCGGTATTCTTCGGCGTCGCCGGCGTCTATTTCTTCCTAAAACCGGAAATGGCGATGGAGATGGCGGCCATTTACGCGGGCGTTGCCATCTTTATGAGTGGCGTCTCGCAAATGATGCGGCATCTGACCGCGACGGCGGAAAACCGTTCCCTCCTCCGGCTCGTCATGGCGGGCGTCGATATTCTTTTCGGGCTCTGGCTGCTCTCTTCGGGAAATTGGCGCTGGCTCATTCTTTTTATGCCGTTCATGTTCGCGGCCTACATCCTGATGCGCGGAGGTATGCTCATTACATTTTATATGAAAAACAGAGATCGAATCCCCTCGCCTCACGTCTATCTCTTGGCAGCCATCGGACAAATCCTCGTCGGCGCGGCGATGTTCATGATGCCGCTCTTTGCGATGAAACTTTTCATCTACGTCGCCGGCCTCGGTCTCCTCTGGTGCGGCTTCACGAATTTCACCGCTTGGAGGGAAATGCAATCACAGAATTGAATGCAATAAAAAAATCCCCGTTTCTCAAAATAATCCCTGAGAAATGGGGATTTTTGTTTCTTCATTCAAATTTCACGTTTCAATTTCTTTATCGTCAAATCATACACGGCATCGACGGAAATTGCTTCCATTTCATTCGTTCCCCGGCCAAAATCTTCTGCCCGCAAAATCGTCGCCTTCGGGTTTCGCAGAGGCCCGTTTCGATAGGAAGGCGTCGGCCCGAAAAGTGCAATCAGCGGAACCCCGACTGCGCTTGCGATATGGAGCGGACCGGTGTCGCCGGAAATATGGAGCGCGGCCATCTCGTCCAGCGCGCACAATTCCAAAAGACTCGTCTTCCCGATCAGGTTCACTGTGCGCGGAGATGTGGAAATTTTCTTAATTTCCTCTCCCATTGCTTCTTCACCGGGACTGCCCGAAATGACGGAAAAAATCCCGGCGTCCGCCAGCCGCTTGGCCAATTCACCCCAATTCGGAATCGGCCATTTTTTGTGCTCGCCGCGCGTCCCGGGCACCAACACGACGTAGCGTCCGCAGATCCCGTTTTCCTCCAGAAGCCGCCGCACCGTTTCCGTTTCTTTCTCGTGCGCACGAATCGGGAAATGGATCTCACTCGTATCGCAACCTAAATACGTCGCCACATCCAGCAGCTGCTCAATGATATGCCCATTTTGATGCGGCCCTTTGATGGGACGGGAGGCCAGAAAACTTCCCTCACGCGCATCCCAATAGCCGATTCGTTCTTTCCCGCCGGACAAAAGAGAAACCAGCGCGCTTTTGGCAATCATTTGTAAATCGATTACGAGATCGAAATGACGACTGTGCAAATCGCGGCGAAGTTCTTTCCCATACGAAAACTGCCGAATCCGTTTCCGATCGATGAAAAGAATTTCGTCAATCCACGGCGCACCGGGAAGGAGAGCGGCAAATGCCGGATGCACGGCCCAAGTGATGCGTGCCCTTGGAAAACGATTGCGCAACGCGTACAGGGTCGGGAGCGCGTGAATGACGTCTCCGAGCGAGCTCATTTTGATGATGAGAATATTCTTATACTCCGTCATTGTCGATGATCCCATGTTTCCTCGCAAACTCGTACAAATTGTCTTCGTCGAACAAATATCCGCGCACGCCGGCCGCCTCTGCCGCCTCGATGTCACGCGGGCTGTCTCCGATCAGAATACAATCTTTCGGCGCCAATGCGTATTTCTTCACGGCGTCTAAAATCATGCCGGGCTTCGGTTTCCGGCAATCGCAATCTTTATCGTACGCCGCTTTGGCCGCGCCCTTCAAATGCGGACAGTAGAAAAATTCCGTGATTTTCCCGCCGGATTTTGCCAATTCTTCATTCATAAAATCATGAAGGCGCCGCACATCGTCCTCTGTGAAATAGCCGCGCGCGACGCCGCTTTGGTTCGTGACGACAAAAAGAGAAATGTTTTTACGGCAAAGCGCCGCCACCAATTCTTTGGCGCCGGGAATCCATTCCAATTCTTCCGCGCGATGCAGATAACCGACGTCTCGATTCAGCACGCCGTCTCGGTCAAAGAAAACTGCTCGAATCCCCATCAGGCATCCCACGCTGTCTCATCAATCACTTCACAGATGGCGTGCGCCGCCAAGATATGCATTTCCTGGATTCGCGCCGTCGAATCGGATGGCACGATGAGCGCCGTATCGCAAAGCGCCGCCGCCTTCCCGCCGTCTTTTCCGAGCGACGCGATGACGGTCATGCCTTTGGCTTTCGCGACCTTCGCCGCGCGGAGCACATTTTCGCTGTTTCCGCTCGTCGTGATGCACCAGAGGACGTCGCCTGCTGCCCCCAACCCTTCGACTTGCCGCGAGAAGACGTCGTCATAGCTGTAATCATTTCCGACGGATGTCAAAATCGACGTATCCGTCGTGAGCGCGATAGCCGGCAGACTCCGCCGCTCCCGATGAAACCGGCCGACCAGCTCGGCCGCGATATGCTGGGCATCCGCCGCACTCCCGCCGTTTCCGCAGAGTAAAATCTTATGGCCCTTTTGCAATGCCGCAACGCAAATCATCGCCATCTCCGCAATTTGCGGAATCAGCGCTTCCGTCTTTTCCCAAACGGCTCGATGGGAAGAAAACGCATCGAAAATTTGTTTCGTTTCCATATCTCTTCCTCCGTTTCCTTTTATTTCGTTTCGCCGTCCAAAGAAAAGAAATCCGTAAAGTCATCTCTTCGGACCGACTCACGCAACGATTCCAATTCCGCCAAAAATGTGTCGATATCTTGAAACTCCCGATACACGGCGGCGAATCGGACATACGCCACGCGATTCAATTTTTTCAATTCACTCATGACGATCTCCCCAATTTCCGCCGTCGTGATTTCGTGCAAATTCTGGATATAAATCCGTCTTTCGATCATGTCCAGCGTGCGATCGATTTCTCCCACGCCGATATCCAGTTTTTCGCAGGCCAGCTCGACCCCTTTCCGGATTTTTTCCGGCTTGAAACTCTCGCTCACGCCGTTCTTTTTGAGAACACGAATCCGTGGTCTTTCCACAAGTTCATGTGTCGTGAAACGATATTGGCAGGTCAGGCATTGCCGACGGCGGCGCGTCGTTTCCCCGTTCTTGGAATCGCGTGAATCAATGACTTTGGTATGCGGACTGAGACATGCGGGACACTTCATATTGTACCTCCCATCAAAAAGAACCGCACTGCCTCATGCATGCGGTTCTCTCTTTCGAAAGCTTCCCACCCGATCGGTGGGTGGTCTCGTTTCCACGAAGACAGTGCTACTCGATTCTGTTTCTTATTTTTTCAAAAAGTCCGGCACGGTCAGCCCCGGATTTGTCGCACTGACGCTGCGGGTGCCGAGCTGCGGTCCGATTTTCTTCTTTTCTTCGAAACCGGTCGCAATGACGGTGATCTTGACGCTGTCTTGGTACATCGGATCGACGGACGTGCCCCAGATGATATTGGCATCGGGATCGGCCGCTTCCGTGATAATCTGCGACGCTTCATTGATTTCAAACAGTCCCAAATCTTCGCCGCCGGCAATGCTGATGATGATGCCCTTGGCACCGTCGATGGAGCGTTCCAAAAGCGGAGAGGATATCGCCATCTTGGCGGCGTCAACGGCACGGTTTTCCCCATTGGCAATCCCGATTCCCATCAAAGCTTCCCCTTGATCGCTCATAATAGTCCGCACATCGGCAAAGTCCAAATTGATCACGCCGGGGACGGTAATCAAATCGGAAATTCCCTGAATCCCCTGGCGCAGAATATCATCGGCTGCGCGGAACGCATCTTTAAGCGAGATGCCTTTATCCATCGTCTGGAGCAATTTATCATTCGGCACAATGAGAAGCGTATCGACATTCTCTTTCAGTTTGGCAATCCCGCTCTCCGCATTGCGCGCACGCACTTTCCCTTCGAAAGCAAACGGTTTCGTAACGACGCCGACCGTCAAAGCTCCCATTTCCTTGGCGCATTTCGCTACAATGGGAGCCGCGCCCGTACCGGTGCCGCCGCCCATGCCGGCTGTGACGAAAACCATGTCCGCGCCCGCAAGCGCCTTCATGATATCGTCCTTCGATTCTTCTGCCGCCTGCTCACCGATTTCCGGTTTCGCCCCGGCACCCAGACCTCTCGTCAGCTTTTCGCCGATTTGAATCCGATTCTCCGTCGCGGCATTGTCAAGGATTTGCGCCTCTGTATTTATCGCGACAAAATCAACGCCCTGCACCTGAGCTTCCACCATGCGCCCGACCGCGTTGTTTCCGCCGCCACCTACACCGATGACCATAATCTTTGCTGTTTCCATCTGTCATGTCCTCCTTTGGCCATATTTATCCGAAATCCTTACGGCTTGATTTTTCTGCATTTACCGAATTATACAATATTTTTTTGAATTTATCCATATATTTTGTATCATTTGAGAAAAATATCTCTTAACTTTTCATCTTGATGTAAGGCGACGTGAGCCCCGCGTCGATATATTCGACGACAAGACCGCGCGCCTTCACATCTCCCACGATTCGCTCCGCCAGCTTGGCTCTCTCGGCTATATTCTCCCCATCGCCCAGCCGGACGGCCGTCCCGTCGCGTGTGTACGCGATGAAATTTTCTTCGTTTCCCATATTGAGCTCCGAAAATAAATCCGCGCCCACGGGGCTGAGGGCATTCAGAAACCCCAAAGCCGTCTTGACCGCCTCTTTCTCCACACGGTCGCCCAGAAGCAAATTGTTCAGCTTCAATCCCGTGATGATTGGTAAATCTACGCCGCGAATGGATTCTGCCGTCTCTGTGACGACGCCTTCGCTATCCAAAAACGCAAAGCCCATCTCCTCTTGCGCGATAGCAATCGGTTTTCTCTCGGAAACGGCAATTCGAATCGCAAAAAAACTTCTGTTGATCTGCACGGATTTGATCCGCACGTCCCGCTCCAACTTTTCTTGCATCTCCGCCGCGGAAAGTTGCAAAATATTGATCGGTTCGCCGATGCCGCAATCGAAATAAATATCTTCGCGTGAGACTTTTTCATTTCCGACAATTTGGATGCTCCCAAAAGGAACGGGCGCAAAGAGAAAAATGGCGAAAATAATCGCCACGGCGCCCAGTGTCATACAAGCGTAATTGCGAAACGTATGCGGCTCATGCTCTCTGTGGACCGGTTTCTTCTTTTTGCGATGTCTCCTGTGCGGTCCGGCCGGTTCCTCCGTCATCGGCTTCCCGTCCGATTCCACATCCGGATTATGAATTTGCTCCCGAAATTCATCGAAACTGTTGAAATCCGACATCAGCCCTTCCCCACGCCGGCGCCTTGCAAAATCATTTCACACAGACGCGGAAAATCCATCCCGGCCGCCGCCGCCGCTTTCGGCACAAGACTCGTCTCCGTCATGCCGGGAATGGAATTGGCTTCCAAAAGATACGGAATGCCGGCTGCATCGGTCCGGAAATCGAAACGCACGACGCCCGCACATTCCGCCGCCCGATAGCCGCGCACCGCCATAGCCGCCATTTCCTCCGCCAAACTTTCCGGAATCGGCGCCGGCACGATGTACTCCGTCGCGCCCTTTGTGTATTTCGAAAAATAATCGTACATACCGGAATGCGGACAAATTTCAATGACGGGAAGCGCGTCTCCCTCCAAAACGGAAACGGTAAACTCACGCCCATCCAAATATTTTTCCGCCAAAATGCGCGGCTCGACGGAAAACGCACGCGAAAGCGCCGTTTCCAATTCCGCCGGATCCTTCACAATTTCAATTCCAATCGTCGATCCCTCGCAAGCCGGTTTCAAAACGACGGAGCCGGTGAAATATTTCCGAATTTCGGCGGCGACGACATCAATTCCTTGCGATACCTTATATGGCCTGGAATCCGCCATTCGGATCCCTTCCGAGCGAAAGACGTGGCAGCTCATGATTTTATCCATCGTGACGGCACTCGACGTGACCCCGCTCCCCGTGTACGGAATGCCGGCCAGCTCCAGCGCGCCCTGAATCGTGCCATCTTCCCCCAGACGCCCGTGCAACGCGATGAAAGCGACTTTCGCTCCCATCGCACGCAAGGTTTCAATGATGTGCGGCGGATCGTATTCCACCGTCTCCGCCCGATACCCGAGACTTTGGAGCGCTTTACAAATAGCGCGTCCCGTATTCCGGGAAACTTCCGCCTCGCTGGACGGTCCGCCCATAATGACGGCAATCAAATCATTCTTTTCCGGCATGGCTCGTCTCCCTCTCTTCCAACAACGAAAGCAATTTCCCGCCTGTGTGCGTAATACTTCCCGCGCCCATCGTCAAAATCAAATCACCCGGCAAGGCTTCCTTCGCCAATCGTTTCGGCAAATCTTGATAATCGGCGACGTAATGAATTTCTGTTTTCGGCAAACGCCGCCCGACCAATGTAGGCAAGAGCATCCCGTCAATCCCCGGAATCGGCTCCTCGCTTGCCGCATAAATATCTGTAAAATACAGCACATCCGCATCGTCGAAAGCTTCCGCGAATTCATTTTGCAAAAGCTGCGTGCGCGTATAGCGATGGGGCTGAAAGGCGCAGACGACACGATGCCCGCCGATTTCCTTCGCCGCCCGAAGCGTCGCTTTGATTTCCGTCGGATGGTGCGCGTAGTCATCGACCACCCAGACATCTTGCGCATAGCCCTTCGTCTCGAATCGACGCCGCACGCCCTTGAATTCCGAAAGCGCCGCAGCGATGACATCAAAGGAAATTCCGCAAAACAGCCCCGTCACCACAGCCGCCAACGCATCGCGGACATTGTGTGTCCCCGGAATGCGAAGACGAATCGTTCCCAAAATTTTCCCGCTCTGCTCGACATCAAAGAGCATCCAATGCTGCTCGTAACGCTTGTTGACCGCGCGATAATCGCAGCCATCCGCAAGACCGTATGTAATCACATGTCCCGTCACATCCGGCAAAATATCGCGCACGCCCTCGCTGTCTGTGCAAACGATTTTCGCACCGGTCTCCCCGTCCGTATGGGAGAGAAATTCCAAAAACGCCTTTTTGATATTTTCGACCGAGCCGTAATGGTCCAGATGATCGTTTTCGATATTCGTCACGACGGCGATATGATTTTGAAATTTCAGAAACGATCCGTCGCTCTCGTCCGCCTCCGCGATGACATAATCGCCGCGCCCGAGGCAGGAATTTCCTTTCAAATAATCCGCCGCCGCCCCCAGCACAATCGTCGGATCCCGTCCGGCGTCCCTGAAAATACAGCCCAACATCCCCGACGTCGTCGATTTTCCGTGCGCGCCCGCGACGGCAATGCCCTTTCCCCAAAGAAACATCGCCGCCAGAACATCCGAACGGTGGAAAACGGGAATCCCTTTTCGCCGCGCCTCACAAAGTTCCGGGTTATCCTCGGAAATAGCCGTGGACACGACGAGAGCATCCGCGCCCTCCACATGCGCCGCATCATGGCCGACGAAAATATCGGCCCCCTGACTCTTCAGCACGGACAAATACGCCGAATCCTTTTGATCGGAGCCGGAAACAGACATCCCTTTTTGAATTAAAATTTCCGCCAGCGCGCGCATTCCCATGCCGCCGATACCCACAAAGTGGATCTTTTTATACGATGAAAGATTCATGATACTCCTCCGTGTCCGGCAAGTGCGAGTGCTATCCGCGCGATATCCTCTCCCGCTTCCGGTTTTCCGAGACGACGCGCCGCCTCGGCCATTCGTTTCAATCTCTCCGAATCTACTCGCAAATCTTCAATGAATCGAATCAATTTTTCCGCCATCAAATCTTTATCCGCGATCATCTCCGCCGCGCCGCGATCCGCAAAGGCGCGCGCATTATACGTCTGGTGATCTTCGGCCGCGTACGGAAACGGAATCAAAACGGACGGCAATCCTCTGGCCGCCAGCTCCGCGAGCCCGACCGCTCCGGCACGATAAATGACCAAATCGGCCGCCGCGAGCGCCGTCGGCATATCATGCTGATACGGGACGATACGACTCGCCTTCCCCCATGCACCCGCCTTTGACACATCGCCGAGCGACTCCTTTATTGTATCAAATCCGTCCGTCCCCGTCACATGCCACAGACAAAGTTTATCCGCGTCACGGAAATGCCGATGCACGCCGAGCATCGCCGTATTGACGGAGCGTGCGCCGCGACTCCCGCCCGCGGTGAGAACCATAAACGTATCGGAAGAAATACCCAATTTTTCGCGACATTCTTCTCTCTTGGCCGTGACGACATCCCGCCGCACCGGGTTTCCCGTATACACACATTTTTCCGGATGCGGGAACCGACTTTGCGCCTCTTCATAGCCCAGCGCCACGCGATCCACGACGCGAGATAAAATTTTATTTGTGATACCCGGAATGACATTCTGTTCCTGGATCATTGTCGGTATGTGAGACAGCGCCGCCGCCATCAAAATGGGGCCGCAGACATAGCCGCCCGTCCCGATCGCGACGTCCGGACGAAACTCACTCAAAATTTTTTTCGCCTTCCACATTCCCATCGCCGCTTTACCGAGAGATTTTACATTGGAAAGCGTCAATTTCCGCTGAATCCCGGCCGCCGGCAGCGACACGAAACGAAATCCTTCCGCCGGGACGATACGCGACTCCATCCCCCGCGCCGTGCCGACAAACAATATCTCGGCCTCCTCGATTGCCAAAATTTCCCGCGCAATCGTCAGCGCCGGATAAATATGTCCGCCGGTCCCGCCGCCCGATACAATGATTCGTCTCATGCTCGCTCCTCACATTTGCCCGCTTAAAGGGCCGCTACCTGCTTCCGAAAATCTTCGCCGCGCTCGCCGTACGACTTGTAACTGTCAAAACTGGAGCACGCCGGCGACAAGAGAACGACCTCGCCATCCTTTGCCAAAGACGCCGCCTTTCGGACCGCGTCCGCCATATCTTCGGCCATCATCGCATCCGTGATACCGACACGCTCGGCCGCTTTTGAAAAACGTTTTGCCGCCGCCCCCATTAAAATCAAATTTTTTGCATGGCGGCGCACGAAATCCATAAATTCTTCAAGCGGTGTCCCTTTGTCATACCCGCCGCAAATCAATGTGACGGGCTGCGAAAACGATGCAAGCGCTTTCTCGGCGGAATCCGTATTCGTCGCTTTGGAATCGTCATAATAGGAAACACCGCCGACTTTGCGCACCAATTCTATCCGATGCGCAAGCGGTCGATACGCCGCGACGGCCTTGCGAATCGAATCGACGGAAACGCCCGCCAATGCCGCCAAAAACGCTGCCGCCAGCACATTTTGCACATTGTGCCGCCCCGGCATCGGCAAAAAACTTTCCTCGCAAATGTTTGTTTCTTGTCCGTCAATCCGCACGACCAATCGAGAATCGGTGAGAAACGCGCCGTCTCCCGTTTCCTCTTTCATAGAAAGCCAAGCCACCCGGCACGGCGCCGATGCGGCCAACTCGCGACAATACGAATCATCCCGGTTCAGCAAGAGAAACGAATCCGGCGTCATATTTTCAAAAATTTTTGCTTTCGCCGCCACATAGGCGTCCATGGTATGATGCCGCTCCAAATGGTCGGGCGTGATATTCAAAATGACAGCCGCCGCCGGGCGAAATGTTTCCGCCATTTCCAGCTGAAAACTGGAAATTTCCGCCGCGATGACGGACTCTTTCGGGAGATGAAAACAAGTCTCCGAAAGAGAACGCCCGATATTCCCCGCCGCTTCCGTCACGATCCCGCCGGCTGCGAGCATATCACGCAGCAGCGTCGTCGTCGTCGTTTTCCCATTCGTCCCCGTGACGGCGTAAATGGGCATTGTCGCCACTTCATACGCCAGCTCGATTTCCGGACAAATTCGAATATTTCGGGCACGCGCCGCCGTGAGCATCGGATGGTCTGCTGGAATGACCGGCGCCGGTATCACGACGTCAATCCCCTCCAAAAGCGCCTCTGTCTGCGGGCCGATAATAAATTGCGCCCCGGCCGCCGCCAGCTTTTTCGCCTCCGCCGCATCCGAGAGCGCCCGCACATCGGAAATCACGACCGCATCTCCGCGCGCCAAAAGCACATGCGCCGCACCGATGCCGCTGATTCCCGTGCCCAAAATCAGATACCGTTTCATGGAAATTCCTTATATCGTCAAAAACAAAGTCGCCGACACCGCCAAGAGCTCCACCGCCCAAAATGTCCATACGACGCGGACTTCACTCCAGCCGGAGAGCTCAAAATGATGATGAAGCGGGCTCATCTTGAAAATCCGTTTCCCGCAAAGCTTAAAAGACGCTACCTGCAGAATGACGGACAGCGCTTCGACGACAAAAATGATGCCCAGAAAAACCAGCAAAAATTCTGTGCGCGTCAGGACCGCAATCCCCGCGAGCGCGCCGCCCAAAGCCAGCGACCCCGTATCGCCCATGAAAATTTTCGCGGGATGATAATTGTACAGAAGAAACGCTGTCGAGCAGGCTGCCAAAATCATAGCCACATGCCCGATATCGTGCATCCCGGTCGAAGCCGCATACAAGGCATACGCCGCAAATACGATGGCCGTGCAGCCGGCCGCAAGCCCGTCCAGCCCGTCCGTCAAATTGACCGCATTGGACGCCCCGACAATGACGATCACACAAAAAGGATAAAATAGGTATCCGAGCGCCCATTCTCCGCCCGTAAACGGAATGGAAACCGAAAGCGGAAGCCCGTATATTTCCGTCGCCGCGTAGCAAAACGCCACCGACAGCACCAGCTGCCCCAAAAGTTTCTGTTTCGCCGTCAATCCCAAATTCCGTTTCTTTTCCGCTTTGATAAAATCATCTGAAAAGCCCAAAAGGCAATGCCCCAAAGTGAGAAACAGCAGCAGAAGCACGCCCCCCGACGGCAACGTCGGAAACGCATCGACGAAGACCGTGACGATGAACGCCAGCATCATAAAGAGCCCGCCCATTGTCGGCGTCCCCGATTTTATCTGGTGAGACTTCGGGCCGCATTCTCGCACCGATTGTCTGGCTTTGTATTTCTTTGCCAGCGGTACCGCCGCCACACCCAAAGCCGCCGTCAGTACGAAAGCCGCCAGAAAAACAGTCCCGTATGTGATATCCATTTAAGACTCTGCGTCTCCTCTCCAATGCGCCACGACCGTTTCCAAATGCATGGCGTGCGATCCTTTAATCAAAACGGCATCCCCCGGCGCCGTTTCCTTTTTCAATACAGCCGCCGCCTCTTCCGGGCCGGACACTTCCGACACCGCCGTCATGCCGCCGTCACGAGCCCCGCGCGCCGTCTCGCGAGAGAGCTCACCCACCGTGATCAAGCGGTCAAATCCGAGCGCAGCCACCCGTTTCCCCGTCTCGTAATGCCGCGCCTTCTCATCTGCGCCCAGCTCCAACATATCGCCCAGCACCGCGATCCGGCGCCGCCCGCCGAGTTGCGTCAGTGCATCAAGCGCCATTTTGACGGAGAGCGGATTGGCATTGTACGAATCATCCAGCACCGTCACTTCTCCGATTTTCAACAGTTTTTGGCTCTCGCTCCGCGAAATAAAATTTCCCAATGCTTCTCGAATCTTTGCGGGCGGAACGCCGAGTGAAAAAGCCGCCGCCGTCGCCGCCAGTGCGTCATACACATTGTGAATCCCCAAAAGACGCAGCGTGACAGGAAACGAAATCTCGCCGATATGGCAAATATACGCCATGCCGCTTTCCGCCAAAGAAATATCCGTCGCGTACACATCTTGCCGATTGTCGATGCCGTAATACAGCACCCGACCGTCGAAAAGCGAATGCATGGCCGATACATACGGATCGTCCGCGTTCAAAATCGCCATACCGCCCTCCGGCAAAGCCTCGATGAGTTCCCCTTTCGCGCGCGCGATATTCTCCCGGCTTCCCAAAATGCCGATATGCGCCGTCCCCACGCAAGTCACAATCCCCATCGTCGGGCGCGCGACCTCCGCCAGCTCCGCAATCTGCCCCAAGCCGCGCATTCCCATCTCCGTGACAAGCACCCGATGCTCTGCCGTCAATGACAACAGCGTCTCCGAGAGGCCGATTTCATTATTATGATTTTTCTTCGTACTGCAGACGGGACATGTCGTTTCCAAAATGGCCGTCAGCATATCCTTCGTCGTCGTTTTCCCACTGGAGCCCGTCACCGCCGCGACCGGGATATCAAAACGCAGCCGATGAAACCGCGCCAAATCTTCCAGCGCCCGAAGCGTATCGGAGACGACAATGACGGAAACGGACGACGAGAGCACTTTGGCCCGCTCTTCGTCCGACGTCAAGACGACGCTCGCCCCGGCCTCCGCCGCTTTTTCTAAAAATGCGTGCCCGTCAAAATTTTCGCCTTTGAGCGGGATATAGAGCGCGCCCTTTGTGATTGTCCGCGTATCGGTACTGACGCCGGAAACCGCCGCCGCGCCCCCCTTTTGCAGAAGCCGTCCGCCGGTCGCCGCTATGATTTCTTCGATCGTAAACTCAGCCATGGCGAAGACTCCGGATGGCCGCCCGTGCTTCCTCGCGATCATCGAAATGAATCGTTTTGTCGGCCAAAATCTGATAATCTTCGTGCCCTTTCCCCGCAATCAAAATAATGTCACCGCTTTGGGCAAGCGCGATGGCACGACGAATCGCATCACGGCGAGATTCAATGATTTCATAAGAAAGCGAAGGACGCTCCCGCGCGATTTCTTCTACTCCCGCCACCACTTCCGCGACGATTTGCGTCGGATTCTCCGTGCGCGGATTGTCGCTCGTCACAATGACGATATCCGCATATGTCGCGCCGATGCGTCCCATGATCGGACGTTTCAGTCTGTCGCGATCCCCGCCGCAACCGAAAACGGCGATGATACGGCCTTTCCGCAATTCTTCCGCCGTCTTCAAAATATTTTCCAAGCCGTCCGGCGTGTGCGCGTAGTCGACGACGACCGTGAAATCCTGCCCTTCGTCAATCAGCTCGAAGCGCCCCGGCACGGAGTGGAAATCCAAGAGAGAGCGCAAAATCGTTTCCATCGAAATTCCTTCACCGAGCGCTGCCGAAATGGCCGCCAGCACATTGTACACATTGAAACGGCCGACCAAATTCGTGTGCACCGGATACGTCCCGCTTGCCGTTTCCAATGTAAAATCCGTGGACGCCGCATTAAAATGAATTCCCGTCGCGCGCAAATCGGACGGCGCTTCGATGCTGTACGTCACGACACTCGCTGCGCCCCCCTCCGACGCCGCCAACATTGTCTTTGCATAATCCGCGTCCAGATTGATGTGGCAAGATTTCCTCTCCTTCGTCTGTCCCGGCGCCGCGACGCCCGAAAAGAGAAGCGCCTTCGCCGCCGCATAATTGTCCATCGTCTTGTGATAATCGAGATGATCTTCCGTCAGATTCGTAAACGACGCATTATCAAATTCCACGCCGGCCACGCGCCCCATCGCCAAGGCGTGCGAGGAGACCTCCATACAGCAATGCGTGACGCCCGCCGCCCTCATCTCCGCTAGCGTCCGCTCCAAATCCACCACATCCGGCGTCGTATTGTGCGACGCAAATTCCTGTTTCCCGATCAAAGTATGAATCGTCCCGATCACGCCCGTCTTGTACCCGCACGCTTCCAAAATATGAGACACGATATGTGTGAATGTCGTTTTCCCATTCGTCCCCGTCACCGCGATCATGCGCATGGCACGAGACGGATGATTGAAGAAATACGGCGTGATATCCTCCATCGCGCGGCGCGTATCCGCCACATAGACCACCGTCACATCCGCCGGCACATCGATTTCCTTCTGTGCCACAATGACAGACGCGCCTGCCTCCGCCGCCGCTTTCGCAAAATCATGGGCATCGACATGAGCGCCGACGAGACAAATAAAAAGACTGCCCTTTTTGACCGCACGCGAATCCGCCGTGATATCGGAAACGGACACATCCGCATCCCCACAAACTTTTTCATACGGTGTCAAAGGCAGCAATTCCCGAAGCTGTTTCATATCGTCATCTCTTTCTCGTTACACTATATATATCACATATATTCTGAAATCACTAAAACAATATAGTATCCCAAAATCGCCCGCATGACAAGAGCGACGGCCTCTATAGAAACGAAAAAGCCGCCATTTGCCCTATTTTGGCAAATGACGACAATTTTTAATCCCTGATACGACTTTGATCGATGACGAAATCCTGTTTCCCATAGATGGCCGTCTCTGCCACATGCATACCGAGCTCCGTCTCCGCAACCTTTTGGATACGCGAGAGCGACGCCAGCCGCGCCACCTCCAGCCGCGAAAGCTCATTCGAGCGCTCCAGCGCGACAATTTCCTTTCGGAGCTGCTGCATTTCATAGTACTGACTTCCGATGTATTGGCTGTACACCATCAAGAAGCCGAGCGAGGCCAGCATCGCCGACAACAAATATTTCAGATACGGAATCCGAAAATCCAGACTCCGGGATATATCAACGGTATCGACACGCCCCATAGTGCGAGGCGCGGGAACGGAATGCGTATAATTCATCATTTCCTGCGATATCATGGCAAATCCCTCTCCTTAATCTGACCACAATAGGCTACACCAAACTACAATTTTTCCACCACACGAAGCGTCGCACTGCGCGAGCGCGGATTTTCGGAAACTTCCGCAGCCGTCGGGCGAATCGCCTTTCCCACCATGCGCACCTCTTTCCGATGCCCGCAAAGGCACACCGGCAAATCCGGCGGACAAATGCAGTCCCGCGCCATGTCCCGAAACACATTTTTAATAATGCAATCTTCCAAAGAATGAAACGTAATCACCGCCAAGCGGCCACCGGGTCTCAGATGTCGTACACAATCCCGCATCGTTTTTTCCAGAATCCGAAGCTCGCCATTCACTTCGATTCGAATCGCTTGAAACGTGCGCTTGGCCGGATGCGGACCATCCTCCCGCGCGCCCGCCGGAACCGCCGCTTTGATCACGCGGACCAGCTCCGTCGTCGTCTCCAAATGCTTTTCCGCAGCCGCCTTGACGATGAATTCCGCAATCCGTTTCGCCCAGCGTTCCTCGCCGTAGTCGCGAATGACGCGTTCCAGCTCCTCGGCGCTGTACCCATTCACGACATCATACGCGGAGAACAAATTTCTTCTGTCCATCCGCATATCCAGACGCCCCTCCTGCATATAAGAGAAACCGCGCTCCGCCTCATCCAGCTGATACGACGACACCCCAAGATCGAAAAGAAATCCGGAAACGGGACCGATCCCCTTCTCATCCAAAATTTCCCCAATCCGAGAAAAATTTTCATGAATGGCCAGAAACCGACACGACACATCCGCCAGCCGCTCCTTCGCCGCCGCAATGGCCTCCTCGTCCCGATCGAAACCGACTAGCATCGCATCCGGTGCCAGCTTCTCCGAAAGCGCCAAAGAATGACCGCCCCCGCCCAGCGTCCCGTCTACGTAAATTCCGTGTGGATCCGTCAACACGCGAGAGACCGTCTCTTCCAGTAGCACACTCACATGATGAAATCCCATACGGCCTCACAAATTGAAATCCAAAGGCAGATCCAGCGATTCCGCCAGATCCGACATATTCTCGCTATCCGCGTACTGCTCGTCATGCAAAGTGGGATTCCAAATCTCAATCGTATCCCCCACGCCGACGATCTTCGCATTCTTATCCAGCTTGGCATACGCCAGCAAATTCGCCGGAATCAAAATCCGCCCCTGCCGGTCGCACTCCACTTCCGTGCTCTGCCCGAGCAAAAAGCGCCGCAATTCACGCACCGCTTTTTTCGTCGACGGAAGCTGCCGCAACTTTTGCGCCATCGCCTCAAAGCGATCATTCGGATAAATGATGAGACACTCATCCAGCCCGCGCGCCAAGACGAATTTTTCTCCGAGCTCTTCCCGGAAACGGGCAGGCAAAATCATGCGCCCTTTCGCGTCAATCGCGTGGCTGTAAGCATTCATGAACATGATTTTGCACCCCCTTTTTTCGTCACTTCCACCACTTTTAACCACATTCTACCACGAGCCACCACTTTCATGCAATAGTATTTCCAATCATTTTTGATTTTGGGGAAATATTTTTTCTTCGCCGCGACAAGAAAGACATTTGCCGCAAAAGAAACAGCCGTGAAATTCTGTCCTTATTCGGGGAATACCATTCATGCCGCAAAAAGAGAGCGCGCGAAATGAAAAAAACAAAACGCCGCAGAAAATATTTCTTAACGCGGAAAAATTTTTCTGTGGCGCACACGAAAAAAGCACTCCGATATCGAAGTGCTTTTCTTTTTCTTTGTGAGCAGTCAATAAGCCGAGTTCTGTCCCGCTTGCGCGGTGATGATTATCTATCTAGGCTTGCCGTCGCCGACAAGCTCAAGCAGCGCTACCCGGAAGGTCAGCGGGCAACCTCAACCCTTCCCTATTCGGCCTTGCTTCGGATGGGGTTTACCAAGCCAAGCGAGTTACCCCGCTGCTGGTGCGCTCTTACCGCACCTTTCCACCCTTACCGACAGAAACTGCCGGCGGTTTCCTTTTCTATGGCACTTTCCCTAGGGTCACCCCCGCCGGCCGTTAGCCGGCATCCTGCCCTACGAAGCTCGGACTTTCCTCACGCCCTTTGAGAAACATCCCAAAAGACCCGCAATCATCTTTCGTACTCACGCCCGGCAGTATAGCATAGAGAAATAAAGAATGCAAATCATGGACTCAATTTTTTTGTCAGACGCAAGACAACCGGGAGCTGAGAACTGGGAGCCGGGAGCATGGAGCGCGTCTCATAGAGTTCAAGACGTCAGACGTAAAAAATCAGCAGTGCCGGTGTCTCCTTGTGCAAACAAATAGGATTCTTCGGTACGTCGTGACACAAGGCGACTGTGAGTACCGTGCAAAGCTCGGCGATGACGATAAAAATGTGAGCGAAGCCTATCGCCCTCATCTCTGTCAACAGAAAACTTTTCATCGAAAACGCCACAAAAAAATGAGAGGCACAAAAATGATGCCTCTCATCTCTATCTTGCAAAATCGTATCACACCGATGCAAAAGAAACCAAGCATGCCCAAAGGTACGCCCCTCACATCTTATTTTTTCAAAATCAATTCTTTCGCCATATCGCGGATATGTTCCGCGGTGAGTCCGTATTTCACCAGGAGATCATCCGATTTCCCCGACTCGCCGAAGGTGTCGTTCAGGCCGAGCATGGCCATCGGGACGGGATTTTCTTTTACGACGACTTCCGCGACGGCGCTTCCGAGGCCGCCGATGACGGAGTGTTCTTCCGCCGTCAGAATTGCGCCGGTTTCTTTTGCCGCCGCCAAAATCGCCTGCTCGTCAATCGGCTTGACGGAGCTCATATTGAGCACGCGCGCCGAGATGCCTTCTTCTTGCAAAAGTTTGGCCGCCGCGACGGCTTTCCCCGCCATGATGCCGCACGCAATCACCGTGATGTCGTTTCCGTCGCAAAGCGTCGTGCATTTCCCCGGTGTGAAAGAATCGCCCGGATTCGTCACGTCGTCACATTTCGCGCGGCCCATACGGATGTAGACCGGGCCTTTGTACGCCGCCGCCCAGCGAAGCGCCGCTTCCGTTTCCGCCGCATCCGCCGGGACGATGACGGTCATATTCGGCAATACGCGCATCAGGGCGATGTCTTCGAGCATCTGGTGCGTCGCGCCGTCTTCGCCGACCGTGATTCCCGCGTGCGTCAGTGCGACTTTCACATTGAGACGCGGATAGCAGATGGAATTTCGGATCTGCTCATACGCACGCCCCGCGCCGAAGACCGCAAATGTCGAGGCAAAGACGGTCTTTCCCGCCGCCGCCAAACCGGCCGCGACGCTCATCATATTTCCTTCGGCAATGCCGCAATTGAAGAAACGGTCCGGAAATTCTTTCGCAAAAACCTGCGTCTTCGTCGAAGCGGACAGGTCGGCGTCCAAGACCACGATTTCCGGATATTCCGCGCCCAGCGCTTTCAAAGTATCGCCGTAGGCGTCACGCGTTGCTCTCCCCATCAGTCTTTCTCCTCCACTTCTTTCATGAAACGGGCGCATTCTTCCGCGCTCGGTGCTTTTCCGTGCCAGCCGGCTTTCCCTTCGATTTCCGAGACGCCCTTTCCTTTCACCGTCTTCATGACGATCATCGTCGGCCGTCCCTTCGTTTCCTTCGCTTCTTCGATCGCCTGATGGAGCGCCGCGACGTCATGCCCGTCCACACAGAGCACATGCCAGCCGAACGCTTCGAATTTTTTGTCAATCGGAATCGATGACATGACGTCGGTGATGTTGCCGTCGATCTGGAGACCGTTGTTGTCGACGAAAGCCGTGAGATGATCCAATTTATAATGCGCCGCGAGCATCGCCGCTTCCCAAATCTGTCCTTCTTCGAGCTCGCCGTCGCCCAGCACCGCGTACACCCGCCACGATGCGCCGTCCGTTTTCGCCGCAAGCGCCATGCCGCACGCCGCGCTGAATCCCTGCCCCAGCGAACCCGTCGTCATGTCGACGCCCGGCGTGTGTTTCATATCGGGATGCCCTTGGAGCATCGCGCCGACTTGCCGCAAATGCGAGAGTTCTTCTTTCGGGAAATAGCCTCTCTCCGCCAGCGCCGCATAGAGACAAGGCGCGCCGTGGCCTTTCGAGAGGACGAAACGATCCCGGTCCGCCTTTTTCGGATCGGCGGGATCCACATTCATTTCGTGAAACCAAAGGAGCGCCAAGAGATCGGCAATCGAAAGCGAGCCGCCCGTGTGTCCGCTCTCCGCCTTGGTGATCATCCCCAAAATATCGAGGCGCATCGCCTTTGCTTTCTCCCGGATGCGTCCTACCTCTTCCTCTGTCAATGCTGCCATCATGTCCCTCCGTTCAAAAATTTTATTTTGCCGATTTCATTAGCGTTTGCAAGACGGAAACCGTCTCTCTTGCCTTTTCCTGCAGCGCTTCCACCTTTTCGGGATGCGCCCTTTCGTTTCCTTGCAAAATCTCCCTGCTCACCCGCAGCAATCTGTCCGCATCGAATTTTTCGACGGGAAACAAGGCTTCCTGCCCGATGGAAGCAAGAAAATTGTCTATCTTGGGATCATAGGAAATTCCGATCATCGGGATGTGCGAGAGCGCCGCGAAAATCAGCGCGTGAAGCCGCATCCCGACGAGAAGATCGAGCCCGCCGATGATGGACATCAGCTCTTCGGCGCGATACGTGCCGTCCAAGAAATACACGTTTTCAAAATTGTCCCCGCAAAGCAATTTCGCCATCCGCATATCATCGGGATGCTGCATGGGAATGAAAACGAGCGACACATCCTCTTGTGCCATTTTTTCGATATAGGTCGCGAACGCTTTCGTCCACATCGCGGCATCCTTCCAATTTCGCACCGAAAGCCCCACGATTTTTTTATTTTCCGGGACGCCCGCCGCACGGAGAATCGCTCTCCCCGTCTCCGTTTCCTCTTTTGTCAGGAAGAAGACGGAATCCGCCGTCGTGTAAATCGGAGCCGTCACGCCGATGGTTTTCAAAAATTGCTCGCTCGTCTCGTCGCGGACGGTGATGGCATCGGCTTGCGAGAGGACGTAGCGCATCAATCGCGCCACCCACCGCCTTCGGATAGGACCGATTCCCTGCGCGTAGAGCATCACTTTTTTCCCTAAAATCGCCGCCGTCCAAATGAGCGACAAATAGTAAAGACAGCTGCGGCTGCTCGTCACATCCTGCAAAAGACTCCCGCCGCCGGAAATCAAAACATCGGCGGCGCAAAGTTTCCGAAAAATCGAAAATCCGCCGAACCGGGGAACGGCGCGGACGCCGAACGTTTTCTCCGTCTGCTCCGGTTTCCCGGAAATCACGGTCACCTCCGCCGCCGGATCGATGCTTCGGACGGCGCGAAGGATGGAATACAGCATCGCCTCGTCGCCCGCATTTTTGAATCCGTAATACCCGGAGATGACGATTTTACAATTTCCCATAGCGTTCTCCGAAATATTCCGTGATACGGACCAAGATGGCAAGGCCGATGACAGCCAAAAGCCCGGCCGCCGTCCCCGCCGCCAATCCGTCCAGTCCGCGAATGAAACTCAAAATGAAAGGACTCCGCATATGCGCGAAAGTTTCCACCATAGAGCCCTGCCCTATCGTCACGGCGACAATCAAAAAGTAATGCAAAATCTGCGGCCATTTCCGATACAGCGCCGCCAGCGTCACGAAAACGGCGGGATGGCCGAAGAGAAATTCTTTTTCACGCGGCCGCGCATACATATTATCTTCCAAGAAACGGCGAAGGGCGACCTCAAAAGCCGGCACGGGCGCCATATTGTTTCCGCTGCGCCCGACGAAAAGGAAACCGGCGAACGCAATGAATCCGACCGCGACCAGAATGCCGAGTTTCACCGGGATATTGCAGAATTTTTTTACAAAGGAAACAAATTCCTCTCCCGTCGTGACCGGCGCCCCCAAGAGCGGGAAACGACGGATATAGACGAGGGAAATCAAGAGCAACGGCAGGACAAAAGTCACTTTTACGCCGCGGAATATTTCCAATTCTAAAAAGAAACGGATGTCGCCTAAGATGCCGGAGACGTAAATGCCGCCCGCGAGCGAGCAAAGGCCCATCGCCCAGAGAAGGCCGGCGCCCTCGGCAAAAATTTTCACCCAGCCCTTTTCGGCAAAAGCTTCCTCTTTTTTACGCAGGCAATACGACAGAAACGCGGACACGACGAGAACGGGCGTCGATATTTCCACCGCCAGCGCCATCATGTGAAGCGGCAGGACGGACTCTTTCGCCCAAAATAATCCTTGCGTCATCAGCAAAACCGCGCCGAAGATATACAGCATCCACGGCAAAAGCGCGGGAAAAATACAAATGAGCGCGAGTGATCCCAGTGCGGCGGCGCCGGCCAAGACAATGGCGCGCAATGGCTTTTCCGGCATGTACGGCTCCATTTGCGACGCTTTCCCGACGGAAAAACCGTGCTCTTCGAGCCGCTCCTTGACGTCGGCAATGTAGCGCGCATTCGTCTCGGAGAGCGTCGTCCCCTCAATCGCGTATTTGAACGTCGGAAAGAGATTCATGCGGATATTTCTTTCGATATCGCTGATGTAGAAACGCGCCGCGGCCTCCGATTCCGAAATCTTCTTAATCTCGTCTTCCGTCATGGCGTACAGACGCACCGTATTGTAATCGGATGTCTTCACCATATCGACGGCGCCACTCATTTTCTCAAATCCGAGCTGTGTCTGCGCTTCCGCAAGCACAATCGGAATCCGCCGCTTCGTCAGTTCATCCCGCACCGAATCCGTCATATCGGGGTAGCCGAAGAAATCTTTCCCCTGCGCGAGGACGCCGCTGACTTTCCCGCCGCCCGCATCCACGGCGCGCAAAAATTCATCCACATGCGCCCTCGTCGGATGCGGCACATTGTCGGGACGAAGCAAGACGTAGAAACCGGCGTCCGCCGCCTCTTTGACGCGCGTCGGCAAAAATCCCACATTCATCGGCAGGAAATTCATCCAATCCGCATTGATTTCAAGCGTTTCCTTGCCGCCCACCGTAAATTCGCGTAAATCTTCCCGGCGGAACCGGAGTTTCACATTTTTGACAAAATCGGCATACAAAGCGGCCCCGTCCGGTCGATCCGCAGGCTGCACATACGTTCTTTCCGTTTTAATCTCCGCCACTTCGGGATATTTCGCGGAAAATTCAGAGCCGTGCATGATGAGGATATCCCCGCGACCCAAAATTTTCTCCCCCGTCTCGTCATAAAGCGCCACCGTCGTGATTCCGCTTTGGCGGAACAAGTCAAACATCTCTTCCCGTGTCTTTCCTTCCAGCGGCGCCGCAATCGTCATCCTGTCGTAATCGTACACCATTTCCACGGTGGTATCGGCTTTTTCGACTTCGTAGCGTTCATACGCCAAAAAAGCCGCGACGAAAAGACCCATCGCGGCGATGAGGGAAAGAATCCGAACGAATACGCTCTTATGACATGGCATGAAATTTCTTTTTTCCTCTCAATCGGAAAACACAAAATGAAACCAAATGACGGCCCCGCCTTGCGATGCGCCATCGGACACCGATTTCATCAGTGGGTCCTTAATTTTGTTTGTTTCAAATAGCCTTCAATAAAAGGATCGAGGTCCCCGTCCATGACCGCTTGCACATTTCCGGTCTCGACGGCCGTCCGCGTATCTTTGACAAGGGTGTACGGCTGGAAAACGTAGGAACGAATCTGGCTCCCCCACTCGATGGCTTGCTGGTCGCCTTCCAGAGACGTTTTCAGTTTCTCGCGCTTTTCCATCTCCAATTCAAAGAGTTTGGAGCGGAGCATTTTGATACACTGCTCTTTATTTTGCAGCTGCGAGCGCTGTGTCTGGCAACTCACGACGATCCCGGTCGGTTCATGCGTCATGCGCACGGCCGAGCTCGTCTTATTGATATGCTGGCCGCCCGCGCCGGACGCACGAAAATAATCGACTTTCACATCTGCCATATTGAGATCGACTTCGACATCGTCGGTGATTTCCGGCATGACATCGACGGCGGAGAACGACGTGTGCCGACGTTTCGCCGCATCAAAAGGAGAAATACGGACCAGGCGATGCACGCCCTTTTCCGATTTCAGCATCCCGTAGGCGTGGCGTCCCTTGATCATGTAATCGGCGGCCTTGATACCCGCTTCGTCACCGGGAAGCAAATTCAGCTCCTCGACTTCAAAACCGTGCGACGCCGCCCATTTCAAATACATCCGAATCAGCATGGACGTCCAATCTTGGGCCTCCGTGCCGCCCGCCCCCGCATGGAAGGAAACGATGGCATTATTCGCGTCAAATTCACCGGACAAAAGAAGTTCGATTTCCTTCGTGTCCAGAATGGTCTTGAGCCGCTCCATTTCCTCGCGCAGATCGCTCTCCATGGTCTGATCGTCTTCTTCGATTGCCAGATCCAGCATTTCCTGCAGCGCTTCCGCCTGCGCGAAAAGGCGCGTGTACGTATCGTAGGCTTCTTTTGCCTCCGTCGCTTCCTGCGATATTTTCCGTGCTTTTTCGGCGTCGTCCCAAAAGCTGGGATCGCTCATTTGCACGTCATAGCTCGTGATTTTTTCTTTTAATTGAGGTAAGTCAAAGTGAATCCCTGATTTCCCGCTCGTGGTTCAAGAGATCCGAGAGATCTTTTTTCAGATCTTCCAGCATGTTTTCGCTCTCTTTCTGTCCCGAAGACCCGTTAGTCGGGCTCCGAATCGGGTGACGGACATATTCCGGCTCTCCCCGCTGTCTGTATGATAGGAAATATTGTATCTTACTCTTTTCCCGGCTCAGTTTCCGCCGGTGCCTCTCCCGACGGCTCGGCCGCTTCCGGCGTCGTCGTGCCGTCTTCCGCCACATAATTTTCCGTGGCACCCTTGAGATGATCCGTTTCCGGGACCACCTCCGCCGGTGTCTCGCCTTCCGCCGCCTCCGAGAAACGCACTTGGATATGATACAGGTAGAGAATGATGGTTTCCATCATCGCGTGCTGCATTTCCTCGTACATATCGAAGGCTTCCACCTTGTATTCGACAAGCGGATTGCGCTGACCGTACGAACGCAGGCTGATGCCTTCTTTGAGCATATCCATGTCGTCCAGATGCTCCATCCACTTGGCATCGACGACCTTGAGCATGACGGCTTTTTCCAGCTCGCGCATCATCGGCGAACCGATGGATTCCTCGCGGCTGTCGTAGGTGTCATGCGCCGTCTTCTTAAGAAGATTTTCCATATCCTCGCGCGAATAATCCTCGACGTCTTCCGGCTTGATATCGCCCGGCGCGATGCAATATTTCTCACAATACTTGATGAGCGCCGGATAATCCCATTCCTCCGGATAGAGCTTCGCGTCCGCATACAGATCCATGCCCTCATCAATAAGGCGATCGACCATACCCATGATCTGGTCTTTCATATTTTCCCCGTCCAGAATGCGACGGCGCTGCTCATAGAGCACCTTGCGCTGCTGATTCATGACGTCGTCATATTCCAAGACATATTTACGGATATCGAAATTCCGCGTCTCTACGCGTTTCTGCGCCCGCTTAATCGCATTGGAAACCATGGTGGACTTGATTTCTTCGTCTTCTTCCAGACCCATTTTTTCCATGAAATTTTTGATGCTGTCCCCGCCGAAAATACGGAGCAAATCATCTTCGAGCGACAGGAAAAATTGCGAACTGCCCGGATCTCCCTGACGCCCCGAACGCCCGCGAAGCTGGTTGTCGATACGACGGCTTTCGTGACGCTCCGTCCCGATGATCGCCAGACCGCCCAGCTCGGCGACGCCTTCTCCCAGCGTGATATCCGTGCCGCGCCCCGCCATATTCGTCGCAATCGTAACCTGCCCTTTTTGCCCGGCCTGCGCGACAATATTCGCTTCCATTTCGTGGAACTTCGCATTGAGGACATTATGGACGATACCGGCTTGCTTGAGCATGTGCGAAAGCTGCTCGGACTGCTCGATGGACGTCGTCCCGATCAGCATCGGCTGCCCCGTCTCATGGCGGCGAATGACCTCGCGCACGACCGCTCTGTATTTCCCGCGCTTCGTCTTATAAATGGAGTCCGGCAAATCGACGCGGATTTTCGGCTTGTTCGTCGGAATCTGCACGACATCCAGCCCGTAAATTTTAATAAATTCCTGCTCTTCCGTCTTCGCCGTCCCCGTCATGCCGGCCAATTTGTCGTACATACGGAAATAATTCTGAAACGTGATCGTCGCCAGCGTCTGACTTTCCCGCTCGACTTTCAACCCTTCCTTCGCTTCGATCGCTTGGTGCAACCCGTCGGAATAGCGACGCCCGTGCATGAGACGCCCCGTAAATTCATCGACAATGATGACTTCCCCATCCTTCACGACATAATCCTTATCCCGCGTCATCATGAACTGCGCCCGGAGCGCCTGCGTGAAAAGATGATTGAATTCGAGATTCTCGGCATCGTAAAGATTCCCCACGCCGAGCATTTTCTCCATTTTCGCCACGCCCGCTTCCGTCGGCGCGACCGTCTTCTGTTTCTCGTCAATCGTAAAATCTTCATCTTTCACGAGCTTCGGCACATATTTCGCCAAGACATAATAATTGTCCGTCGATTTCTGTCCCGGCCCGGAAATAATGAGCGGCGTGCGCGCTTCATCGATCAAAATAGAGTCCACTTCATCGATCAGGCAGTAATGAAGTGGCCGCTGCACCATCTGCTCGACCGACGACACCATATTGTCACGCAAATAATCGAAACCGAATTCATTATTCGTCCCATACGTAATGTCCGACGCATACGCCAATTTCCGTGCCGACGGCTCCATATCGTGCGCAATAAGACCGACGGAAAGCTTCAGAAACTTGTAGACCTTCCCCATCTGCTCACTGTCACGCTTCGCCAGATAATCATTGACAGTGATGACATGCGCGCCCTTCCCTTCGAGCGCATTGAGATACGTCGGTGCCGTCGCGACCAACGTCTTCCCTTCACCCGTGGACATCTCGGCAATCCGCCCCTGATGAAGCACGATCCCGCCGATGAGCTGCACATCAAAATGCCGCATCCCCAGTACGCGCCGCGACGCCTCACGAATGACCGCGAAAGCCTCCGGCAGGATATCATCCAGCGTTTCCCCTTTCGCCAGCCGTTCTCGGAAAACAAACGTCATCTCGGACAGTTTCGTATCGCTCATCGCCACCATTTTCGGCTCCAACGGATTGATCTTCTCCTCCACAATTTTGCGAAGTTTCTTGACCTCCTTCTCATTGGATCCGTTGAACAATCTATCCAAAATCTTCAGCATGTCACAACTCCTTATTCCTCAAAATTTCCGTTTTCCCGTCTGCGATAAAAACCTTACCGCTTACCTGTCAATATTGGTATCTATTTTAACAAAATACAAAGGCATAGTCAAAACAAAAGTCGTATGCCGCGCCCTTTCGACGCACAAAAAAGAGGAGGGTCCATCCCCTCCCCTTTCCAGCGGATTATTTATCGGCTTCGATGAGACCGTACTGCCCGTCATCCCGCTTGTAGACGACGGCGTGCGTCCCGGAATCCGCATTGAAAAACATATAGAAACTGTGCCCCAAAAGATTCATCTGCAGCACCGCTTCCTCCGGCGACATCGTCCCCAGCGAAAACCGCTTCGTGCGCACAATGGAAAGCTCCGGCTCCGCTTCCTGCAAAGTTTCCGGCTCCTCGACAAAAGCCGGCGCCAAAATCTTCTGCTCCTTGAAACGCTTCGCCAGCCGCGTCTTGTACTTATGAATCTGCCGCTCCACCTTATCGAAAACCAAATCGATAGACTTGTACATATCATCCGACTTTTCGACGCCGCGCAAAATCACGCCGTTCACAAAAACCGTCACCTCGCAAGTCTTCGTCATATTGGAAATCCGAAGCAGGACATTCATTTTGATAGGCTTATCGAAATACCGCTGAATTTTGCCCGTATGTTTCTCCACATAATTGTTGAGAGCTTCCGTCATTTCAATGTTTTTTCCTCTGATTGTGAGTTCCATTTCATTTTCCTCCCTTCATGACAGGATCTCAATTTCCCAAAGAAGACATGTCACAAATCGATCCACGTCTTCTGCATCTATTATATAGTATGCAAGGAAATAAAGAAAGACATATTGTTATGGAAAATTTCTATTGCAGATTACAATGAAAATGAAAGATAGTTAGAAGTTAGCAGTGAGCAGTGAGCAGTGCCGGTGTCACATAGAAATCAAAACGTCAGACGTCAAAAGTTAGCAATTAGCAGTGAGCAGTTAGCAGTGCAGGTGTCGCTTCGCGA
>CAVEFO010000011.1:0-38459 GCA_963615055.1 Lachnospiraceae bacterium
CACCGATAGGAAACATCGAGAGAATCCGGTTCGAACCGCATTCGTATCAGTTCACAATTGGATTGTACAAGAAAATGCAATGCGTTGCAAGTGTGAAAATAAAACCAAAAATCGCAAGATGTAGAGTTCGCAAAACAAATTTTCGGAGATAAAAAGTATTTTCTCACAAATTAAAACGGTCGAATTTCGCATTATAATTAGGAATTTTGAGTTTTTCAAAAGGAAATGAGCAGGTCAAGCGGAGAAAATGATTTCAGAGAAGCGAGCATATTTTGTTTCATTGAAATTTTCATAGGCGAATATAAAATATTTTTATACCACAGAGGATAGGAAGAATGGAGGGGAGAAAATTGAGCGCAGGGGGAGAAAGTGAGCCGTTAGCAGTGAGCAGTGCAGGTGTCGCCGTCGGCGACGATTTTTGAAACGCCTTCGGCGCCCCATCATCCGCCCCTACGGGGCACCTTCCTCCAAAGGAAGGCTAAACAGGAAGCGGCTGCGCCGCATTTTATAATCGCGCGAAGCGCGTACCTCGTAAACCTTCCTTTGGAGGAAGGTGGCGCGAAGCGCCGGATGATGGGACGCTAAATGCGAAAATGTCGCGAAGCGACTCCGCTTTTTTCTTCTTTTGAAGGTAACCGGGCCCGCCATCTTTTTCGAGCTGTTCATAAACCTCTTTGATTTCCATGTTTCGATACCTCCATATCGCGGCCCTCCGGCCAATATACGCCCCTCCGGGCAATAAAAAAGCACGCTGTTATACGTGCTGATTTAACATTGTTAGGCATAAAAATACCACGGCTTTCGTCGTGGTAAAAATTTACAGCCATGCTTCTTCGTCAACCTTCTTACAAAACTTTTCATAAAGTTCTTTTATTTCCGCTGGCGAGTCATCTCGTATTCCCCCGTTTTTGTTATCAAGATACGGTTCCAATTCTTTTTTCATCTTATAGACGTCTTCCGACCAATCCCACCGCATTTTTTTACCCTCCCTTCAAAAGGATTTTCATTCGATACTCTGTCATCACTTCGTCGAAACGCTTTTCGCGGAACATCATCTCGCTATACCTTGTGGTAAAATTACATCCATGCTTCTTCGTCAAACTTCTTACAAAGCTTTTCAAAAAGCTCTTTTATTTCTTTTGGAGAATCCTCGCGAATGCCGCCGCCTTTCTTGATATACGGCTCTAATTGCTCCATCATTTCGTATACTTCCTCCGACCAGTCCCACCGCATTCCCTTCACTCCCCTTCCGAAAGTTTTTCTACGCGATATTCTGTCATTACTTCATCGAACCGTTCTTTATAATATGCTGTTTTTGCATACCTGCTTATTTCGGCTGTATTATACCCGGATTCTATAAGCTTGTCCACGGATTTTTTGTGTTTCGCAATTATGTACCGCAGGTATTCACCTTGATCTGAAATTTCACCAAACTTCTTGACATACTCTCCGGCGTCTTTCCAATGGATCAATTCGTGCAACGCGATAGCCTGTATATCCGGGGAGCCGCCGGTTTCTTTATCCGACTTCGCCGTTATTGCGTCATCGTTGAGATATAGTTTGTTTTCTTTTGGATTATAATTTCCGGCAACGCTACCTATATCATGATTACTCGCAATAATAATCTGCGGTTGCCCCGGCTTTGCTTCTGCCTTCAAAAGCTTCCGCGCAAAAAATTTCTTTTGAAAAAAAGGCGATTCGTTTCCTATAAAAGAAGAAATTTGTGCTATAATAAATTTATCAAAAATCCATTATTTTTCGGGGAAGAGGGAGAGACGGCATGGAGATGGAAGATGAGTCCAGACTCAAGATTTTCACCGGTACGGCGCATCCGGCTTTGGCGCAGGAGATTTGCGACTATATCGGGGTACCGCTCGGAAAGGCGATGTGCGGGCGTTTCAACAACGGCGAGATCCAGGTGATGATCAATGAGAGTGTCCGCGGCAAGGATGTGTTTGTGATTCAGCCGACGGGCGCGCCGGTGAATGACAATCTGATGGAAATGCTCATTATGGTGGATGCTTTGAAACGGGCTTCCGCGCGGCACATCACGGTCGTCGTCCCGTATTACGGCTATGCGCGGCAGGATCGCAAGACGCGCGGCCGCGAGCCGATCACGTCGAAATTGGTCGCGGATTTGATGTCGAAAGCGGGCGTGACGCGCGTGGTCACGATGGATCTCCACGCGGGACAGATTCAGGGTTTCTTCGATGTCCCGGTCGATCATTTGGCGTCGGCGCAGCTTTTGGCGGGCTACGTGAAGGCGAAGGGTCTTGATAATTTGACGGTCGTTTCCCCGGATCTCGGCGGCGTGACGCGGGCGCGGGATTTGGCGGATCGCGTCGAGGCACCGATTGCGATTATCGAGAAACGGCGTCCGGAGCCGGGCATCGCGAAGGTGATGAATATCATCGGCACGGTCGAGGGAAGAAACTGCGTCTTGGTGGATGATATGGTCGATACGGCGGGCTCGCTTTGCGAAGGGGCGAAAGCGCTCATGGAGGCCGGCGCGAAGGGCGTATACGCGGCGGTGTGCCATCCGGTGCTGACGGATCCCGCGACGGAGCGGATTCGCGAATCGGCGCTGAATGAAATCATCGTGACAAATTCGCTTCCGATTGAAGATTGCAAGTTGCAGGAGAAGCTGAAGGTCGTCTCCGTGGCGCCGCTTTTGGGGGAAGCCATCATGCGGATTTTCCACGAAGTATCCATCAGCGATTTATTTGAAGATCCGGCGCATTGACGGCAAGTATCAGCGGAGCGGCTTCCTTGAGAAACCGCCGATTCAACCGAAGAGTCTGATTTCGTGGCATCGTGATGCTTCTCGCAAAATCAGAAACGATGGAATCGGTGCTTCTTTTGACGGAGTCGCTCCGTTTTTTAGGAATATAGAAAGAAACATGAAATTGATTGCAGGCCTGGGAAATCCGGGCTCGGAATATGAGCACACGCGCCACAATATGGGTTTTGACGTGCTGGATCTTTTAGCGCGGCGTTTTTCGGTGTCGCTCTGGAAAGAGGACAGGAAATCGCTGATCGCGACCGTTTCCGTAGGCGGCGAAAAAATTTGGCTCGTGAAGCCGCAGACGTACATGAATGCGAGCGGCGAAGCGGTGGGGGAGATGGCGCGGTATTACAAAATCGATGTGTCCGATATTTGGATTGTGTGCGACGATTTGGATTTGCCGCCGGGTCACGTCCGCATACGGAAAAAAGGCTCGGCCGGCGGTCACAACGGGCTGAAATCCGTCATTTCTCATCTGGGGACGGAGGAGTTTTTGCGTTTCCGTATCGGCGTCGGGCATCCAAAAGACGGGCACACGGTGATTGAGCACGTCTTGCAGCGGCCGTACGGCGATGACATCGCGGCGATCGAGGCGGCGAAGACGGCGACAGCGAATGCGATTGAAATGGCGCTGACGGACGGCGTCGACAAGGCGATGAATCGCTGGAACACCAAAAGAGGCTGAGATGAAAGGAACTTTGATCGTACTGGAAGGCATCGACGGGAGCGGAAAGGCGACGCAGGCCGCGCTTTTGGCCGAGAAACTGACGGGAGAGGGGAGGCGCGTCCTCCGGATTTCCTTTCCCGATTACGAAAGTGACTCATCCGCGCTCGTCAAAATGTATCTGGCGGGCGATTTCGGCACGGAGCCGGGGGACGTCAGCGCGTACGCCGCTTCGCTTTTTTACGCGGTGGATCGCTATGCGTCGTTTCGGATGAAATGGAAGGAATTTTATGAAACGGGCGGCACGGTCATTGCGGATCGCTATGTGACGAGCAATATGGTGCACCAGATGACGAAGCTCTCGGACGCCGCCGAGCGACGCGCGTTTCTGAAATGGCTGGAGGAAACGGAATACGAGCGGCTGGGACTTCCGCGTCCGGATGCGGTCTTTTTGCTGGATATGCCGCTTGCCGTCTCGGAAACTTTGGTCAAAGCGCGCCACGATGCGGGCGGCAGCATGGACATCCACGAGCGGCATCTGGATTATTTACGGAAATGCCACGACGCGTACCAAGAGCTGGCGGAAATGTACGGCTGGCATCGCATTGCGTGTACGGAGAGCGGAGCGATTCGCACGCCGGAAGCCATTTCGGAAGACATCAGGAGAAAATTGCAATAGGAGTCGGGACATGAAAGAAAAAAAGAATTGGAAACAATGGGGGCGCGCGGCGCTTTTGACGGCGGCAGTATTGGGGACGGGCACCGCCTCCGCGATCGATTTCAACGCCCAAAGCAACGCGATGCCTTCGCTTCAGACGACGCCTGTTTCTCGGACGTCGCAAGTCGACGGCCCCATTATATTGGCGCCGCGCACGCCTGCTTTTGAAGATAAACGCATTGAAATCAATCTGGCCAGCCGCCTTTTGACGCTCTACCAAGGCGACGTCCGTATTCGTCTCTATTCCATCGCGCCGGGAAAACCCTCTTCACCGACGCCGCAGGGGCGCCGCACCGTCGTTTCCTTGGATAAAAATCCAACGTGGATCGACCCGGACAATCCCGACGTCGTCGTCCCCTCCGGCCCGGAAAATCCGCTCGGCTACCGCTGGATCGGGCTGGGCGGCGCGTACGGCATTCACGGCACCAATTCGCCGTGGTCGATCGGAAACTATGCCTCGCACGGCTGCGTCAGGATGTACGAAAAAGACGTCGAAGACCTTTTCGATCACATCGTGAAAGGCATCCCCGTCGATATCATTTATGAGCGCGTGATCGTCGAAAAAACGCCGGATCGCACCGTGGTCTACTATATTTATCCCGACGGCTACGGCATTCAGTACCTGACCGCGGCGAAAGTGCGAAAAAAAATGGAGCCTTTCCAAGTCGATGCCTTTTTGGAAGATGCGGAAATCGAAAAAGTCATCCGCGCCTCCGACGGGAAACCGCACCCGATTGCGAAAGTGTATCCGGTCTTTTTAGGCGGCATGGAAATGGATTTTTCGGCCTACGAGAAAGACGGGGACGTCTATATCCCGGCGATGCCGCTGGCGAGCGCGCTCGGCATCCGCGCCGAATGGTCGCCGACCATGAAACAACTTCGCACACCGTACGGCCGGGCAAGCGGGATAGAAAAAGGAAAATCCCTCTACATCCGCGCCATCGACTTACCCTTCCTCTTCGGCCTCTCCGGCTACGCGGACGGGAGAGGAAATTTCATTCTGCGATGAGGAAACAAAAAATCTGCTCGATTGTGAGCAGATTTTTTGTTTGGGGTGAGCGGGCTTTTTTTCATGTGCAAGATCGTTACCAGCTCTTAGCTGCAAGCTGTCGGTTTAGGCGTCTCATAGAGATAAATCCGATATCTCGTTCTCGATGAGACGCGCAAAGCCAAGCACATGCTCTAAATTATTTCTTCTCAAACATCATAGAAATAGGATTGTTCATAAAGAGATCCGCTTCATTGATATAGCGCCGTACCATTTCCACCGAGCGGTGGCGCGTCTGTTTCATAATGATGCGCTCCTCGACGCCGGAAAGAGCCGCGTACGTCGCGAAGCCGTGGCGAAGACTGTGTGCGCCGTACAGTTCCGGATCGAGACCGATTTCCGTGACGTGCCGTTTCATAATGAGATTCACGCTTTTATCGGAAAGGCCTTTCGTCGAGACTTTGCCGGCTTTGGAAATACTGCGGAAGAGGGGACCTTCCGTTATCCCAGCAGCCGTGAGCCAATGCCGGAGCGCCGTGACGCCGCACATCGTTTTGTCGGCGAGGTAGGGGATAGCGACCTCTTGGCCGACGCCCTCTTGGTCCGTTTTGGATTGGCGAATCGTGATGATGACGCCTTGCCGCAGAAATTGCAAATCACCGGCGGACAATCCGGACATTTCACTGCGTCGAAACGCGCCTAAAAATCCCAGTAGAAGAAGCGCCTTATCGCGGATGTCCGTCAGTTTCGCATCGTCCATTTTGGAAAATATTTGCTGCAAATCGTCCCAGTAGATCGGCGTCTTACCCTTTTGCGCCGCGCCCATCGAGCGAGACAGGCCAATCAGCGTCTCGCGCACAATCCAAGCGCGGCACGGATTGCGCTCCGAAAGACCGGCCGCATTGAAATTTTCCGACAGAGCGGAAATGCGCCGCCGAATCGTGGCAAATTTCGCGTAATCCGCCAGATCGTTGATGTAATTGACGACGACCTCGGCGGACGGCGGGAAATCATTCGTCTTGTGGTACCGACACCAATCGCAGAAATCAAGCCAATCCGCCTCGTAGGCATCAATGGTATTCTCCGCCTTCGTCTCGGCAAGCGTCTCCAAACTTTTTTGAGAGAGACCGCGATCATCCTCTTCGATATATTTCTTCCGGATATAAAATTGCTGTTCCAAATTCATACCGGGCCTCCGGAAACGGAAATAAAAAACCGCTCTATCATCGAAAAAACGAAAAATGTTGGTTCCGATAATTTAATGTTATCGGAAGTAATGCATTTCTATTATAAAAGGAGCGGCGCCTTTTGGCAAGATGTCTGATTGCCAAAAAATGGGTGTACGGAAAGTTCGCGATGCGTAGTGAGCGATTAGCAGTGCAGGATACAATGTCAGGCAATGAAAAAACTCCGTGAGACTAAAATTTCTCACGGAGTCTTTTATAAAACTTCAGATGCAGGAGCCCGTTATCCGTATAACTGTGAACCGTGCAAGAATCCCATGCATTTCACAAGATGGGAACAACGTTAAACGGACAACACCACTATGAAACATCTCCAAGCCTTTCAAGCCTTTCAAGCCTTTCAAGCCTTTCAAGCCTTTTAAGCCCTTTCAAGCTTTTACAACATCATCGGCTCAAAGATAAGAAAAACTATCAGCAGCGACCGGATCTTCGACGACATCCAGCACCCAGCCTTTTTGCGCCGCTGCTTCCCGAAGACGCTCAGCGAGTTTCGGGACAATCACGCGCTCCGTGTAAAAATGCCCCCCGTCGACCAAAATGAAACCTTTCGCCGCCGCTTCTTGCGCCTCATGATAGCGCACGTCGCCCGTCAGATACAAATCCGCGCCGGCCTTCTGCGCCAAATCCGCAAATTCCGCACCCGCCCCGCCGAGGACTGCGACGCGCCGCACGCGTTTCTTCTCGTCCCCGCCGAAACGAATCACCGGCATCCCCAATTTCTCTTTGATATAGGAAACGGCTTCCGCGCCGCTCATTTCCCGCGGCAAATATCCCACGCGCCCCATCATTTCCTTTTTGGCATTCTGCGCAAGCCGATATACATCATAGACCGGCTCCTCATACGGATGCACCGCCAGCATCGCCGCCACGACGGACGGGATATTTCCTTGATATGCGCACGTCTCGATGCGCACTTCCTCGGCTGCCTCTTCCCGACCGACCGCGCCGAGAAACGGATGCGTCCCCTCCTCTGCCGTGAAATAGCCCGTGCCGGACGCGGCGAAGGAGCAGCCGCTGTATCCACCGATAAAACCGGCGCCGGCGGCTTTCAGCGCGTCTCGCACCGCATCGGCGTGACTCTTCGGCACGTAGACGACCAGTTTGCAAAGTGACTCTTCCGCGACCGGGACAAGCCCCACGCAATCCGAAAGGCCGAGCGCCTCCGCCAGCGCGTCATTCACGCCGCTTCTTGCCGTGTCCAGATTCGTATGCGCCGCAAACGCCGTGATGCCGCTCGCCAACAGCGCCGCGATCATCTGTCCCCGTTCCGTTTCCAAATTCAGACATTTCAGACCGTGAAAGAAAAACGGATGATGCGAAATCATCAACTGCACGTCATGCGCCGCCGCCCAGCGAATATTCGCGAGCGTCAAATCCAAGGAAACGAGCACGCGCCGGACCTCTCTTTCCGGATTTCCGACCTGCAGCCCCGGATTGTCCCATTTTTCCGCCAAGCGCCGCGGCGCCCATGCGTCCATCAATTCGATGAGATTTTTGACTTGTATCGACATAATACATCCTCCAATTCCGCCTTCTCCGCAAGCGCCCGCGCGCGCATAATGCGATTCTTTTCATTCGTCGTCTCCGGCGCAATGCCGCGAATCGTCAATTCTTTCTTTCGGATCAAATGCGACAGGAAATCCGGAAACAAGGGATCGGTTTCTCGAAATCGGAAAAGTCCCGTCTCCGCTTCCCGTTCGGAAATATCCATCTCTCCCCTTCTCACGCGAAAAATTTCATAGAAACGTCGATCTTCGCGCGCCAACATTTCCGCGTCAATCGCGTATCCGTTTTTCGCGAGCCACAGTCGCAATTCCTTTTGATGATTTTGCGGCTGCAAGACAAAAAAATCCATCCGCGAAGCGACGTCTCGCCCCTCTTCCAGAATCTGTCGGATCATCAGACCGCCCATCCCGGCGATGACCGCGCCGCTCACCTCGCCCGGCGTCAGGACAGACAGTCCCGGCCCGATGCGAACGGAAATATTTCCCAAAAGCCCGGCTTGCGCAATATGTTCTCTGGCCCGCGCCGCCGGCCCTTCATGAATATCGGACGCGACAGCCGTCGAAATCACGCCCGTTTCCCGCAAAAAAATCGGCACGTACCCATGATCCGTCCCGATATCGGCCATAGAAGAAGTACGCGGTACAAGCGAGGAGACGGCGGCCAATCGTTTGGATAAAGAAATCAATCCGTACTCCTTTCTTTTTACGGTGCTTGACTTTTGGCGTCAGGCGCAAGATAGTTGTTAGTTATTGGCTATTAGCGATTAGATGAAAGCGGTGATCGCTCCGCGTTATTTTGTAAAATGCAGAATGTAGAAATCTTCAAATTGATGTTAATATCTGATTCGATGTTCGCCAATCACTTCGGGCGCAAAAATCCGCGCCGCAAAGCATTGCCCTTATCAATGGCGGCCTTCTATAAATTTATAAGCCACTGTTTCCGATTCGCCTTCTTCCGGAAGAAGGTATCCCGAAGGGACAGATGATGGGCACTGTATGTGAAAAAAGAGAAGCCGTTTCCGTCTCTTATTCTATGCAAAAGAGCTGCGAGAAAATGTAAAAAACATTTTTTCGCAGCTCCTTTTGTTTTGGTGGGCCCACCAGGGTTCGAACCTGGGACCAACCGGTTATGAGCCGGTGGCTCTACCACTGAGCTATAGGCCCTCAGCTGCTGACGAACGTATTCTATCAGCGGCCGGCCGTTTCGTCAAGAAACAACGCTTTTTTTCTTGCCGTTTCTTTAGTCTTTTCTGCCTTGCACATAGAGCATATTGTCGCGGCTCACGAGATTGAACATCAGCGCATTGACGACGGAGGCGACAATTGAGCTGCCGCCTTTTGTGCCGCGGACGGTGATGTACGGGACTTTGGCTTCCTGAATCAGATATTCTTTCGATTCCGCCGCACCGACGAAACCGACGGGAATCCCGATAATGAGCGCGGGGCGAATTTCTTCTTCCAGCGTCATGCGAATGACTTCAAAGAGAGCCGTGGGCGCGTTTCCGACGCCGATAATCGAGCCGTTCAAATCGGTGCCGAAGGAATGCATCGCTTCCATCGCACGGGATACATTCTTTTCTTTGGCCGCTTTCGCGACGTCCGGATCGCCGATGCGGCAGAAACATTCACCGCCCAGCACTTTGAGCGCATTTTTATTGATACCGGTCTGCACCATGTTGACGTCCGTGTAAATGCGGCAGCCGCCGGCAAGCGCTTCGATCCCTTTGGCGACAGCGCCTTCGGATGTGCGGATGAGATGCCCGTACTCCACGTCTCCGGACGCGTGAATCATCCGGGAATACACCGTGATTTCTTCCGGCGTCAAATCCAAATCTTTGATAAAAGGATAAATGAGCTCCATGCTGTTTTCTTCAATGGCTCTCGGATTTTTAATAAAATTCATCATGTCCCTCCATGTAAGCGATAAGTGTATCGGAATCGGAAAAAACGGGGAAACCGGTTGCTTTCGGTTTCGGTTTGTCAATGACGACGACGGAAATCCCGGCATCGACGGCGGCGGAAAATTTCGCGTCGCTTCCCCCGACGATGCCGCTGTTCTTCGTGACCAAGACGTCAATTTGGTAATCGGCGATCATGGCGCGGTTCATGTCGTAGGAAAACGGGCCTTCCAGCGCCAAAATGTGTTTCGGCGAAAGTCCCAGCGCCTCACATTCGGCCAGCACCGAAGAGGTCGGCAGGACGCGCGCTCGGATTTCTTTTTCGGCAAGTGCCGGCGATTTCACAAATGTCGCGAGCGTTTTGGAGCCGGTGGTGAGGAGAATACGACTCCCCTTCTCCCCGGCAACTTTTGCCGCTTCTTCTTCGTCCGGGACGACATACAGTTTTTCGTAGTCCGGAAGCGGCACGGCCGGGCGTTCGTAACGCACATAGGAAATACCGGCTTCTTTCGCGGCGTCCCTTGCCGTCTCGGACACAATGGCGGCATACGGATGGCTGCAGTCGGCGATGACCGTGATGTCGTGCGTTTTGATTTCGGAAAGCATATCTTCTTTTGTGAAACGTCCCACTTCGATTTCGATGCCGTCGTGCATCGCCAGCCGTTTCCCATAGGCGCTGACGACCGTCACCAGAATATGAGAATCATTTCCGCTCGATTTTGCTTTGGCGTCATCAGCTAGGCGCGCGGCGATTTCCCGTCCGTCTTTTGTGCCGGCAATGACCCAGATCAAAGCGTATATCCTCGCGGCGTGATCATGCGGCCGTCCTCGGCATACGTCCGGCTGTTTCCGATGATGACGGTCGATTGCATATCGACGTCGGCTTCCGGCAGCGCTTCGAGCGTCGTGATGGTCGTGCTCATGCCGGGACGCCCCGCTTTGCGCACAATGCCGACAGGCGTCGACGGTTTCCGAAATTCTAAGACGATGTCGCGGATCTGATTCAGATAATCGGCGCGTTCACGACTTTTCGGATTGTAGAGCGCAATCACGAAATCCCCCTCCACCGCAAGCCGTGCTCTTTTCTTAATTTGCTCCCACGGCGTCATGAGATCCGAGAGGGAAATCACCGCATAATCGTGCATGAGCGGAGCGCCGAGCGCCGCGGCCGACGTATTCGCCGCCGTGAGCCCCGGAATGATTTCCACTTCGGGACGTTGCTCCTTCGGAAGTTTCCCGACCAATTCCAGCACGAGCCCCGCCATGCCGTACACACCGGGATCTCCGGACGAAACGACGGCGACGCGTTTCCCTTCCAGCGCCAAATCGACGGCTTTTTGGCAGCGGTCGACTTCCTGGCGCATCCCGTTTCCGACGATTTCTTTATCGGCAATCAAGTCGCGGATGATGGCGATGTACGTGCTGTATCCGACGATGATCTCTGACTCTTCGATGGCGCGAGCGGCTCTCGGGGTCATTTCCTCCGCGTGTCCCGGTCCGATGCCGATGACCCGGACAATCCCACGGCAATCGCCACCGTCACGGACGGAAATTTTGTTTTCGCAAGAAGTGTCCTTCCCATCGACGCTTCCGTTAATGCTGCTGCTTCGCATACGTTTCCCACTCCTATTTCTTTTTGAACAAATTGAGACGTCTCCAAATGTTTCTCCTCAGCTGCTTTTCGGAGCGTCTCGGCTGAATAAAAATGTATCGGAAGGCGGCTTTTGGCGGCAAAGGCCAAGAGTCCTTCCTCGTCTGCTTTCAAATCGACGCTGGCAAGCGATTTCACCTGCGACATCCGAATGTCAGCTATTTCTATAGCGTGCCCGACGGCATCGGAAATCAATTCTTCGCTCGTTCCTCTTTTACAACCGATTCCGATGAAACAATTTTTCGGCCGCAATAGCACATGGGGCGCGGCGAGCGATACATTTCGCTCCGTCAAAACGGCGCAGGCGGAAACGGTATTTGCTTTTTCTTTTGAGAAATATTCGACCGGCGCGCCCGCCTCTTTCATTTTTTGCAGGAAATACGCCGCCTCATCACATTCCGAATCGACGTACCAGCCAAATGTTTCGCCTTTCGCAATGGCGGCATTGACCGCTTTGAGCGCTCCGACCGGCTCGACGCGAAGGCAAAGTTTCCGTGCCAACGCATCGGGAGACAGATATCCGTGCGCATCCGTCGCCGTCGTAATGACGGGCTCGGCCCCCACGGAAAGCGCTACTTCCCGCGCCCAATCATTCGCGCCGCCCAAATGACCGGACAGCAAAGAAATGCAATATGTCCCACATTCATCCATGACGAGCACGGCGGGATCCGACGTCTTACTCACGACATGCGGCGCTATCGCGCGGACGGCAATCCCGCTCGCCATGATATACAAAAGCCCGTCGTAGGCGGAAAAAATCTCCGCCGTGAGAGCCAATGTTTTTTGAAATATCGTCGCCGCCTCGCCGCTTTCCTCTCCGCGCCGCTCAAAGGCCACGCCGCCCGGAAGCGCCCGCAACACGCGTTGCCCCAGATGTGCGCCTTCTTTGGAAACGGAAATGACGGCATATTTCATGCCTCGTCCGTCCCTTTCCGGAACATCGTCGTGAAATGCCGATCATACAGTTTCGACAAATCGTAATCGGAATCCAAGACGTGCGAGACGACAATCATCGCCTGCCGCGCGACGCCCGCTTCTTTGATGATGCCGGAAATCGTTTCAATCGTGCCGCGGAAAATACGCTGATCGGGCCAAGTCGCCCGCTCGACAATCGCGACCGGCGTCGTTTTTTCGTATCCGCCGGCGACAAGCTCCGCCATGACGTCTTCGATGGCCTGCACGGAGAGGAAAATACACATCGTCGCGCCGTGAGATGCCAAAAGCGACAATTTTTCCTTCGGCGGCATCGGCGTGCGCCCTTCCATGCGCGTGACGATAATCGTCTGCGACACATTCGGCAGCGTATACTCCTGCTTCAAAGCGGCGGCCGTCGCCAAAAACGAACTGACGCCGGGGATAACCTCGAAATCGTCGATGCCCGCTGCGCGAAGTCCGTCCATCTGTTCCTGAATCGCGCCATAAATCGCGGGATCCCCCGTATGCACGCGCGCCACCGTTTTTCCCTCTTGAACAGCGGCTATTGTGACCTCCAGCACCTCATCCAGATTCATCGTTGCGCTGTTGTAAATCGCGGCATCCTTTTTCGCGCAATGCAAAATGTCAGGATTCACGAGAGACCCCGCATAAATCACAACATCCGCCTCCGAAATCAGACGCCGCCCTTTGACGGTAATCAGCTCCGGATCTCCCGGCCCCGCTCCGATAAAATACACCTTTGCCATCGTATCTCCTCCTTCATGGCAAACCATTCCCTGTATATGTGGTATGTATAAAGAAACAGAAACACAGCCATGCTTCCCGTTTTCCATTTTCCGTTGACCGTTGCCCGTGCCTCACATAGATGTGACGACCAAGCTTCTCACGCACGGTTCACGGTTCACGGATAACGGACAGCACCACTATGTGACATCATCAAGCCTGTTCAAGCCTTATCAAGCCCTTTTTTCGTACACGTGAAAATAAAAACCGGACTCTGCGGATCATACAAATGATAGTGCCCCAGACGACGGAGACGATTTACCTGCATTTGGAAACCTTCCGTCGTATATGGCCTTTTTTCCATTTCTCGGACGACCTCTTCCGTCGTTTCCACCGTGACTGCCGTGATCACAATCCGTCCGCCGGGTGCAAGCCGCGCATCCGCCGCATCCAAAATGGACGACAGATTTCCCCCGCTTCCGCCGATTAAAACCACGTCGAGCGCCGGAAGATTTTCCATCGCGGACGGCGCTACACCCTCGATGACCGTGATGTTTTCGCAGCCGAATTTTTGTGCGTTTTCCGAAATGAGCGCGATGCCCTCCGGATTTCTTTCAATCGCGTAGACCTGCCCCTTCGTCGCGCAACGCGCCGCCTCGACAGAGAGCGAACCCGTCCCCGCGCCGACATCGCAGACGATATCCGTCTCCGCAATGGCGGCTTTCACCATGACCATCGCGCGGATTTCCGCCTTCGTCATCGGCACCTTTCCGCGACTGAATTCCTCATCCGCGATGCCAAAATGTCTCATCCCATCACCACCAATACCGATTCCGCGAAACCGGAAAGCCGCGCCGTGTCCGCCAGCGTGCCTTGTGCGATTCGCTCATTTTCATACGAAAGATGCTCACAAGCCGCCGCCCGCGTTTCTGCAGGCCAGCCAAGTCGCATCAGATAGTTTGCAATATACGCCGCGTCATGCTCGCCGTCCGTCAGAAACGCGAGGCGCTTGCCCGTTTCATACAAAAGTTTTTTCTCATCCGGCACGCGCCCGTGAAACGAAAGCCACTCGCCGCCCTGCCAAGATTCCTCGACAGCGCAAAACGCCGCCTGCACCGAAGAAATCCCCGGAATCACCGTGACGGGATGTTCGGGAAATTTTTTCTTCAAAAACGGAAGCAGACTGTAGAAACCGGGATCGCCGCTCACCATGACCACAACGTCATCTTCTGCCAACTTTTCGGAAATCCAAGCCACCAGCGACGACAAATCCCCTGTGACGGGAAACGTTTCCTGTTCTTCTTTTGCAAAATCGGAAAGTGCGCGCCGACCGCCGACCAAAAACTTCGCCGACTCGATGGCCGACAACGCGCGCGGCAAAATGAAATCGCGGCTTCCCGGCCCGATGCCCGCGACAATCAAACGATGTGCCATGCCGCCTCCTTTTGTAATTCCTTCGCACGAGAAGAAGTCGCGATGACCTCTCCCTCCATCGAAACAAACACGACGCCGACGCGCGCCTTCCCGAAAATATACCTCTCGGCTCTTACTTGGGCGCGCTCCGCCATTTCCGGATAGATGGCTTCCAGATGTTCCCGGCGAATGATCTCCGCCGCGCCATCCGTCGTAATGCAAGCTAAAATTTCGCGCACGACAGACGCGCTCGCTCCGTTTGCCGCCGCATACGCCGCCATCGTCTCCATGCGGCCGTCGCTGTTTCGATTGTACGTATGGAACGAGCCGGACGCCACTTTCAACAGTTTCCCCATGTGCCCGATCAACAGGATTTTTTCAAATCCCATAGCGACCGCCTGCTCCAGCATGAACCCGATGAAATTGCTCGTCTCCGCGACGATATCTGTCGGAATCCCAATCGTTTCCGCCGCCCGCTCACCGATGCGCCCCGGCGTCAGCACGACGACCTTGGCGCCGGACGCTTTGATGACGGACAGTTGCGGGACAAGCGAACGTTTGTACGCGTCCTCGCTCATCGGCTTCACGATGCCCGTCGTCCCGATGATGGAAATGCCGCCGATGACACCCATAGCGGGATTCAGTGTCTGCTTCGCCAGCTCTTCCCCTTCCGGGACCGACACCGTCACCTCGATGCCGCGCCCGTCGGAAAATTCCTCATAAACTTTCTGCATCATGATTTGCGGCCCCGGATTGATAGCCGGACGTCCGACCGCGACTTGCAGCCCCGGCTTCGTCACCGTGCCGACACCTTTTCCGGCGAGAAGTTTCAGTCCGATGTTTTCCCTGTACCGGACTGAAACCACAATCGGCGTCCCATGCGTCACATCCAAATCATCTCCGCCGTCCTTGAGTGCCGTCGCCGTCCCGATGCCGCCCTTCGCCGATGCCGACTCAATCGACACCGTGATTTCCGTATTTTGCGGAGACAGGACCGTCACCGCCGGAGGAAACTCGCCGCGAAGCGCCAAAAGAGCTGCTTTCATTGCCGCCGTCGCCGTCGCCCCCGTCGTGTGCCCTTCCCGCATCGGCCGCTGTAAATCCGTGTCTTTCATCAGCGATAATTTGTAAATTGCAGCTCGACCGGCAAATCCTGCTCCTTCAGGAAATGAATCGTCGCCTGCAAATCATCCTTATCCTTTCCGGAGACGCGAAGCTCATCCCCATTGATTTTCGCCGCCACTTTGATGCCGGAAGCCTTGATGCGCTTCACGATATCCTTAGCCAGATCGGAAGAAATTCCGTTTTTCAAAGTCAGCTGCTGACGACACATCCCACCGGCCGCCGCTTCCTTCTTCCCCTCTTCCAAATTCTTGAGAGAAATGCCGCGCTTCACCAGTTTTCCATTCAAAATTTCCCGCACGAGCCGCAGCTTAAATTCATCATCCGCCAAAACAGTGATGACATCCGCCGCCAAATCCACGCGGCTCTTGCTGCCCTTGAAATCAAACCGCGTCCCGATTTCCTTAGCAGCCTGATTCACCGCGTTCGCCGCTTCCGCCAAATCCGTCCGACAGACCACGTCGAAGGAAAATTCCTTTGCCATCTCATTCCTCCCTATTAAAAATGTCTGAATGAATGTATTATACCATATCTTCCCTCGCCTCGCCGCCATTGTGAATCCGCCGTCCGTTGACCGTTAGCCGCGTAAATCGGACGCAATCCATTTTATCCGTCGGTCTCTTCGTATGCGCCAAGTAAAATGATATTGCCTTTCATGAAAATCCGATAAAATAAAAAACGAAAGCAAGAGAATTGCATCCTCCGCCCGTATTGGTGGGGGGTGATCAGCTCTTGCTTTCGTGTTTTATTCGCTACCTTTGGTGCCCCTTAAAAGACACAAAAACACCACGGCTTTCGTCGTGGTAAAAATTATCCTTCATTGCCTAACACCTCCGGATAAAAATCCTCCAAAAACGCATAACACGCTTCTTCTTCGGTTTTATACCTGCGGACGTCGTAGTCAGTGCCTCGGTCAAAAGTGCCTATTTCCCATATTCCGCTTTTGTATCTTACGAAGTTCACGGTGTCCGTCCTATATCTTCCATCATTGAGACTATATTCGCTAGGGCGCCTATTTAGCGTTGCCATCGCCTCTTTCAGAAATAATATATTATATTCTTTTCTCAATTAAGAGCCCACCTTCCAGTAAATCCTTAATTCGTTTCTCAAACCGATATTGAGTGCCACCGCCTTTTTGTCTAAACCACGACGCGGTTGTTCCGGTTTGGTAAAGTGATTTTTTCTTCTTTGCCTATCGCTCCATTATTTAGTGGGTATATCGGATCTCCGTTATCATCATAGAAACGATCCTCGCCTATTTTTCCTACAGTATACGCTCTTCCTTGGTTTTCCGCAATGGATTTTATAAATTCATCCGTCGGCGGCGCGGTTACCGTCTTTCCCGTTTCAGGGTCTCGCATGGCGCGGGCGCCATCCTTTTTTCGTGCAATAAAAAACAGCCTCCGAAGAGACTGCCAAAATTTTCCGGATAATCAGAAAAAGAAATAGTACGCTGAGAACGCCGCGAAGATAAAGCGGTAATACGCGAAGGCGGTCAGGGTCGAGCGATTCAGAAATTTCAGAAACCAGAGAATCGAAATGTATGCGACGAGGAAAGACGTCACGAATCCGACGGCGAGAACGCCGAAATCCGAAAAGGAGAGCTCGCCCCACGATTTCAATAAATCATAGGTCACGGCCAAAAACATGAGCGGCACGGCCATGATGAAAGAAAAATCCGCCGACGCTTTTCTGGAAACGCCGAGGAAGAGCGCGCCGGCAATCGTGCTGCCGCTCCGCGAAAAGCCGGGCCAAAGGGAAAGACATTGGAAGAGACCGATTTGCAGCGCTTTCCCCGTCGTGATTTCATCGACATCCGTCACGACAAACGTGCGTTTCCATTTTTCCGCCGCGATCATAAAGAGCCCGCCGATGACGAGTCCGACGATAACGGTCAGGGGGCCGAAGAGATAATTTTTAATCAGGCCGTGGCAAAGGAGCCCCAAAAGGCAAGCCGGAAACATGGCGGCGGCGATATTGAAAGGCGTCGCACCGCGATTGGAAAACCAATTTTTCCGCGGCAACATTTTGATGAATTTTTCTTTGTAAACGACGACCACGGAGAGAATCGCCCCGAGCTGGATGAATATATCAAAAACATCCGCCAGCGGCCCTTCAAAGCCGAGCATATGCCCGATGATGATCATGTGTCCCGTGGAGGAAACAGGCAAATATTCCGTCAAACCTTCGACGATGCCGACGATGACGGCGCAAAAGTATTCGTACATATTGTTTTCCTTTCCTGCTAATAATATGCCTATTCTATCATACTCTGTCGACCGGGTTGAAAATATAGTATTGAGAATTGCCGAGTATAACGGATGGCCTTGGAGGCTTCTGGGCATTGACAGTAGATCTTATTGGCTTACAGAATTGAGTATAGCTGTCGCTTCGCGCGACTTTAAAATGCGGCGCAGCCGCTACCTGCACTGCTCACTGCTAATTGCTAACTGCTCACTATCTCCCGTGCCGCAAAAGAAAAAAGAGGCAGCAGCCGTGCCCCTCAATTCTCAAAACTCAATTTTTCAATCTTTATACGTATCCTCATCCACCCAGTCTTCGATATTTTTCTGTTTCGCGCGAGCAACGGCGAGGGCGTTTCCCGGGACGTCTTTTGTGACAGTGGAGCCGGCGGCGGTGAAGGCGCGTGCTCCGATGTGGACGGGGGCGACGAGGTTCGTATTGCAGCCGATGAAGGCGTGGTCATCCACTTGGCAGCGGTGTTTTTCTTTGCCGTCGAAATTGACGGTGACGGTGCCGCAGCCGAAATTGACGTTCTCCCCTAGGTCGGCGTCGCCGCAATAGATGAGATGAGGAAGTTTCGTCCCGTTTCCTACATCGGAATTCTTGACTTCGACGAAGTTTCCTATCTTCACACCGTCGCGGAGTGTCGTGTCCGGGCGGAGATGCACGAAGGGGCCGATTTCATTGTCGTCGCCCATCGTGCAGTCGTGGGCGTAGACACGATTCAATTGGTTTCCGTTTCCGCAGCGGACATTCGTGAGCTGGGTGTCTGGACCGATGACGCAGCCCTCTCCGATGACGGTCGCGCCTTGCAAAATGGTGCCGGGATAAATGACGGTGTCACGGCCGATTTCCACATCTTGCTCGATGTAGACGGCAGCGGGGTCGATCAGGGTGACGCCGGCGGCCATGAGGTCTTCGGCTTTCCGGCGGCGCAGAATGGCGGAGGCGGCGGCAAGCTGGGTGCGGGAATTGACGCCCATGGTCTCATTGGGATCGGAAGCTGCGATGGGAAGGACGATATGGCCTTCTCGAATCAAAATTTCAAAGACGTCGGTCAGGTAGTATTCGCCTTGCGCGTTTTGACAGTTGAGCTTGGGCAGGGCGGAAAGGAGCGAGGAAATCTCGAAACAGTAGGTGCCGGTATTGATTTCTCGGAGGGCGAGTTCTTCGGGGGTGCCATCTTTTTGTTCAACGATGCGCGTCATGTGGCCGGCGTCGTCGCGAAGGACACGCCCGTAGCCGAAAGGATCGCCCATGATGGCGGTCAAAATGGCAGCCGCGGCTTTCGTTTCTTGGCATTCTTCGATGAGGCTGCGGATGGTTTCAGCGCGAAGAAGCGGAGTGTCGCCGCAAATGACGAGCACGTAGCCGGTCCGATTTTGCAAATAGTCCGCAGCCTGCATGACGGCGTGGCCCGTGCCGAGTTGTTCTTTCTGCTCGATATAGGAAACTCCGTCCCCGACGGCTTTTCGGACGACATCGCTCTGAAATCCGGTGATGGCCGCCACGTCTTGGCAACCGGCCTCGCGGCAGAGTCGAATCACTTGCTCGATCATGGAAATGCCGTTTACTTGGTGCAACACTTTCGGCAGCGACGATTTCATTCTCGTCCCCATGCCGGCGGCTAAAATCAAAGCGCAAATATCGTTCATAGAAACCTCCTACTTTTTCCTTTGATGTTTTTGTTATTATACAGAATCCCTTTTCGGGCCGCAAGGAGAAGATGAGAGGCAGAAACGTTGCATTTAGCTTTAGGTATCAAACGCAAGATAGGCTGAGCGGAAAGCTTGATGTAGCTTGATGAGCTTGAAAAGACTTACGACACATTGTGATTCTATCCGTTTTCCGTGAACCGTTAACCGATCGTCACATAGAGATTGAGACGTCAACCTTCAATAATTAGCAATTAGCAATTAGCAATTAGCAGTGAGCAGTGCAGGTGTCACCTTGTGCAACGAACAGGAGCCTTAGGAACGTAGTGATGCGATGTAACTGTAAGTGCCATGCAAAGCTCGGCGACGATTATAAAAATGCGGCCAACGGCCGCCACTTATCAGCCCTCTTTTGAAGGCGAGCTTCCGATGGACGGTCACCCACCCCTTTGCGCCACCTTCCTCCTATAAAGAAGGCTTGACCGCTGGCGGCTTTACCGTATCATGCAATCAAAAAAGCTGTGAGAAAATGTAAGAAACATTTCCTCACAGCTTTTTTTTGTAAAATTACATCAATCCGTAATCTTGAAGCATTTTCCGCACGTGTGCTACTTCATCCGCGTCAGCCGGGACCATCGGGAGGCGGAAATTTCCTCCGGGGAGTCCCAGAAGATTCACAGCCGTTTTGATGGGAATCGGGCTGGTGATAAAGAAGATTCCCTTATTGATCGGATAGGTTTTCTTGTGGAGCGCAAAGGCTTTTTCTCGGTCGCCTTTCTGGAACGCATCGATCATGGCGAGCATATCGTCTCCGATGATGTGGGCGGATACGCTGATGACGCCCGCGCCGCCGGCTGCCAAAATCGGATAGGTGTAGGAATCATCGCCGCTGTAGACCAAGAAATCATCGGGCAGGAGCATTTTTTCCTGCGTCACATGATCCCAGTTTCCCGTCGCGTCCTTGATCCCGACGATATTCGGGCACGCATCGACCAAGCGTTTCACAGTCTGCGGCGCGATGCTCGTATTCGTGCGCCCCGGCACGTCGTAAAGAATGACCGGAATATCGACGGACTCTGCGATGGCTCTGAAATGCTGGAACATCCCTTCCTGCGTCGGTTTCACATAGAAAGGAACGATGGCCAAAATGGCATCAACGCCTGTTTCCTGTACTTTTTTCGCAAATGCGCACGAAGCCGCCGTGTCGATGGCGCCGGCGTTTCCCATGATCGGCACTTTTTTGCCCGGCGCCCGTTTCCCGACTTCATCGACAATGAGGCTGTAGAGTTTCAGCTTCTCTTCTTCGCTCATTGTGGCGCCTTCGCCGGTCGTCCCGCCGACGAGAATGCCCTCCGAGCCGTGATTGATCAAATGCTTGGCCAGCCGCACCGCCGCCTCGTAATCGACGGTCCCGTCGTTTTGAAACGGTGTAATCATCGCGGTAATGACGCGTCCCAACTGAATCATGGCAAAGTCCCCTTCCTTTTAAAACATATCTTTATCAATCATGTATTCGGCGATCTGCAGGGCATTGAGCGCCGCGCCTTTGCGAATCTGGTCGCCGCACGCCCACAGATTGATTCCGTTTTCGCAGACGGTGTCTTTACGGATACGGCCGACGAGCACATCGTTTTTATCTGACGTGTCGAGCGGCATCGGATACAGCTGCTCCGCCGGATTGTCCTTGACGTCGACGCCCGGAAATGCTGCGATGGCTTCTTTGATTTCGGAAACGGAAAGCGGCTGCTCTGTTTCGATATAAATGGATTCCGCATGGCTCCGAATGACGGGCACGCGCACCGTCGTCGGGGTGATCCCGATGGTGTCGTCATGGAAAATTTTATGCGTCTCGTGTACCATTTTCATTTCTTCTTTTGTGTAGTCGGTATCCAAGAAGACGTCGATTTGCGGAATGAGATTATACGCAATGGGATAATGTTTCGGTAGACCGCTGCTGGGGAGAATTTTCGGCTCATAGGTCTTCCCCGTCGTCTGCGCTTCAATCTCGCCCAAAAGTTCATCGATGCCTTCTTTCCCCGCACCGGAAACGGCTTGGTAGGTGGAAACGATGATGCGGCGGATTTTCGAAAGATTTTGAATGGGTTTCAAAGCCATCAGCATGATGATCGTCGAACAATTCGGATTGGCGATGATGCCGTGATGGTTTGCAATGTCTTCCGGATTGATTTCCGGCACGACGAGCGGCACATCGGGATCCATGCGGAATGTGCTGGAATTATCAATGACGACAGCGCCGCGTTTTACCGCTTCCGGCGCGAGCGTCTTGCTGATGCTGCCGCCGGCAAAGAGCGCAATGTCGATGCCCTCAAATGATTCCGGTTTCGCTTCTTCGATTGTGTATTCCTTGCCGAAAATAATCCGTTTCTTACCGGCCGAACGAGCCGACGCCAAAAGTTTCAAATCGGCAAACGGGAAATTTCTTTCTTCAATGAGACGGATAAATTCCTGTCCCACGGCACCGGTCGCGCCCAAAATAGCCACACGCGGAAGTCTCATCATGATGCACCTCGTCAATCCAAATAATATTCCAAACCATAGGTCAAGCCGGTATGTGCGGCGATTTTTTTGCAGGCAAGCACGACGCCCGGCATGAAACTTTTGCGATCCAGCGAGTCGTGGCGCAGCGTCAAAATCTCGCCGTAGCCGCCGAAAATCACTTCCTGATGCGCGACGAACCCCGGAAGGCGGACGCTGTGTACCGTGATGCCCTCCACTTTCGCGCCGCGTGCGCCCGGAATGCTTTCACGCGTCTTATCCTCGGCCGGGGACGCTTCGCGAGCCGCCGCCATTTTCTCCGCCGTGAGTTTCGCGGTCCCCGACGGCGCGTCCAGTTTGTTATTGTGATGCAATTCGATAATTTCCGCATCCGGCAAATATTTGGAAATTTTCTCGCTCATCTGCATGAGGAGCACGGCCCCCAGTGAGAAATTCGGCGCCACGAGGACATTGGCACCCGTTTTCTCTGAAATTTGGGAAAGTTCGTCTCGCTGCTCCGCCGTGAGTCCCGTCGTGCCAATCACCATGTGGACACCGGCGGAAAGCACCGTCTTGGCGTTTTCAAAAATGACGGACGGACTCGTAAAATCGACGACGACATCCGGTTTCCCCTGCGCAAACGCTTCGGCAAGCGACGCCGCCATTACAATTCCTTTTGATCCGATCCCGGCGACTTCGCCGACATCCTCGCCCGCCCGGCACGGATCGACCCCGCCGACAAGAGAAAGCGCCTCATCTGCACACACCGCGCGGACGACTTCGCTCCCCATCCGCCCGCCGGCGCCGTTCACCAATACAGAAATCATATCCTACCTCCCGTGATTTGCGAAAAACAATCTGTGTTTCCTCTAAAATACAATAAAAAAAGCATGCCGTCAATGGCAAAGCCGCCCGGCACACTTTCAATTTTTCCATATACCATATCGATTTGAATGATATGAAACTTTTGATTCATCAAAAATCTTGAAAAAGGAAACGGAGCGATTCTCAGACGCAAGAGCACGGTCTGCTGTTCGCCGTCCGCTTCCGGACAAAAACAGTATCGCCTCCAATTATATAAAATATCGCAAAGCCGCCACAGCTTTCCCTCCATGCTGACAGCAGAAAAGTGTTACGCACAAACGCCGCAGAAGCAAAGCAAGAATCCGCTATGCCCCTCAATTCTCAATTCTGTTTTACGGCTTTTCGCAAATCCCGCGCCGAGGCAATGGCGCTTTCCGACGGCGGATTGTTTCCCGAAATCATCCACGCCACATCCAAAATGCTCTCCTCTTCCGAAAGGCGGACGGCCGCGGAAATCGTGCGCTCCCCTTCCACCGTTTTCCGTATCGCGTAATGCGTGTCGGCAATGACGGCCGTTTGCGGCATATGCGTGATGCAAAGAAGCTGCACACGCTCGGAGAGAGACGCGATTTTTTTCGCCACGCGAAGCGCCGCGCCGCCGCTGATGCCCGTATCGATTTCATCAAAAACGAGCGTCCTGCACGCGAAGAGGTCGGAAAAAATATCTTCGATGGCCAAAGAAATACGGGAAATTTCCCCACCGGATGCCACTTGCCGCATAGGCCGGGCCGGCTCTCCCGGATTGGCTGAAAAATAAAAATCCACATTCGCCGCGCCCGCCGCCGTCGGCACATCGCTGTCCGTCACCCGAAGCTCCAGCGTGGCGTGCTCCATGCTCATGTCATGCAGCGACTCTTCGATTCTTTGGCAAAGCAACTTTCCCTTTTCACGGCGAAGGCGATTGAGCTCCCCCGCTTTCTCTTGCACGTCCGCCGTCAGCGTCCGCAATTCCTCCTGCAAAGCCTCGCCATCATAGACGAGCGCGTGCAAATCATCGTACTCTTGCCGCGCCTTCTCCAAATACGTTTGTACATCGGAAAGTGTCGGCCCGTACTTGATTTTCAGCTGCGAAAGCAACTCGTCGCGATTTTGCAGCGTCGCCAATTCCTCTTCGGAAAAATCTTCATGCGACGCATACGATTCCAATTCAGAAATCGCGTCTTCCACCGTGTAGAGCGCACTTTGAAGCGATTCGGCAACAGACGCGAGCGCCTTATCGTACTCCGCAATGCCGGACACCTCCGATGACGCCTCCGCTAAGCCCGACTGCGCCCCCGCATCCCCCGCCAAAGCTTCCAACGCCGCCCGAAGTCCCGTATAAATCCGTTCGTGGTTTTCCATGACGGACAGCCGCTCGGCCAGGGCCGCATCTTCTTCCAAATCCGAAATCTCCGCGCCCTCGATCTGCTCAATTTCCCATTGCAAAATATCGAGCCTGCGCTCCTTCTCCTGTTTCCCGCGGCCGAGCTCTTCAATCTGCTCCCGCAATTTCCGGAAACGCCCGTACAGCACGCCATACGCCGCCGCCGTCTCATTCAGCTTTTTATCGGAATGATCGATCAGAAAACGGCAAAAATCTGAGGACAAAAGCTCCGCATTGTCATTCTGCTCGTGGAGCTTCACCAAAGCGCTGCCGAGCCGCTCCAGCTGCTTCACCGTGCAGGCCGCACCATTGACCATACACATCCCGCGGCCGGCCGTATTCATCTTGCGCGTGACAATGATTTCCCCGTCCTCCGCTTCAAGTCCCATTTCGTCCAAAAGCGAAGAAATCGTATCATCGACCGTGAAAACACCTTCCACGCGAAAGAAATCCTTTCCCGTCCGAATCATATCCACCGACGCCCGGCGCCCCAACAAAACAGCCAAAGCGTCCATCAGGATGGATTTCCCGGAGCCTGTTTCTCCCGTAAAAACCGTCGCGCCGTCCGAAAGCTCAATGACTGTATCCTCGATGATCGCAAAATTTATAATATGGAGTCTTTGCAGCATGGCCGCCTCCCGCCTCTCACACTTTCAACTGCGTTTTCAATTTTTCGACAAAACCCGGCACATCCTTCTCCGCGCGCATGATGACCAAAATCGTATCATCCCCCGCGACCGTGCCCAAAACGGCCGGATTGCCGGAATGATCGACAGAAGACGCCACCGCCTGCGCCGATCCCGGAATCGTGTGAATGACGACCAGATTCAGGCTGCTGTCGATTTTGATGACCGCCTCGCGAAACAGGACGGCGATATGATTGTCGCTCATCACGCGCCCCTTCGTCTCCGAAAGCGCATACCGATACCGCCCGCCGCCGTAAGGCACTTTGATGAGCATGAGCTCTTTGATGTCGCGGGAAACCGTCGCCTGCGTCACGACGATTCCTTCCCGCTGCAAAGCGAGCGTCAGTTCTTCCTGCGTCTCAATCACTTCATTCTGAATGATCTCTTTGATTTTCATAATTCTCGAATTTTTCATCGCCCGGCTCCTGCATGTATAAAAAATGTATCCAAACGAATTTTTATACATCATTATACCATGTTTCCGTACGGAAAGAAAAAATCTCCCCATGGCCGCAAAAAAACTCTCCCGAAGGAGAGCCGTCATGTTTTCATGCCGTTGCCATTATCTGCGCAACAGTTTTTGTGAAATTGTTTCGAAAAAATTCACGTCGCGGAAACGAAGGAAACGGATGTTTTTTTCTGTTTGCGCGATCATCAATTCTTCATTTTGAAGAAGTTTGATGTCCCCGTTTCCGTCCAAAGAGACAGATAGCTCCGTCTCACGCCGGCCGAGGCGAATCGAAATTTCCGTGTCCTTTTCCAAGACGAGCGGCGTCGCGGGCACAATGTGCGGGCAAATCGGGACGACGACCATGCTTTTGGCGCAGCTGTCCAGAATCGGGCCGCCGCAGGAGAGCGCGTAACTCGTCGAGCCGGTCGGTGTCGCGACGACGAGACCGTCCGCGGGATATTCTTCCAAGAAACGCCCTTTGATATACAATGCAATTCGGGCCATTTTACCAATACCGCTGCGACCGACGACGATATCATTCAGCATGTCGGGCAAAGTTTCCGTCGTCCCGTTTTTATGACGAATCTTTGCGGATAAAAAAGTCCGTTTCTCCGTATCATAGGCGCCGGCGGAAATATCCGCCAGACGGCCTTCGAGCGTCTCCGGCGTGATCTGATTCAAAAAGCCCAAATTTCCCAGATGAATGCCCGCCAAGGTGACGGGATAATCGGCCATGACGCGCGCCGCCTGCAGATACGAGCCGTCACCGCCGACGGAAAAAATCAGCGGCACGTGCGCCCCGATCCATTCCGGCGCGCGATACGCCTCCGCCGGAAACGAAATCCCGGCCGCCTCGATTGTTTTTCGATCCGCTTCCGGCAAGAAGCAAGAAAATCCGGCCGCTTCCAATTTCTCCGCCAGTTTTGGCAAAAAAGCCAGCGTTTCTTTTTTGGAGACATTGGCTAAAATCGCCGCATTCATGTCCCTCACCCCTTTGCTTTGTCCAATTCTTTGTGTGCTTCGGCGACGACATTTCGAATTTCTTCATCCGCAGGAAACATCACGCCGCCGGCCGCTTCCCGAAAACGCAAATGTGCCAAAAATTCAATATTTCCCGTGCCGCCTTTAATCGGGGAAAATGTCAGCGCGCAAGTGGAAAATCCTTCCGCATACGCTGCCTCCGTCACGGATTTGATCACGTCTTGATGCGTTTTGGCATCCCGGACAATACCGCCCTTGCCGACCTTTTCCCGTCCCGCTTCAAATTGCGGCTTAATCAAAATCGCGATATGCCCGTCCGGTTTCAAAATATCTCGCGCCGCCGGAAAAATTTTCAGGACGGAAATAAAAGAAATATCCGTCGCAATGATATCGACTTTTTCGCCCAGCGTCGCGAGTGTCACCTCTTTGATATTTGTTTTTTCCAAATTTACGACGCGCGGATCGCCGCGAAGTTTCCAATCCAATTGGTTGTATCCGACGTCGATGGCATAGAGTTTGGCCGCGCCGTGCTGCAATGCGCAATCGGTAAAGCCGCCGGTCGACGCACCGATGTCAGCCATGACGGCGCCATTCATTGGTAAAGCAAACGCCTGTATCGCTTTTTCCAATTTGAAACCGCCGCGCCCCACGAATGGCATCACGGTGCCTTTGATGCGAAGGTGTGCATCGGAGGGGATTTTCGTGCCTGGCTTATCCACGGGCACATCATTCACCAAAATGACGCCGGCCATGATGTGACGCTTGGCATTTTCGCGACTTTCAAAAAATCCTTGCTCGACGAGCAGGACATCCAGTCGTTCCTTTTTCGCTTTTTGCAATTTTTCCATGCTATTCCGTTCTCTGCCACACAAGGCGTGCCAATTCTTTCAATCCGTCCGCCTTTTCGCCCAGCGCCGAAAGCGCGTCGCAAGCGGCTTTTGCTTCTTTCCGTGCCGCTTCTTTGGCAGCCTCTTTTCCCAAAATCGTCACATACGTCGATTTGTGCCGTTTCTCGTCCATGCCGGGCACTTTCCCCATTGTTTCCAATTGCCCCGTCGCGTCCAGCAAATCGTCCGTCATTTGAAACAAAAGCCCCAGATGCGTGGCATATTCATGCAGCGCCGCCCGCGTTTCTTCGTCCGCCTCTCCCAAAATCGCCGCCATATCAACGGGCGCCGTCAAAAGCGCTCCCGTTTTCAGCGCGTCCATTCGAGACAATTCCGCCGCCGAGAGAACTTTCTCTTCCGCAGAAATATCGAGCGCTTGCCCGCCGACCATTCCGGAGGGGCCTGCCGCTTTTGCCAAGACGGACAGAAGCTTGCAGCGCCGCGCCGCCGGTATCGTTTCCTCTTCCGCGAGCAGACGAAACGCTTCCGTCAAAAGCCCGTCGCCTGCCATCGTCGCCATGCCCGCGCCGTACACTTTGTGATTCGTCAGCCGTCCGCGTCGATATGCGTCATCGTCCATTTGCGGCAAATCGTCGTGAATCAAAGAATACGTATGCACGCATTCGATGGCCGCTGCGACCGTCAAAGCCCCTTCCGGCTTGGCGCCTAAAACATCCAGCACCGACAAAAATAAAATCGGCCGGATTCGTTTTCCGCCCGCTAAAAGACTGTAATTCATCGATTCGTAAAGGAAGGACAAATCCGTTTCTTCCGTTTGCAAAAGCGTCTGCAGCGTCGCTTCTATCCGTTTTTTCTTTTCCGCCAAAACGTCTTGCACGATCATCCCTCCGCTCTCCATCGATTTTCATTTTTCTTCCCGGCAAATCGCATCCAAAATGCCGTTCACCACCCGATACGAATCGTCGCCGCCGAAGATTTTCGCCATATCGACCGCTTCGTTGATGACCACTTTGGCGTCTACGGCCTCTTCTTCGGGAAACAGGAGCTCACATGCCCCCACGCGCAAAATTGTCTTGTCGACGACATTCATTTGCGAAAGCGACCACTTCCGCAAATATTTCGTCAAAACGGCGTCGATTTCGTCCCGATGCTCTTTGACGCGCGCAATGAGAGCGTCGGCGAAACGCCCGTACTCGCCCTCTGGCCTCTCCGGCGCTTCCGTTTCCGGCTCCTCGGCCTCCAAAAGTCCGGTTTCCGGATTCAAATCAAAGGCGTACAGCGCCTGCATCGCATAGCGTCTGGCATATGTTCTGGATTTCTTATCCATCATGACCTCGTTGTTTTCAGAATATCGATATGAACGGCCCGCACATTTTTGGGAAATGCCTCCGAAAATGTGACAAACAATTCTTTTTGCAGCCGTCTCGCCGCTTTGTGCAACGGCTCCGCGCCGCCGAGCGATACAAAGAGCGTCACGGAAAATCCGCCGTCCTCCGCGTCGACGAAAAGCCCCGGCATACTTTTTTGCGTGAAACTTTTGGAAAACCCGCTCCGAATGGACGTCCATCCTTTCGGCAAAATCAAGTGTACATCAGGAAACGCATTCAAGACGGCCAGCGTCAAATCTGACAGCACGGTGAAAATTTCCGCGCGTTCGTCTTTAGCCATGCCGCTCCCCCTCTTTGAAAATCACATCCTGGACATTGACATTCACGTACGCGACCGAAAGCCCCGTCTCTGCCTTCAATGTATCTTTAATTTCCTTTTGCACCCGCAAAGCGAGATCCGGGACGCGCACGCCGTAATACACCGTGAAATACAATTCGACGCGAATCTCATTGTCCTCGACGGAAATTTGCACGCCTTCCGCATCTTCTCCGGTAATAACGGAAGGGAGTACCTCCGTGAAACGGGCGTCCATGGCCGCCACGCCGGACACGGAGAGACAGACCCGTTTCGCCAATTCCGCCATCACTTTGTCCGAGATGCGAATCGTCCCGTATTCCGTTTTGATTTCTCCGGTATCCATGAAAGCCTCCTTCCCGTTTCCTTTTTCCCAATTGCCGTCACTTTGAAAAAAGCGGACCGTCCGCCGTCAAAAGAAGGAGAATCAGTCCGCTTAGATGTCTTATGCGCGTTCGAGATAGGCGCCGCTGCGGGTATCAATCCGGAGCACATCGCCTTCATTGACGAAAAGCGGCACGCGGACGATGTAACCCGTTTCCAATTTAGCCGGCTTCGTCGCGCCCGTCGCCGTATCGCCGCGAATGCCCGGCTCCGTCTCCACGACTTTGAGCTCGACGGAATTGGGGATATCGACGCCGATGACCGATCCATTGAAGAAGAGCACCGTGACTTCCATTTCCTCTTTAATGAAATTAATCGCATCCTCCAGCTGCTCTTTCGTCAGCATAATCTGGTCGTACGTCTCGTTGTCCATGAAATAGAAAGACGTGCCCTCGTCGTTGTAGAGATACTGCATCGGCTTTCTTTCGACCTGCGCCTTCGGCACTTTCACGCCCGCATTGAACGTGCGCTCAATCACGGAGCCCGTCTGCAGATTTTTCATTTTCGTGCGGACGAAAGCTGCGCCTTTCCCCGGCTTCACGTGCTGAAATTCCACGACCTGCCAGACTTGCCCTTCCAATTCGACCGTCACGCCCGGACGGAAATCATTGCTGGAAATCATTGTGTTCTCCTCCTGTCATAATTGGATAAATTCTTTCGGAAATTTTGTCAAAACGGAAATTCCGTCTCTATGTATCACCGTCGTGTCCTCAATGCGGACGCCTCCCGTCCCCGGAATATACACGCCGGGCTCCACCGTAATCACGATATTTTCCACGAGCACCGTCTTCTCTCTGGCCGCCAGCACCGGTGTCTCGTGAATTTCAAGACCGACGCTATGCCCCAGCGCATGAGAGAAATATACGGAAAGCTCTCTTTCCTTCAGAAACTCCCGCGCCAGTGCATCGACTTCGCATCCACGGTATCCCGCTTTCAGTACGGATTCGATATGTGCTACGCAGTCGTAAATGCTGTCGTAGAGGAAACGCTGCCGCGCGGAAATCTCTCCCACGGCAACCGTGCGCGTCATATCCGAATGATACCCCTTGTACATCGCGCCGAAATCAAAGGTGATCATCTCGCCGCTTTCAATGGCTTTATCCGTCACCGTCGCGTGCGGATATGCACCATGCTCCCCGGACGCCACAATCGTATCGAAAGATTTCCCCGACGAGCCGCCCTCCAGCATCGCACATTCGAGTGCCGCCCGGAGCTCGGATTCCTTGCGCCCCGCAGAAATGAGCGGCAGAATTTTTTCAAAAGCGACGTCCGCGATGCGGCACGCTTCCGCGATATAGGAAATTTCCGCCTCCGTCTTCACCTGCCGCAATCGATCCGGCTCGCAAAACACAAATTTCAATCCCGGCGCCGCTTCCTCCAAAGCCAGATAAAAACGGTGCGTCATGACCGGCTCGATGCCGACTTTCTTCGCCCGGCATTTCGCCAAAATCGCCACGGCCGCCTCCGCCGGTTTCCCTTTGTGATCCACCGTCGCAAAATCCGGCGCTTCCGACCGGGCCTGCGCCGTGTACCGGCTGTCCGTCAAAAGAAAGTTGCCCTCTTTCGAGAGAACGAGAAAACTCTCCGACCCGGTAAAACCGCTGATGTATCGGCAATTTTCATCCTTCTGCAAGAAAGCGACATCCACGCCCTCGTCCTTCAGAAAATCCGCTATCGCTTCTCGGCCGATCAAAATCTTTCACCTCTTTTTTTCGCAAGCTTTTATATTTTATCGTATCTTTCCCAATTTCTCAAGAAAAATATACAAAAATTTTCTGCTCTTGCATCTCCGTCATTCAAAATCGCGTAAAAATTTTTCGCCTCGTCGAAAAAAACGGATGAAAATTTCTGTATGCGCACAGAAAAAAGGCCGCTGATTGATTTTCGACAGAGAAACCCGATTGGCCCATACCCATCGAAATCATCAACAACCTTCTTCCGATCAAAAGAATACCAAAAGAAAACGACATTGTCAAATGGCATTAAAAAATTTTGGCTATCACCAGCACCGCGTAAAATTTTCCATCATAAAACCGCCGGGAATTTGTCCCGACGGTTTGGATTTTGATCCCCACCATGTCGTAATTGCTTTATTTTGAGACTGCATAAATGCAGGTGGGATTCTTCTCGATGGATTCCGCCGCTCTTCCGAAGAAGCCTGGGCATCCCTCACCGGCTCGGATTCCCTATGTAAGGGTGTTGGTTCAAAATAAGAAAGCTGCACGTGCACAGCAGGGCTTGTCTGTATATTACCAGAAACCCCGCCATTTGGCAAGCTTCTCGTCCCTTAACTCCCCCATCGGCAGAAAGCCTCGACACAAATGCCGGGAAAGGAAGAAGCACAAAAATCGCACCCCTCATCTCTATCAACAGAAAGCGCCCAGCACAAATGCCACAGAAATAAGAAGCACAAAAGCCCTGCTCCTCATCTCTATCTTGCCAAAGCTTTTAGCACAAATGCATCAGAAAGAAGAAGCACAAAAGCCAAGCCCCTCTTCCTCACATTTCTCTCAACCGATTGGCGGCCAGCGCAAAGGCTGCCAGCGTCTTGGCGTCCTCAATTTCCCCGTTTGCTATCTTTTCCCACACTTCGGCGAGCGGGATTTTGATGACGTCCAGAAATTCATCCGCGTCCAGATGCTGTGAGGCCGCTTCCAGATGATCGGCCAGATAAATATGAATGACCTCGTTGCAAAAACCGGGCGTCGTGCATATCGTGCCGAGCTTTTGGATGTGCGCGGACGAAAATCCTGTTTCCTCCGTCAGTTCTCTTTCGGCGCAAGCGTCCGGATTCTCCCCCGCGTCAAGTTTTCCGGCCGGAAGTTCCAGCAACGTCTTTTTTACAGCGTAGCGATATTGCCGCACAAATAGGATTTCCTTTTGATCCGTCACAGGGATGATCGCCGCCGCGCCCGGATGAATCACAACTTCGCGCCAAGACACTTGTCCCGCGATTTCCACATCGTCATTGTAGATTTTGAGAAGGCGCCCATCAAAGACCGGGGTGCGCTTCAGCAATGTTTCTTTTTCGATACTCATCAGGCGCCCGTGCTCCCTATGCCGCCGCTCCGCGTCCCTTGAGCACTATCCCCGTCGGCTTTCCCGTATTTTTGAAAAATGCCCTGCGCGATGCGGTCTCCTTTTTCAATCCGGACTGTCTCTTCGCCGGTATTGTAGAGCGCGACCATGATGTGGCCTTCGTTGTCGGCATTTCCGTAATAATCCGCGTCAATGATCCCCGTGCCGTTCACCAGCATGATACCGCGTTTGATGGCCATGCCGGAGCGGACGAAAATCGCCAGATATTCATCACCTTGCATATACGCTTTGAGGCCGGTCGGAACAATCGTGATTTTCCCCGGCAAAAGCTCTACGGCCGTCGCTGCCTCCATATCATAGCCGGCACTTTTTTCCGTTTTCCGCTCCGGGAGGCGAATCCCTTTCCCCTCCCATGCGGTTACAATCTCAAATCCGCGCACTCTCATGGACGTCTCTCCGTCAAAAGTGCTTTGCGCGACAAATTGATGCGGCCCTTGTCGTCGATTTCAATGACCTTGACCATGATTTCATCCCCTTCATGCACAACGTCCTCCGGTTTTTCCACACGCCGGAGATCCAGTTGGGAAACATGCACCATACCTTCTTTTCCCGGCAGGATTTCCACAAATGCGCCGAATTTCATGAGACGCGTGACTTTACCAAGATAGGTCTCGCCGACGACGACATCTTTCGTCAGGCGCTCCACCCATTCTTTCGCACGCTGCGCCGCCGCTTCGTCCGGCGTGGCGATGTAGACGCGGCCGTCTTCTTCGATGTCCATCTTGACACCCGTTTCCGAAATGATTTTATTGATGACTTTGCCGCCCGTCCCAATGACGTCGCGAATCTTGTCGACCGGAATCGTGAGCGTGATAATCTTCGGCGCATACGGCGACAGATGCTCTGCCGGACGGTCGATGCACGCCGCCATTTTGTCCAGAATGAAGAGGCGGCCGCGTCTGGCCTGCTGCAACGCCGCAAGCAAAATATCGCGCGAAAGGCCGTGAATTTTGATATCCATCTGAATGGCCGTGACGCCTTTGGCCGTGCCGGCGACTTTGAAATCCATATCGCCCAGCGCATCTTCCATCCCTTGGATATCCGTCAAAATAGTGAAATGTTCGCCTTCATTGACGAGCCCCATCGCGACACCGGCGACCGGCGCTTTGATCGGGACGCCCGCATTCATAAGCGACATCGTGCTGCCGCAGACGGACGCCTGCGACGAAGAGCCGTTCGATTCCAAAATTTCGGACACGACGCGAATGGCGTACGGAAATTCCTCGACGGACGGCAGCACCGGCAAAAGCGCACGCTCCGCAAGAGCCCCGTGGCCGATTTCACGGCGACCCGGTCCGCGCGAACTTTTCGTTTCCCCGACGGAATACGACGGGAAATTGTATTGGTGAATGTAACGTTTTTCCGTGACCGGCGTCAAGTCGTCAATCGTCTGCGTTTCCGACATCGGCGCGAGCGTCACGATGCTGAGCGCCTGTGTCTGGCCGCGCGTGAAAAGCGCCGAGCCGTGCGTGCGCGCCAAAAGTCCCACCTCGCAGGTGATCGGACGGATTTCATCGAGCGCGCGTCCGTCCGGACGGATTTTGTCGACGGAAATCATGTGCCGGACGATTTCTTTCGTGAGATGATCGAGGCAAGTCGCCACATCCGCCGCTTTATCCGGATAGAGCTCCACAAAATGGGCCTGCGCTTCCGCCTTCACCTCGTCCATATGTGCTTCCCGCGTCACTTTGTCCGGATCAAAAATTGCTTTTTTGAGAGCCTCCTCCGCATAGGCGCGAATTTCTTGCTCCAATTCTTCCGAAATTTCCGGAAATACCATCTCGCGCTTCGGTTTCCCGACTTCCGCGATGATTTCCTTTTGGAACGCGACGAGCTTTTTGATTTCCTCATGGGCAAACATGATCGCGTCCAGCACTTCTTCTTCCGGTGCTTCGAGCGCGCCGCCTTCGACCATCAGAATCGCCGTCTCCGAACCCGCGACCGTAATATTCATCGTCGATTTTTCCTGCTGCTCTTGCGTCGGCATCAGGACGAACGCACCATCCACGCGCCCCACGCGCACACCGGCAATCGGCCCATCCCACGGAATATCGGAAATCCCGAGCGAAACGGACGCCCCCAGCATCCCGCAAAGCTCCGGCGCATTGTCGTAATCGACGGAGAGCACCGTCGCCATCACATGGACATCGTTGCGACAACGTTTATCGAAAAGCGGTCGAATCGGACGATCGATCAGACGCGCATTCAAAATCGCCGTATTGCCCGGCCGTCCTTCGCGCCGCAGAAAACCGCCCGGCATTTTGCCGACGGCGTACATTTTTTCTTCATAATCGACGGTGAGCGGGAAAAAATCCGTCCCCTCCCGCGCATTTTTGCTGGCTGTCGACGTGACGAGCACCGCCGTATCCCCGAAACGAATCAGCGCGGCACCGCCCGCCTGTTTCGCCATTTTCCCGGTCTCAATCGTCAGCCTCCGACCGGCCCAATCCATGGAAAATTCTTTGAACATCTCGTTCCTCCTGTTTTTGACCCATTGACATATAACGGAAATATTATAGCCCAAAACAAGTCCGATTAAAAGAAAAATGTATAGAAAAATTGAAACACAAATCTCCCCTCATCTCTACCGGCCAAAAGCACTCATCACAAACGCCACAACAGAAAAAAAAACAACAAAAGTCGCCTCCTCTTCCTCTACCCTCTGGAAAAACAAGCGCCCATTTTGTATAATAGAGCCACAAGAAACTGAAATAAGTTTTCAAAAAGCTTCTCTTCGATTTTTCCGTTTCGCTCAATTTCATTCACCGAGAAAGGAAGGATTTATATGGCACTCGTCGGGACGCAAGACATGTTCAAGAAAGCATATGCCGGTCATTATGCCATCGGCGCTTTCAACGTCAACAACATGGAAATCATTCAAGGCATCATGGAGGCCGCGCACGAAACAAAGTCGCCGGTCATTTTGCAGGCATCGGAAGGCGCGCGCTCGTTTGCCGGACAGAATTACATCGTGGGGCTCGTAAAAATTGCCTCCGAAGCGTATCCGGAAATCCCGGTCGCACTCCATTTGGATCACGGCTCTTCATTTGAAATCGCCAAAGAATGTATCGACGGCGGTTTCACATCCGTTATGATCGACGGCTCAAAATACGATTGGGACGAAAATGTCCGCCTGACAAAGCAAGTCGTGGAATACGCCCACGCGCACGGCGTCGTCGTGGAAGCGGAAATCGGCCGCCTCGCTGGTGTGGAGGACCATGTCAACGTTTCCGCCAAAGACGCACTCTTTACCGATCCGGATGAAGCAGCGGAATTTGTCGAAAAAACCGGCTGCGATTCACTGGCCATTGCGATTGGTACGAGCCACGGCGCCTACAAATACAAGGGCGATCCCTATCTCGATTACGAACGTCTCGAAAAAGTCGGGAAACTGTTGCCCGATTACCCGATTGTCCTCCACGGCGCATCGACCGTCATCCAGGAATTTGTCCAAAAGTGCAACGATTACGGCGGCGAAGTCCTCGGTGCGAAAGGCGTGCCGGAAGACATGTTGCGCCGCGCGGCGGAGATGGCCGTCTGCAAAATCAATATCGACACGGACATTCGCCTCGCCATGACGGGCGCGATTCGTGAAGCTTTGGTGAAAGATCCGGGAAACTTCGATCCGCGTTCCTATCTCAAAGCCGGCCGCGCCGCCGTCAAGGAAATGGTGAAACACAAAATCATCGCCGTCTTGGGTTCGGAGAATACAATTTAATGAAATAGAAACAGCAAGAAAAAAGCGTCGCATCTTTGTGAGATGTGACGCTTTTTATATGTCTTCTCTATATTTAGAGTTGGTCCTCAGGCGCAAGATCGTTTTTTATTGTTAAATTTTATTTAGGAGAAAGCGATGTCGCCTTGTGCAAACGAACAGGAGCCTTAGGGACATAGTGACGCGAGGTGACTGTGAGTGTCATGCAAAGCTCGACGACGATTCAAAAAATACGGTAGAGCCGCTCCCGCTCATGCTCTTTCCAGTCATTCGTCATCTAACTGGAAGAGGATCGGGACTCTCGTCTTAGCCTCAAACGGAATACCGGCATTTTTGGCCGGAACAAAACGCCAACTGTAAACAGCATCTAACGCCGCCTGATCCATAGCAGAGTAGCCGGAAGACTCGATGACCTGAGCCGCCGAGACCCCGCCATCAACAGAGACCGTCACCCTTAGGAGAACCGCACCTTCAATCTTGGCGTCACGTAGCTTTTGCGGATAATGCGGCTTGGTGCTAGATAAAACTTCCGGCCTCACTCTATCGTCTCCGGAGCCGGGTCCTGTCCCCGTGCCTTGTCCTGTCCCATGACCGCCACCTGAGCCGCCGCCGCTTCCGCCTCCCGATCCGGGTCCTATGCCGTCGCCGTCACCCGTGCCAATTCCGTTTCCGGTCCCGCCACCGCCGCCGGCTTCTGTTGAATCCGAAGAAGACTCCGCACCTTGCATTGTCGACACCAACGTCGATTTTGTTCTCTCTGTCGGCTTTGCAACCGTCTGCACTGCTTCAGGCATATCAGGCGTATGCGAAGCTTCCGATGCCTCCTCTGCGGGCGGCGCAGCATTTTCCGCTTTCGGCGCCGAGACGTCCGGCCCTTCCGGTCCCGGATGACCGCCGCCTCCTCCCCCGCCGCCAAGTTCCACCAGATCCACCTCGACGATATTCTTCATATCCGGCCCATGCGGGAACAATCCGATCAGACAACCCGCCAAGAGCAAAACGACGCCGTGAATCAGAAACGAGCTTCCAAACGACATTCCCCAGCGAGGTTTCCATGTATTCATGTCACTACCTCGCTATTTCGTTTCGTCCAGTCGGGACTCCGTTGCGATGCCAATCCGATGGATTCCGACCGATTTGACCTGATCAAGCACATACACAAAAGCTTCATGCTCCGATTTCGCATCCGCCCGCAGAATCACGTTGAGCTCCGGATTGCGATTCTTCTCTATTTCCATCCGGCGACGGAAATCCTTACGCGCAATTTTTTCCCGCTCCACATAAATCGAACCGTCCGACGTGATGCTGATCGGCACCGACTCGTGCACGGAAATCTTTGCCGTCTGCGCGCTCGGCATCGAAAGATCAATCGAGCGCTGCACCACCATCGACAGCATACTCATCATAAAGAAGACAAGAAGGAAAAAAATGATATCGATCATCGGAATGATCATGAGTCTCGGCTCCTTGTCCTCCCGAAGAGACCGAAGTTTCATGATTTTTCGCCTTCCACAATCGACAAATACGTGCCGGAGAGTTGCTCCATCTGGGAAACGGCGTGATCGAGCTGCTGCGCAAAATACGTGTGCACAATCATCGCCAAAATCGCCACAAAGAGCCCCGTCGCCGTGCAGACCAAAGCCTCCGCGACGCCGCCCGTAATCGCGAAAGGCTCCCCGCCCGCCGTCGAAAGCACATCAAAAGAGCCGATCATCCCGATGACCGTCCCCAAAAGTCCCATCAGCGGAGACAACGTCACGATGACCGACAAATAATTCAAATAATTACGAAGTCCTGCCGCCTCATGCGCCGCTGCCCCTTCGATTAAAGCCGTCTGACTCGCCCGCGTGCCGTATTGCTTCGTCGCGTGCAAAATCACCCGCGCCGGACTCCCGCCGTCCGCCGCAAGTGCCGCCTTCAATCCTTCAATATCCCCGCGATGCAAAAATTCCGGAATCTCCGCATCCAGTTTCTCAAAATCCGACCGATTTTCCCGGTAGAAACGAAAACGCTCGACCGCAATCGCCACGACGATGAGCGAACAAATCACGAGCGGATACATCATCCAGCCGCCCGCCTGAAACAAATGAATCATATTTTCCATACGAAACCGATCCTTTCCCTGAAAACCGGCACCTGCAGCGGCCATCCCAAACCGCCGTCGCTCCCTTTTATTAACAGAAGTGTACTCTAAATGAATGCCAAAGTCAAATATAATAAAAGCTTTATGAGATAATAAAAAAGAGTTCTTCTTGTAATTTTTTATACAATTGTGAAAGAACTTGATTGGTAGGTTGTAAAATGAAATTGAACACCTGAGAAAAAAGTAGACCCATAACGGTT
>CAVEFO010000012.1:0-37173 GCA_963615055.1 Lachnospiraceae bacterium
CTTCCTATACGCTCAACTATATGACGCCGGTAGAGTACAGATTGATGCATGCACCCGCCGATGAAGTCCAAGATTGATCATCCCTTGTCCATTATTTTCGTTTTCGTGTCCAAAATATATTGACAAGTGCACTCCCGGCGCTTCGCGCCACCCTCTTTCAAAAGAGGGCTAATTTGTGGCGGCCTTCGGCCGCATTTTGAAATCGCCGCGAAGCGATACCTGCACTGCTCACTGCTAATTGCTAATTGCTAACTTTTTGCGCCTGACATCTCGATCTCTATGAAACGCAAAAAATCTAACAGCTAGTAGCTAATAGCTAACAACTATCTTGCGCCTGACAAAAAAGCCGAGCAAACGACGCTACAATAAATCCGAATGACTTCCTGTGCGAGATGCCGTCAGGATCAATTCCTTTTCACTCACCAAATAAATCAAAAGCCAATCCGGCCTGATATGGCACTCCCGAAAACCTGTATACTTTCCGGATAATGCATGATCTCGATACCGGGGTGATAATTCTTCTCCGGCCAGCAGGTCGTCAAGCACAGAAAAAAGCTCGTCCATCGGGAGCCCTTGTTTTTGCAGGCGCTTCACATCTTTTCTAAAACGAGACGTCGCGACAAGTTCATACTTCATCCGCGTCTACATCTCTCATCAATTCCGCAGCCGAGCGGTACCGTTTTGCCGCGATGTGCCCCGCCGCGATTTCTCTGGCCTCCGCCATCGCCGCTTCGGTCTCCGCGTTAAATCTTGGTGTCTTGACCGCAAAGGGAATCCCACCGTCCATCAAAGCTTTTCGCAGAAAAATATTCACCGCATCACTGATCGAAATCCCGAATGAAGAAAACAGGTCTTCTGCCTGCGCTTTTATTTCCGGTTCAATGCGAATGTTGATATTCGCCGTTTTGGCCATTTTCATCACCTCCGCGCACATTGTACATTGTTTGTGCGCCGTTTGCAATACGCGAAAGGCCTCGCCTTGCGATTTCAAAAAGCAGAATTGAGCATTGAGTATTGAGTATTGAGGGGCGCGGCTGATTCCTGTTTTTCTTTTGTGGCATTGACGGCGAAAATTTTTCTGCTTATAGAAACAGGAGCCCGCCGGCGACAATTCTCGCATTCGCGTCCCATCATCCGGCGCTTCGCGCCACCTTCCTCCGATAAGGAAGGCTAAATCGGTGGCGACCTTCGGCCGCATTTTTTAATTGCGCGAAGCGCATCCTCTGAAAGCCTTCCTTTGGAGGAAGGTGGCCCAGAAGGGGGCGGATGATGGGGCGCCGAAGGCGTTTCAAAAATCGTCGCGAAGCGACACCTGCACTGCTCACTGCTCACTACTCACTTTTCTAACATACCGCCCCAAATGCCCGTTTCTTACGATCGATTCATCGGGACGACGGCCAACGTTTTCCCCAATGGCGCCAATACTTTCAAAACTGTACCGATTTGCGGACTGGTGAGGCCTTTTTCCATCCGGGCAATAATCGGCTGCGCGACGCCGGAAAGCTCTTCCAGCTTCTTTTGACTGAGTCCGCTTTCTTTTCTAGCCCTAATCAATTCCCCAATCAAAGCGACCCGAAGATCACTCTGTGCAATCTCTTCCGCCGTAAAAATATCCTGACGAACGTCTTCCCAACTATCCCCTATGGCGGAATTTTTCAATTTTCCATCGATTTTATTCATGAAAACCACCTCTTTCCATTAAATCTTCCAATTCCCGTTTCGCTTTTTCTATTTCCCTTGTCGGCGTTTTTTGTGTCTTTTTGATGAATACGTGTAGCAATACATAATCTCCGTCGACCCAGCCAACAAACAGAATTCGATCCCGCAGCGGTCGCAATTCCCACAATTTCCCTTCTATATGCTTCATGTACGGCTCACCGGCTTGTGTGCCGTAACAATGCAAAATTTCAATGTAGTCGTTGATTTTATTCAATTTGATGCGGCTGTTTTTATCCGTTTTTCGCGCCAATTCCTTCATGTATTCCAGTACAGGCTCCTTGCCGCTTCGATCTTTGTAAAAAAATATCTTACGCAAAACAAAAGCTCCTTTCTGAAATAATTATACTTAAAAGTTATTACCTTGTAAACAAACTTTCCATACGACTCTCGTCTTAATCGCTGCTTTATTTACCGAGGAAGACGGCACGATAGGTTTCTCGCAACAAAAATAAACTGAAAGCGCAATCAAATCTCGGTCAAAAGTTTTCGCTAGGCTCTTACGTGATTGTATCCCCGATACTATACCCTAAAAGGAATATATTTGTTTGCATTTTTAACCAGGGTACAAATTGTACCCCGGTTGCATGCCAATTGTGAATCGCGGCTTTTCATTCTTTTAATGTACTGCTTGGGATCTACGCTATCCGTCAATGCCGCTACGACATCTTGAATAGAAAAGTACCACTCTTCTTCTGTTTCTATCCATGCAGTCCGTATCATCTGTGTTTCAGTGGAGCCCGCCGGCAATAATTCTCGCATTCGCGTCCCATCATTCGTCGCTTCGCGCCACCTTCCTCCGATAAGGAAGGCTAATTCGGTAGCGGCCTTTGGCCGCATTTTGAAATCGTCGCGATGCGACATCTGCACTGCTAATTGCTAATTGCTAACTTTTTGCGCCTGACATCTCGATCTCTATGAAACGCAAAAAATCTAACAGCTAGTAGCTAACGACTAACAACTATCTTGCGCCTGACAAAAAAACTGCTCACTGCTCACTGCTCACTTTTAGAGCTCTTTCTCCGCCGCTTTCATCGCGCTGTCTATGACCGCATCCATGTCATAATATTTATATTCGCCCAGCCGCCCGCCGAAGAGGACGTTTTTCTCTTTTTCGGCGAGCGCTTTGTACGCTTCGTATCTTGCTGTGTTTTTCTCGTCATTCACCGGGTAGTACGGCTCTTCGCCCGGGTTCCATTCGTGACTGTATTCGCGGCTGATGACCGTCTTCGGGAGGTCGTTTCCGGCTTCGTCTTTGCCGAATGCAAACCATTTGTGCTCGATGATTCTCGTCCACGGGGTCTCGCGGTCGGTATAATTGACGGCGGCATTTCCTTGGAAATTCGGGATATCCAAAGTCTCGGTCTCGAAGCGGACGCTGCGGTACTCGAGGGCACCGAGCGCGTACCGGAAATAGGCGTCGATGGGGCCGGTGTAGATGATTTTCCGCGCCGCGCCGTCCCATTTCTCTTTGTCCGCGAGATAATCGACGCCGGTTTTGACTTCGATGCCGTCCATGATGCGCGCAACCATTTTCGTGTAGCCGCCGATGGGGATGCCTTGGTAGGCGGCGTTGAAATAGTTGTTGTCGAAGGTGAAACGCACGGGGAGGCGGCGAATGATGAAGGCGGGGAGCTCGATGCAGGGGCGGCCCCACTGTTTCTCGGTGTATCCTTTGATAAGGGTCTCGTAAATATCGGTGCCGACAAGGGAAATGGCCTGTTCTTCGAGATTTTTCGGCGCGGTAATCCCGGCCGCGCGGCGCTGTTCTTCGATTTTTGCGGCGGCTTCTTCCGGTGTCACGACGCCCCACATTTGGTTAAAGGTGTACATATTGAAGGGGAGGCTGTAGAGTTTCCCGTGGAAATTCGCGACGGGGGAATTGGTGAAACGATTCACGTAATCCCAGACGTGATCGAGATTCGTGTGGAAAATGTGCGCGCCGTAGCGGTGGACGTGGATGCCCTCGACGGTCTCGGTGTAAATATTCCCGGCGATGTGGTCGCGTTTCTCCAAAACCAGAACGCTCTTTCCGGCATCTTGGGCCGCGCGTGCGAAGACGGCGCCGAAAAGGCCTGCGCCAATGATGAGGTAGTCGTACATGGGGGTGTCCTCCGATTGAGAAATAAAATGTTTCTTTTGAGCAAAAAAGGGGGGCTAACTTTATCGTTGCTTTGCTCTTAGGGCAATCGATATGAATATTTTCTGCTGATAGCGATGAGGGGCATATCTTGCGATATTCTCGATTTAAAAGGCATGGGTGCCGGGACGCTTTCGGCTGATAGAGATGGGCGTTTCACCGCTTTTAAATACGGATTTTTCTCGGATTCAAATTCTTGATATCATATTCTTCTCGCATTTGCGGCCTCCTAGAATGACTCTTCATACACGACGCGCTCTGTCTTCATCACTTTTCTTGCGAAAATTCTCCGCTCAAATGCCGCCAAAAAACCACGAGAAACAGCCATGCCCCTCATCTCTGTCTTGCCAAAGCTTTCTTCTACAATGCCACCGACAGCGAGAGTACTAAAAGCCCCGCCCCTCTTTCCTCTCTTTTAATACGCGCCCTTCCCCAGCACCACGCCAATCGTCTTGAAGAGAATGACCATATCTTGCCAAAGATTCCAATTTCGAACGTACCAGCTGTCCATGCGAAGTCTATCGGAAAATTTCACATTGCTACGACCGCTGACTTGCCATAAACCGGTGATGCCCGGCATCGTCATGCAGATTGTCGAAAAATATGCTCCCATCTTCTCTCTTTCCCGCGGCAAATACGGACGCGGCCCGACGAGGCTCATTGTACCGCCCAAGACATTAAAGATTTGCGGAAGTTCATCAATGCTGTATTTCCGAATCCGTTGACCGACTCTCGTGACACGAGGATCCTTGCCACGCAATTTTTGAAATGCTTGCCATTCTTCTTTAGCCTCCGGATGCCGACTTAAAAAATCCGCCAAAATCTCATCCGAATTGACATACATTGACCGCAATTTATAACATTTGAACGATTTCCCATTTCTCCCAATGCGTTCGGCATTAAAAAAAACAGGGCCTTGGGAATCGATTTTAATCAAAACATATGTCACTGCAATGATGAGTGATGCCGGTATAGCAATCAACGTCCCCACGCAGATATCGAAAACTCGTTTTATGATACGATTCACAGAGCAATTCAAATTATTTCTTAGGCGCAAAAGGACGAGTTTCTCTTCAAAAAGGCTTTCGATTTCCACGCTGCCCATCGCGACGCCGACGAGATTGGGGATGACACAGAGATTTTTCACAAGCGGCTGGACGCGATAGATAAGATGTGCAAGATCTTTTTCGGGAAGGCCGGGCGCGGCGACGATGACATGAGCGACTTTCGTGTCCCGAATCACGCGCTCGGCATCATCAAAACCGCCGAGAATGGGGTATCGACCGTCGATACTCTCCTCCGGCGTCCCGTCTTCCAAAAAGCCGACGATGTGGCAGACCATGCCGACGTCTTCGGTGAGCGTCCGGACGAGGAGCGCCGCCGTCTTGCCGGCACCGATGATGAGAACGGGCGTCTGGAGAGCGCTCGATTTTTGCAAAAATTTCTTCGCGCCGAAACGGACAAGGGCGCAGACAGGAAAGGCCAGAAGCGCCAAGAGCATGACAAAAAGCCTGCTGGTCGAGGCGGCGATCTGTGTGACGTAAAGAAGAAACACAATCGCGGCCACGGCAAACAGGCACGCATAAAAAATCCGTTCCGTTTCTTTATAAAAAGGACGACGACGGGTATAGAGTTGAGCGCCGGAGAAGAAAAGTAAAAATATCGCCGGGAAAACAATCCAAAAATTGAAAGCGGACAGGCGCAGCACGGTCTCGGTGACGAAAAAGTTCCGCAAAAAGACAGCACCGCCCTCGGCCAAAACGACAGCCGCCCAATCCGCCAAGGCAAGCAGCAAAATAAAACAATGGTTTCCGGTCATGGCAACGGTATATTCCTCTTGTTAGAATACGAATCTCATCTATGATATGAGTTATTATATCATGGAAACGGGACGTCCGTTATCCGTTTACCGTTTACCGTACCTCACATGGATGTAAAAGCTTGAAAAGGCTTGATTCGGCAAAATTGCTTTCTCATTCTTTCCCATTCTAACCTTGGTTCCCCGGCTTGAAAAAGCTTGATGGCGGCAGAACACTTTCGCGACCTTTCCTCATTTTATCTATTGCTTCAAGGCGTGAAAAAGCTTGATGACGAAAAAACTTTTTTTGCCCTTCCGCAATGCTTTCCTTATCTCATGACCTAAGCCGTGAGCAAACTTCAAGCCTTTCAAGCCTTTCAAGCCCTTCCAAGCCCTTTCAAGCCCTTTCAAGCCCTTTCAAACTCTATGTTGAAAAACGGATAACGGTAAACGGACAACGGATAACGGAAAACGGTCACCGCCTGACTTCGATTTCCTTGATTCCATAATACCGACAGAACCCGCCCCGGGTGACACCGTTGTCGAAGTCGACGTAGAAAAGATGGCGAAGGGCACGATTTTTGGTTTCAATCGGCGGAAATACCAAAACTTCGCCGCTGCCGGCTTTGGGCTCGACCATTTCAACCCGCACGCGCTGCGCTTCTGTCATTTGCCACGAGAGAATCACCGTCCCGGCAGCCAAGAAAAGCGTCACGGCCGCCGCGCCCGTTTGGAGAATGGAAACGGCACGCGCAGGGAAGATTTCTTTTGTTTCCGGCATACGGAAAATCGCCAGCGTCGCGACGAGAATCATAGAGACGGAGAAGAATGTCGCACGCGCGGGAAATGTCGGCGCGGCAATCATGACGAAATTATTGCAAAAAGCGAGCACAATGAGCCCCGCCGCATAGCGGAGCGTCGGATAGGCAGCGAGCATGTCCCGCCACTTCACACCGCGCGCCGCCAAACACGCCACCTTGTCCAATCCGGCCGCTTTTTTCGCCATGCGATACACGAGGACGATGGAGGCTAAATAAATAATCATTTCTTCGAATCCGGCCATGACATGGGAGAACTGCTCGATCGGCTTGGCTTTTGTGACGCCGACGAGTGGCAAAATATTTTCGATACAGAAATCGCGAATGGCACCCGCGACCCAGCCGCCGGTGAAATAGGAAACAAGTAGGAGCGCAATGATGCTGCCGGTCACGATGTCGCCCGTGCCGATTTTCCGCGCGCTTTCGCCGCCCGTTTCCTTTCCGACGAGGCGCAAAGCCAAGAGCCGCCAGGTGAGGAGCAAGAGGAGCACGACGGGCAGGAGATAAAGAAGCATTTCCCCGTTTCCGGCAAATTGGTTTCCGATGTGCGTAAAAATATTTTTGCCGCTATTCTGATCGTCGTAGCGGACGTAATTGCCCGGTGCGAGAAGGAGACCGCAAAGCCCCAAAAAAGCGCCGGCCGCCCCGGAGGCCATCCAGAGCGAAAAGCATTTCTTCCGCCATGTCCATATCGCATAAAGAGAGGAAACGGCGACGACGGTGACGCCGATATTTTCGACGGACCAGCCGGCCAAAAGCCCCGAGAAAAACATGGGGATCGCCCACAGCGTGCCGGGGCGGATATTCCCCGCCGCGTGCAAATTGTACACCAAAAGGAACAGGCTCACCCACAGCCCCGTCCAAAGATAAACGGCCGACCCGCACGCCCACACGGCAACTTCTCCGTAATGCGGCAGCGAGATCCAGACCAGAATCACAGCCAAAAGGAAGAGCTTCGTTTCCCGAAATACGTGCGTCGTCCGCGCCGCATGCATGCAAAGCGTCGTCACGAAAATCGTATACACGAGGGCATTGGCCACATTAAACCAAGATTTCCCGAGCCAAAGCAATGTCTCATACGGCGCAAACGCCACCATCCGCCCGCCGTGCAGGAAATAATGCCGCCAAAGCGATGTCGCGACGTCGGAAAGGGAGGCAATATGCACGTCCGTGCACCAGATAAGCATGTATTCGTAGTCGTCGCGATGAAGCGGCATGAGACAATTCAAAAGAAGCATAAAAAGAAATGTACCGGTGAGAATCAAAATTGTTTTTTTCATAATGTGTCCTTTGTGTGTGAAGACAAGAAGCTGAGCTAAAAATGTTCTTTACTTTGCGGCATGTGTACCGAAAATCTTTCTGCTGATAGAAATGAGAGGCCAAACCGGATCCGTTCTTTCCTTTGCGTGGCTATTACGCTAAAAAGTATCTGCTGAAAGAGATGAGGCTTGCTATCCATTCTAAGCATTCCAATCGGCTCGTTTTTGCTTGGCAATCAAAGCGCCCAGCATATGCAAAATCTCACTGATTTGCAGAAGAAAAATATCTCTTTCCTCCGCGGAAATATACTCTAAGTCTTGAGCCAAAATAATTTGCGTTTCAACTTCAGCAGCCGATCCTTTTGCTATACTCAAAAAACGAACAAATTCTTTATCCGATTGACGATTATAGCCCTCGGCAATATTGGATGGAATGGAAACGACAGCACGACGAATTTGATTCGTAAGCCCATACTGTTCCTCTTTAGGAAATATCTTTGTCCTGTCATATATATTTTTTACTAAAGTTCTTGATTTTTGCCAAACAATCAATTCTTTATAGTCTCGCATATGTCCTCCCTCATCCCTATCAGCACTTGGCTTTCATCGCAAATGCCACCAAAGCCGAACAAAAGCCGAATCTACGCACCCCATCCCTATCTGCACTCAGTTTTTATCACAAATGCCGCAACCCAAGGCAAAACCAAAAGCCATGCCCCTCATATCTCTCTATAACTCACCGTCTCAATGCCCTGTTTCTCCAAAATTTCCATAATCTCCTTTGATGTCATGGCGGCAAATTCGGCCTCGAAGTCGTGATCCCATGCCGTTTCTTTTATCAAAATCTCATTATCCGTGCCGGGGTGCATCATGATTTCCGTGGTGCCGCTTTGTATATGTTCAATGATGTGGCGAAGATGCGCCTCTGTCACCGCCTCGCCTGCGACGATACCGGCGAAATGGTCCGGCATACGGAAACAGGCGGCCTTGGCGCGCCGTTTCGCCAGACTCGAAAGCGTCCAGAGACCGGCGCGGCCGACGAGCTGCGCGGGATTGCCGGAAAATCCGGTGAAGAGGGGCGATTTGGAAATACGTGTCGCGGAAAGACCGATGGATTTTGCGACGTCAAGCGCGATATCGATCACGCCGGGGAGCATGTGCATGTGCTGGTGGCTGTCGATATGCGTCAGAGCCAGCCCCGTTTTTTCCATTTTCCGGACTTGCGCAAAAAGTTCGCGGCGAATGTCCTCTTTGGAAACCTTTCCCGCGAAATACCGTTTCACAAAAATGCCGTGATTGTCATAAAAACAGCCCGTCCCATCCACGAGCGTCGGGATGTCTTCGGGCGCCGAGACGGGATTTCCATTGACAAGCGTCAAATGAATCCCCACACCGAGCGCCGGATGCGTGCGCGCGATCTCCACCGCATCGTCAAACGCCGCGCCGCCCGGCATGAGCGTCGCCGAGCGCAAAATCCCATTCTCCACGGCTTCTGCCACCGCGCGATTGATCAGACGATGTCGCCCGAAATCATCGGCATTCACCAAGATTTTTTGATTGGAAACCATGTATTCATCCTTTGCCCGAAATACGCCGGCAGCAAACGACCTGTAGTCTTGGGCCGTCTGTCATGCGCACTGTCAAAATGTAAATATCTCCGAAAGCCCCGGCCACTCCTGATCCTTCTCCGACAATTGAATCGGCGTCCCGTCTGAAAGGGCGTATCCTTCACCCGATGCCGAGCCGGGATAGGCACCGATCAGCTCCGGCCAGGCAATGCCGATGGCGGGATCATTCCACGCAAGACCGCCTTCATCATTCGGATGCCAAAAATCATTCACCTTGTAACAAAATTCCGCCACGTCCGAGAGCACCAAAAAACCGTGCGCAAATCCTTCCGGGATGAGAAACTGTTTCTTGTTTTCCGCCGAAAGCGTGACCCCGTACCATTTCCCGAACGTCGCCGAATTTTTTCGCAAATCCACCGCCACGTCAAAAACACTGCCGCGCACCGCCCGCACCAATTTGCACTGCGGATACTGCTTTTGAAAATGCAAGCCGCGCAAGACGCCCTTCACGGACATACTCTGATTGTCCTGCACGAAACGGACGTGAATCCCGGCTTCTTCCATGTCTCTTTCATTGTACGTTTCCATGAAATACCCGCGCGCATCCCCATGCACCGCCGGCTCAATCAGACAAAGCCCCGCAATCCCGCCGAGGTCTTTCGTCACCTTGATTTGTCCCATATTTTCTCCCTCCGTTGTTCGTTATCCGTTATCCGTTTACCGTTATCCGCTCCTCACATCCCATGGAGCACTAAGTATCTCACGCACGGTCCACGGCCCACAAATGTCCGTCTCCCGCTATCCGTTTACCGTTATCCGTTCTTCAAATCGATGTGACGCCCCAGCTACTCACGCACGGTCAACGGTCCACAAATCTCCGCCTTCCGCTATCCGTTTACCGTTATCCGTTCTTCAAATCGATGTGACGCCCCAGCTACTCACGCACGGTCAACGGTCCACAAAAGTCCGTAATCCGTTATCCGTTTACCGTTATCCGTCTCTCACATCCCATGAAGCACTAAGTAACTCACATACGGTTTACGGTTTACGGTTTACGGTCCACGAATAACGGTTCAATTCTCCTCAATCTCCTCCAAATACCGCCGCAGTGCATCCTGCCATGTCGGCAATTTTGCGAAACCGGCTTCTTCCAGACATGTCTTGCTGAGGCGGCTGTTTTTCGGGCGCGCCGCTTTTGTCGGGTATTCTTCCGTCGAAACGGGATGTACCTTGCAGGAAATCCCCGCTTCTTTGAAAATTTCCTTCGCGAAATCCGCCCAATTCGTCACGCCCTCATTCGTCGCGTGATAGACACCGTAACGTTCCGTCTCGATCATATCACACAGGAGCGGCGCCAAATCTTTCGTGTACGTCGGCGAGCCCCATTGATCGGCGACCACCGACAATGCCTCCCGCTCCCGACCCAGCCGCAGCATCGTTTTGATAAAATTGTTTCCGTTTTTCCCAAAAACCCAAGAAATCCGCACAATGAAATGATTCGGCCATATCGTTTGTACGGCTTCTTCGCCCTCCAGCTTCGTTTGGCCGTACACATTACGCGGCCCTGTGGGATCTCCCGGTTCGTAAAATGTTTCCCCGTTTCCCGGAAATACATAATCCGTGCTGATGTACACCATCTTCGCGCCGATATCCCGGCAGACGCGCGCGATATTCGCCGGTCCGTCCGCATTGACGGCGCGGCACGCTTCCGCTTCATCCTCCGCTTTGTCAACCGCCGTGTACGCACTGCAATGGATCACCGCATCGGGCGCATAATCCGTGATGAATTTTCGCGTCGCACCTGCATCTGTGATGTCAAATTCCGCCCGATCCGCGCCAAGAGCCTCCACACCGCGCCGCGCCAATTCCCGCATCACATCAAATCCCAGCTGCCCCCCGACGCCGGTCACCAGTACTTTCATATGTGTCACCCTTTCTTACTTCTACCCTTTTCTCCGTCTCCCATCGTCCGCTGTCCGCTGTCCGTAATCCGTTATCCGTTATCCGAAGCTCACATCCCATGAAGCACTAAGTATCTCGCATACGGTTCACGGTTCACGGTTTACGGTCAACGGTTCACGGCCATCGGTCTACCGCCCGCCGTTATCCGTTTACCGTTATCCGTCCCTCACATCGATGTGCCGACCCAACTACTCACGCACGGTTCACGGTTCACGGCCATCGGTTCACGGTCCACAACCCACGGCCAACGGTTCACGGTTCACGGTCAACGGTCCACGGATAACGGATAACAACCGTACATCCTCTCATAATAATTCCGATACTCTCCGCTCACGATTTCTTCCCACCAGTCTTTGTGAGCGAGATACCAAGAAATCGTTTTTTGGATGCCGTCCGCAAATTTTGTCTCCGGGAGCCAGCCGAGTTCTCCGTGAATTTTGGCCGGGTCGATGGCATAGCGGCGGTCGTGGCCTTTTCTGTCCATGACGTACGTAATGAGATCCTCCGATTTTCCGAGTTCTCGGCAAATGAGCTTCACGATGTCGATATTTCCCATCTCATTATGCCCGCCGATATTGTAGACCTCGCCCACGCGACCATGCGAAAGAATCAGATCGATCGCCTTGCAATGATCCTCCACATACAGCCAATCGCGCACGTTTTTCCCGTCCCCGTACACGGGAAGCGCCTTATCCGCCAAAGCATTCGCAATCATCAGCGGAATCAATTTTTCCGGAAACTGGTACGGCCCGTAATTGTTGCTGCAGCGGGAAATCGTCACCGGAAGACCGTACGTCCGACCGTACGCGCCGACCAAGAGATCCGCGCCCGCCTTGGAACTGCTGTACGGGGAACTCGCGTGAAGCGGCGTCGTCTCCGTGAAGAAAAGATCCGGCCGGTCCAGCGGCAAATCGCCGTACACCTCATCCGTCGACACCTGATGATAGCGCCCAATCCCGTATTTACGGCACGCATCCATCAAGACCGCCGTCCCCAAAATATTCGTTTGCAGGAAAATCTCCGGATTCTCAATCGACCGATCCACGTGCGATTCCGCCGCGAAATTTACAACAATGTCCGGATGCTCCTCCTCAAAAAGCCCATACACAGCCTCTCGATCGCAAATATCCACCCGCACGAAACGGAAATTCTCCCGGCGCATCACATCTTTCAGCGTCGATAAATTTCCCGCGTACGTCAGTTTATCCAGACAAACGATCCGATCCTCCGGATGTGCCTCCAGCATATGAAAGATAAAATTGGCTCCAATAAATCCGGCCCCACCGGTCACTATGATGGTTCTCACCCTATTTCTCCTTTCCTGCTTCTACCCTTTTCTCCGTCTTCCGTTATCCGTTGTCCGTTTACCGTTATCCGTTCCTCACATCCCATGAAGCACTAAGTATCTCACGCACGGTCCACGGTTCACGGCCAACGGCCCGCCGCCCTCCGTTATCCGTTTACCGTTCACCGAATCTCACATCCCATGAAGCACTAAGTATCTCACGCACGGTTAACGGTTAACGGCCCACGGTTCACGGCTAGCAATCACCGAACTTTTTGCATGAAACGATACAACATTCCTTTGATATCATCACATAAAGCCAATGCGTCCAATGCATCCGCTTCCGGAAAATATCCAAGCTCTATACAAATATACAACTGCGTTTCCACCTCTGCTGCAGAACCTCTTGCCACAGAAAGAAAACAATACAATTCCCTATTGGAGTCCCGATTACAGCCCTCTGCGATATTCGATGCGACCGAAACCGTCGCTCGCCGAATTTGATCCGCCAAGGCAAATCGTTCAATGGCCGGCAGACGTCCTGCAAGAGGATAGACCGCTTTCACCAATTGCATCGAACGTTGCCACACATCCAGTTTTCTGTAATCCATGTCTCCCCCTTTTCTCCGTCTCCCATTATCCGCTGTCCGCTGTCCGTAATCCGTTATCCGTTCCTCACATCCCATGGAGCACTAAGTATCTCACACACGGTTAACGGTTAACGGTCCACGGTTCACGGTCCACTATTCACGGTTCACGGTTCACTATTCACGGTTCACGGCCAACGGTCCACGACCCACCGACGCCGGTCAATCGGACGACGGACCCAGCCGCACGCGGCCATCCACGACTTTCTGCAAATACTGCCCGTACGGACTCTTCCCATAGGCCTTTGCACTCTCCGCCAAAGCCGCTTTATCAATCCAGCCGTTTGTGTATGCGATTTCTTCCGGCATGGAAATGTGGATCCCGGCCCGCGTTTCTATCGAGCGCACAAATTCCGACGCCTCGTAGAGGGAATCCATCGTGCCGGTGTCCAGCCATGCATAGCCGCGACCCAGCGTCACCACATTTAAGTTTCCTTTTTCCAGATACATCCGGTTCAAATCCGTGATTTCCAATTCGCCGCGCGCCGACGGTTTCACGCGCTTTGCGTATTCGCATACGTTTCGGTCGTAGAAATACAATCCCGTCACCGCGTAATTCGACTTCGGCCGCTGCGGCTTCTCCTCGATGGAGACGGCTTTGCCCGCCTCGTCAAATTCAATCACGCCGAAGCGCTCCGGATCATCGACATAATACCCGAAAACCGTCGCGCCGTCCGTCCGCCGCGCCGCTTCTTTCAGATGTTTCGTCAGCCCGGCACCGTAGAAAATATTATCCCCCAAAATCATCGCGCAAGGATCCCCGGCGATAAATTCCTCACCCAGAATAAAAGCCTGCGCCAGCCCATCCGGCGACGGCTGCACCTTGTAGGACAAAGAAATCCCGTACCGCGATCCGTCTCCCAAAAGCCGCTCGAAATTCGGCAAATCCTGCGGCGTGGAAATAATCAAAATCTCCCGAATCCCCGCCAGCATCAGCGTGGACAGCGGATAAAAAATCATCGGCTTGTCATAAATCGGCAAAAGCTGCTTCGATGTCACCATTGTCAAAGGATACAACCGCGTCCCGCTGCCGCCCGCCAAAATAATTCCCTTCATTTATAGCTCCCCTTTCCGAATCGTTCCCATTGTACCACAAAGGCCTTCCTCCGCCACAGGTATAATAGGATATATAGTAAATATTCTTCCGTTTCACCTTTTATTTACACCGTCAATGCACTGCCCACCTTTGGCCGTATTCTGATGCCGTTTCCCCGTGTGCACGGCCCTTCACACAAACCGAATTTCCAAATCCTTGCCCAACCCGTGCGCAATTTTTGACAGCGTTGCGATGGATGGGATCACTTGCCCCTTTTCAATCCGACTGATATTCGACTGACGAATCCCCGCGCGCGCCGCCAGCTCCGATTGCGTCAGATGCTGCTCATGGCGCGCCTTCAAAATCGTCATCATCAGCCGATACTCCTGCTCGCTTTCCTCCCATTCCTTTCTAAAATCCGGATTCTTCATCTGCCCCTGCCAATATTTCTGAAAATCATCCATTTCAATTTCCTCCTTTTATGAAACGAATCACAAGCCAAACCGACTCCGATATACTTCCCGCACCCTCTTTGCCCGCTCAATTTCCCGCACCGGCGTCTTTTGCGTCTTCTTGACGAAACCATGCGTCAAAACGGCTCGATCGCCAATGACGAAGAAATATAAAACCCGGCTGATATTCGTCCCCACCTTAGCTCGCAACTCAAAAATACCATCATCCAAAGACTCCGAAAGCGGCAACCGAAGCGCCCCGCCCATTTCCTGCAAAGCTTGCACGGAACGCAGCATCTTCACACGCATTTTCAGGTCAAGGCCATCCAAAAATTCCTCGACCGGAGCCTTCCCGGATACGTCTCGATAAAATTCAATCTTCATAAAAAAATATTCCTTTCCCGATATAGTATATACCATGAAAGGAATACCTGCAAACTTTCCGCTAATCGCTCCCTCTTCCCTATCTTGCTACAGCTCTTATCCCGAACGCCGCAAAAACAAAACAAGAAACAGCGCCGCCTCTCTTCCCCCTTTCCCGCACACAAAAAGCCATTCGTGTCTCATCCTGCGAATGGCTTTTCATTTCTCTCCTCATTTCCCGTACAGGAAATACCCGCCTTGCTCCAAAAATTCCACATACTCTTTCACAGCATCCTCCATCTCCGTGAACGGCAAGTCGTAGCCGGCGGCGCGGAGATGGGTGAGATCGGCTTGGGTGTAATTTTGATATTTCCCTTTCAGGACGTCCGGGAAATCGCGATACGTGATCTCGCCGCGTCCCATGGCGCGAATGACGGCTTGCGCGGTCTCATTGTAGCTGTGCGCGTTGCCGGGGCCGCAGTTATAAATACCGGACGGGCCGTTGTGTTCCCAAAACCACAGATTCATCGCGACGACGTCCTTCACATAGACGAAATCGCGGCGCTGCTCCCCGTCGGCGACCGGCACACCGTCGATATTCCCCCAGCCGCGGAAGAGCTGCACCTTCCCCGTTTCCTTGATCTGGTGATACAGCTGATAAAAAATCGAGGCCATTTTGCCCTTGTGATGCTCCTGCGGGCCGTACACATTGAAATAGCGAAGGCCGACAATGGGGCTTTTCGCTTCCGGCATCACGCGGCGCACATAGCGATCGAAAGCCAGCTTGGAATACGCATAAGGGTTCAGCGCTTCCTCACATTCATCCCCCTCGCGGAAGCCGTGAAGGCCGCTGCCATACGTCGACGCCGACGATGCGTACAGAAACGGGATCTCGTGACGCAGGCAAAAATGCAAGAGCGCCTTTGAATATTCATAATTGTTCCGCATCATGAAATTCACATCGTACTCCATCGTATCCGAGCACGCGCCCTCGTGGAAAACGACATAAACCGGCGCGCCGAGCTTATCCTCTTTCACATCTTGCAAAAAATCATCTTTATGCCGGTAATCCCGAAATTGCAGACCGCGCAGATTTTTGTAATTCATCCCGTCCGCCAGATCATCGACAATCAAAATATCCGTATATCCGCGACGATTGAGCTCCTTGACGATATTGCTCCCGATGAAACCGGCTCCGCCCGTTACGACAAACATAAAATTTCCTCCTTTTCCCGAAACAGAAGAAATACATCTCTTACAATTCTACCACACGACACTCATAATCGCCCGGATGCGGCGGCAATTCCCGCGCGGGACGCCCGCCGTAAGAGGCGAGCAATTCCTCACAGTACCGCAGCACCGTCTCGACCGGGATATGCTTCATGCACGCCATGTAGTCCTTGCCCTTGCGCGGACAGTCGTGAATGCCGCAGGGATGACACGCTTCGGGCGTCCTGATGGCGATATCCTTTCCGTCATACGGGGAAAATGTCGGCACGGGGCTCGCGCCGAACATCGCGACGATCGGGACGTTTTGCGCGACGCCGACATGCATCGGTCCCGAATCCGTCGTCAAAAGCAGCGAGCAGCGAGACAAAATCCCCGCCAGTACCGAAAGATTCACCTTCCCCGTGAAAAGATGCACGTGCACGCTGTCCTTCTCCCGCATCTTTTCCATGCACGCCTCGACAAGAGACACATCCGTCGGCCCGCCCAGAAACGCGATGTGATAGCCCGCTTTGATAAAATGATCCGCGCACGCCGCAAAATACGAATCCGGCCAGCGCTTCGTGAGCCAGCTCGCCCCGATATTAAAAGCAATCACCTTGTCTGCCGGAGAGAATTCCCGATCCCACAGCGCCGCCGCATTTTCCTCTTCCTCCGGCGGCAGCGGCATCTCCAGCCCGCGGTCGTCTTCCGCCTCACATCCCGCCGCCTCCCGCAGCACGTCCAAGTGACAGCGCACCTGATGCTCGGCCAGCTCCCGTGGCGTGTCCGCCATCGCCAGATTCGGCATCCAATGTGTGAAGAAACGGTGAAACGCCGGCTGCGCATAGCCGACGATTTCCTTTGCGCCCGAAAAAGCCGCGATCGCAGACGCCCGCTCATTTCTGTGAAAATTGATCACCAGATCGAAATGCCGGCGACGAATCTTCCCGATGAAACGGAAAAGCGCCCACAGCCCCTTGTCCTTGCCATGCTTATCGATCAGCATACACTCATCGATATTCTCATTATAGCGGACGAGGTCGCCGAGCGGCTTATCCGTCAAAAGCGTGATGTGCGCCTCCGGATAATTGGTGCGAAGCGTCCGCAAGGCCGGCGTCACCAGCAAAAGATCGCCGATATGCATCGTATTGATGACCAAAATTGTTTTCGCCATAAATCTCCCTATTTCCCGTCTCCCAAAAATTCCGGCGCGTCCGGATCTTTCCACGTCTGACTCAGCACCAAGAGGCACCCCTCCGCCAGCCAGAAACATTTCATCACAGCCGAATTTCCGAAATTATACTCCGTCAGCCCCTGCAAGATGAGCGCCAAAGTCGACATCGCCATCATCAGCGCATACGGATTCTTCTCTTTCCGAAAGCGCCAAAGCGAGACGCCGATAAAGCCCGAAATCAAAACCAGAAATCCCGCGAGCCCGACCGCGCCGTTTTCCGCCGCCATTTGTATGAAATTATTGTGCGCATGGCCGTTCTCCCGCTCTTTCGCCTCGGGCAAAATATATTTCTCTTGATAATTGCTCTTGTATTGCCCCAGCCCGACGCCCAGCACCGGGTGATCTTGAAACATATGAAACGCACTCTGCCACATCAAACAACGCTCCGAATTCGATTGGTACTGCGCATCCGTGATGGTCAAAAAACGCTGCAAAAACGGTTCATAATGCGCAAGGCCCACCCCGGCAAAAGTAAAAAGACACAATACCAGAACCGCCAATTTCCGGTAGCGGAAAAAATAATAAGCAAGCAGTAAAAGCGTCACCGCCGTGACCGCCAACCACCCGCCCCTCGTCGCATTCATAAGGAGCGCCGCAGCGATAAGCATCCACAAGGCACCAATCCCCACCTGCCACCGCAAGGCGTCTCTCTTCTCAAAAAAGAAGACCAGCAAGATTGGCAGATACACGCAAGCATACCCGGCAAATGTCATCGGATGCCCGACAAAACCGGCCGGTCGCAATTCTCCGGAAAGCCATTGCCCAATCACACACAGCGCATCAATCGTCAAACCGATCAAGGACGCGATAAAAATTTTTTTCACCACCGCCGCGTCCCGAATCAAAATCGTCAGCATAAAAAACGGAAGTGCCCGCCAGAGCCAATCATCACTCCACACCAAAAGACCTTTTGCAATATCTCCGCTTGCTAAAGCAGAAAGAAACATCGCCCCCGACAAAACAGCCATCGCGCCGTAATACATCCGATCGGGAATCTGAAACAGCTCGCGGTGCCGAAATGCGCACACCAAAAAACAAAGCGCCGCCAGCCCCAGCGCCACATTCCCCGCTGCCAAAGAGACAAAGGACAACATCGCAAAAAGCATCAGCACGATGCCCAAATATTTCAGACTCATCGTGTGCTCTTCCTCGCGATTCGTTTTCTTTCTCTGTTACCTTCCACGACTTTCCTCACCGTCTTCTCCCCTCAAAATCCGCCGAAGCAAATTTTCCGTTTTCATACAGTCGACGACGCACGCTCTGCCATTGGCCGCGATAGCCTCCCGCGCCGCATCGTCCTTCAAATACCGTTTCAATTTCGCAATCAAATCTTCTGTATTCTCATATCCTACAACATCCTTACCGGGTGTCAAGGGTCCCCAATACTCTCTTTCATCCGTCAGCACAAAAGAGCCCGCTGCCAAAATCTCAAATGTGCGCGGATTGGGACTCTTGTGCTTCGGATCATGAATATTGAGACACACCTTCGTCCTCGCGTACAACTTCGCCGCCTCCTCAGACGAAACCCTTCCGTTTTCCAAATATTGATTCATATATGGAAACTTCCGCTTGAAAAGAAATTTCTTCCACGGATATTTCTCGTCATAAAAAGGCCCGATAATTTTGAGATTCCAATGATTTTGCGATGCCGCCTCCGCCACCTTCTCTAAAATCTCTCGCCGCGGATAAAATGGCGAACCGATAAACAGAATATCAATCGACTTCTCCTCTCGCTCGACATGAGAGAACGCATCATTGTACCCCACGGGTAAGTACGTCGCCTCGATATTTTGCTTTTGCAAATACGCCACATCTGCATACTCAAAGACATAAATGCGTCGGAAGCCCTTAAAATAATCAGCCCCCGTTCCTCCGGCACGCTCGGCGACCCCATCCACGAACCAACATGTCGTCGGCACGGATTGCCCGATTTCTTTGACCTCGTCCGGCGACAAAATGTCTTTGGGCGTATTCACAAACAGCACCATGTCCGGACGAAAATCTTGCAAAAGATGGTGAAATCTGTCTCGCACGGACTGCAAATACTTCCGCCTACCGCCGTGGAATCCCATCTCGTCGAGCTTCTTTTTCCAATACGGACACGCCTGCCGATACGAATCCGAAGGGACGAACTCGACCTCACACCCCAAAGACTCCAAAATTTTCCGCACGTGCAAAATTTTCTCATTTCCGGAAAATACACTCAGTACGACTCTCATCTGTCTCTCTATACCCATCAGACACGCACTTCCCGCTTTTGTGCCGTTTCCTCCAAAAGATTTTCCCACGCATCCCAAATCCTCTCCGGTGCATACGCTGCCATTGAGGCGCGCGCCGCTTTTCCCATCCGAATCCGAAGCGCCCGATCCGCCATCAAGCTCCGCAACTTATCCCGAAAATCTTCCACCCCGTCTTCGCACAGATACCCATCGACCCCATCGTGAATCAGCTCATTGACACCGCCGCAGCTTTGATATCCCACCGCCGGAAGTCCCATGCTCATTCCTTCGGCCAAAGACATACCGAATCCTTCATACGCAGACGGAAACGCAAAAATATCGCCCTCCTTCAGCGCCTTTCCCACTTCATTCGTCGCCCCGCAGAGAAAAACCCGCTCCTCCAAATGATATTTCCGGATCAGCAGCTGCAATTCTTTATAATACAGCTTCCCATCCGCATCGCCCCAAAGCTCGACAATCCAATCCGGAAAATCTTTCGCCAATTCCGCAAACGCTTCTATCAGCAAATGCGGCCGCTTGTGACCTTTCGCGAGCCGACCGGTGAAAATAATTTTATACGTCTTTTTGTCGGCCGCCAAATCCGCCGCTTCCTCATATTGCGGGATGGCATTTCCGATCACCACCGTCTTCAAATGCGGAAAATGTGCCTTGAGCGGCGCTTCATACGACGACACAAGCACTTGGCAGACAGCACTCTTGCCAAGACTCGGTAATTCCTCCTTTGGATATGTCTCAAAATAATCCGCCGGGTCACCATGACTCATGGTAATCACCGGAATCGCCGTTTCCAATTCACAAAGAAGCAGCCTACTGGCCAATGGCTGAGACGAAACAATAATATCCGGCTTGACCGTCTCCAATGCATCCCGCAAAGGAGCGAGACAGGAATCCACTTCAAAATCACCATTGATCCCTCTCGCCTTCTGCTTATCAAAGATACGGTAAAACTCCCGTTTCCATCTCAAATACCATGGAAAACGAATCAAATCCCCCTTATAATGACGCACGTCAAAAGCCGAAATCCCTCCGTCCGGCGGATAAAAAAAATCCCCCTCCCGCCCATCACTATAGACCAAAGAAACCTGATGTCCCCGTCGCTTCATTTCATTGGCAAAATGGACGGTCACTTTAGCCAGCCCGCCGCTACTCCCTACCATCTTTGCCAAGTTTACCAATAAGATATTCATCAGTTCCCCGCCTCATCGTTCCATGGAATAAAGCCTTTATACCAGATAGCCCCCAAGAGCGTTCCCACTTCCTTTCGCTATCCCTACAAGTCACTTAGTCTCCGGGAATAGAATATCAAGAAGCCGCTTTATGAGCTTATCCTGCCCATATTTTTCATTGGCTCCCAGCAATCCTTTGCGATAAACTTCTTGCCGTTCCGAAAATGTATTGACGAAGTTTTCCAATTGTTTGGAAAACACATCGACCGATTCAAGCTGCACAACCTCGCCCACATCAAACTCCCCTAAAATTTCCGGATTCATTTCAGGAGACTGCAGCACCGGCTTATAATAACCAATCGCCGTGAACAGCATCGCACTTGGCTGATATCGATATCGCTCCGCGCCATAGGGGAGAAGCATGACGTCAATGTCCATGATTTCCTGCTGCCACTCCAATCCCAACAGATTTTTGTGCAGAAATTGAATATTGGCATAATCTGCATATTTTTTTTGCAATTGCTCAAAATCATCGCTATCTTCCTGCGTTACCGTTGCCCCTTGCACTTTCAAAACAACCGGCTCTGTAAACTGCGCCTTGATAAAAGCCTGCAAAAAGAAATCTAAATGTTTTTCCTTGCGATACTGTCCGAAGAATCCGAGTCGCAATGGATTATGCACATGAAATTCAGGCGTCACGGGCAAATCAAACGGTACATACACCGGCGCCATAACAGTATGAAAATTAGGGCAATCTTTTAACTCCGGAAAATCAGTTTGCAATCCCAATGCTCCCAGATGAATTTGTGGATATTTTTGCAAACTGCGCACGCCATCACAAAAGCGTTTCCGATCCCTAGGCATAATGCCGTGAAACATAAATAAAAAAGGAACTTTTGTCTTTTGCAATATGCTGCGGCGAATCGATCGCATCACGCGCCAGCTGTTTGTGGGTACGATAACGGCATCACAGTGGCCGTCAATGCCTTTTTGACAAGCACTATTCAGCCAAGCAATGCGACGTCTTTCCCTTTGCCAAGACAGCCACCACCGCTTCCATCGGCTGACACCGGCGTAGGAAACAGCCTCCCCGCCATCCAAATACTCCACATCGCAATGATAGTCCAACTTGAAAGGAAAACGCTCCGGCACAAAAAAAACAGGCTCATGCCCCTGCTTTTTCAATTCTTCCGCAAGAATCCGATCAAACTCCACTTCGTGGCCGGCAGGCATGACGATCGATTCCAATATAGCAACGCGCATAGGTTATTTCCCCTTCTGCTGCAATTCGTAAAGTTTGAGATATTTGAGCATGGTGTAAAAAAAGTGAGTACAGCAAAGATACGAACCCATACATCCATCCAAAAAGCCTCTCCGAAGGACGAGCATTTTGAAGAAACCGCCCAAGCTATGCAGGTATATGCCGGCTTTCGATGTCCGTTTCCCTCGCCGGTAGGCCTCCTCGGCCCAAACAGCGGTGTACAGGCACAGCTTTTCTTCCCACTGACGCCAATCTCTATAGGTGTGATGCTCCATATAGCCCGGCAAAGATTTGACCGGAAATTCACACTCCGGATGCTCATGGACTTTATGAATCCAATGCACACTGTCTCTCGGAAAAAGTCGCTTTACGTGATCGGGATAGAGGACCCCATACTGAAAAGTCTCACCGAAAGCGACGGATCTTCTTTCGAGAACATACTGCGTATCCGTTTTTTCAGAAGAAACGGCTTTTTTCACCGCTTCAATGAGTTCGTCATTCATCCGCTCGTCGGCATCGAGATAGAGCACCCAATCAGCCTCGGTCTCGCCCAGCGCGAAATTTCGCTGCGCCGAGAAATCATCCGTCCACGCCCGAAAGGACACTTTAGCGCCGTGTTCTTTCGCCAGCTCCACCGTGCGATCCGTGCTCCCCGCATCGATGACGACGACCTCGTCCGTGACGCGTTTCGCATTCTCCACCGCGCCGACAATATTCTCTTCTTCATTTTTCGTCAGAATCAAAACCGCCAACGAGCTCATATTTCCCTTTTTCCTTTTTGCCGAAACAATCTTGACGGCCGCTTTTCGCGACCCGCCCTTATTCCTACATTTTACAAGAAACCGCGCATTTAATAAAGTATTTCCGGTATATTGTCTCGAATCTCCTCTGCGGTGGCACGGGAAGCGATTGTAAAATGTCTACATGAAAAGGGGGAGCCCCGCGGCGAGTCTTCCCCCTTTATTTGGCTTGCAATAAATTTTGTACGGCGCTTGCAATCGCGGCATCGACTTCATCCAGCAATGCATAGCGCTTGCGATAATAGTTTCGTTTCCGCGCGGGAATTTCTTCCGGCGTTTTTCGTGCCTCGGTCATGGGCAGCTCGTAGAAACGGGCGTCTTTACACGGCCGGCCGCCGGATTCTTTCCAAAATTCCGTGAAATCGGTCTTGAGTTTGCGATCGAGACGGACGTGCGCATTCGCGTAGTAGCCTTGATTCGTCACCGCGTAAATATGACGAAGGCCCAGCGCCTTTGCCATTTCCTGCGTCGCGTGCAGCATGAAATTTTTCGTGCGATAGGAATGGAAACGCCGCGTCACACGGACAATAATATCTTTGGCGTTTTCCATATTCGGTCCTTGCAGCGCGCCGATCCAAAGAGACGGCTCGCCCGCCGCATTCGGCGCAATCCAAAACATGACTTGATACAAATCTTGCTCGGAAAGCCGCATCACGAGCGACAGCAGCCCTTCTTTTTTCTGCCCCGGCCGAAATCCCAATTCAAACCGCAGCGGCTCCCCGTCATCCCGACTTTCCCAAAGCGGATACGTTTCCCCGCCGTAGAGTCCCGGGAGCACATCTTCTTTGCATGTTTCTTTCAAAAAATTCATATGCTGAAAAAGCAATTCGATGCGCGCATCAAAAGTCGACCCATTGTAGAAAAAAGCGCGCGTCGGCTGCTCATAGACCGTCGGACATTCCGCCGCGACGCGAGCCAAGAGAGGATCTTTTGTGAAAAATTCCTCCAATCGCTCCATACGTTTCCGATTGAGAAACGCGCGCGCGACAAAAACAACAAAGCGCCGCGCTTCCCGTGATTTTTTCGTATCGTAAATCTTTTTCCCGATCCCGACAATATCCAAAATTCCGCCCATCCTATATCGTTTCCGCACTCAAAAGGAATTTTCTGCATTTTACCCTATCATACGAAAATTGACAAATGAAAAGCAAAGAAATCGTGCTCAGCTCTTCTTCTCAGGCGCAAGATAGTTGTTAGCTGTTAGCTACTAGCTGTTAGATTTTTTGCGTCTCATAGAGCTTGAGACGTCAGGCGCAAAAAGTTAGCAATTAGCAATTAGCAGTGAGCAGTGCAGGTGTCGCTTCGCGCCATATAAAAATGCGGCCGCAGGCCGCCACCGGTCAGCCCTCTTTTGAAAGAGGGTGCCCCGTAGGGGCGGGAGATAGACGGCACTATGTGAAAAAAAGCTTTCCATCACAGGCGACGCCGCTTTCGTCTAACAGCTAATAGCTAACAACCAACAGCTATCTTGCGCCTGACAAAAAAAGCCCGACAAATATCTACCGTTTCAATCTCCCTATACCGTCAAGCTGAGCACACAATCTCCTCTCTATGCTATAATGAGCGTAAAATTTCTATTAAAATTCACAAAAGAGGCGATTTCCTTGAAAGAGACATCTGCAGGCTTTACCGTAAAAGCATTTCTTCTCGCGCTCCTATCCATGCTCGTTATGCAACTTTGGTTCTCCCTGATCGGAATGCATGACGTGTGGACTTGGTGCCAATCCTCGCGCGATCTTTTGGCCGGCGTGCTTTGTATTTTTGCCGCCGAGATGGCGTCCGGGCGGCTTCTCACCCATCGCGCGTGGTGGCCGGGGCTTTTGCTCTTCTATTTCTATCTTTTGCCGCAATCCTATATCTCGACCGCCCTCACCGGTGAATACGGCCTACGCGCCGAGAGAATGAATTATGTGATTCTGACGCTCATGCCTGCGATTCTGTTTCTCTTCCTTACCGAGTTCTTAGCCTCACGCCGGCCGCGGCTGCGTCTTTTGCTCTCTTCCGTCAATACCCTTTTCATCGCGTATTTCGCGCTGTCTGTCTCTGTCTGTATCGGCTATTGGTGCATTTTCGGCGCGGGATTCTCGGAAGGCGACATGGTCTCTGTCCTTTTGACGAACCCAAAAGAAGCCCTCTCCTTTATTTCCTCTCACATGGGTTACAGCGTCTTTGCCGCTGCCGTCGGCGCGTTTCTCCTCTTCCTCTTCACCGTCGTCCTCTTTGTCCTGCGCGGAAACCGGCCGGAGCATGATACACCTCTCTCCCGCCCACGCCTTGTGATTCTCTTCCTTCTCTTCTTGGCCTCCGTCATTTCCATCAAGCACTATGCCGTGGAACTGTTTCCCATCATGCAATATACACAGGCAAAAAGCTATTTGGCCGAATCGGAAGCGGCTAGGGCCCTTCACGCGCAAAATATCGGGAAGCTCCGTCTCAGTCCCACGGCTGCCGAGCCCCTTCCCGGGACTGTCATTCTCGTCATCGGGGAAACGGCCAATCGCACGCACATGAAAGCGTTTCAGCCGGATTATCCCGTCGACACGACGCCGTGGCTCACAGAAAAAGCCGCCGATCCCGGTTTCTTCCTCTTCCCCCGCAGCTATTCCAATTACCCGCTCACCGTGAAAGCGTACTCCATGTACCTCACCAATCTCAACCAATATAACGGACGAAAACAATCCGACATGATCACGATTGCCGATGTGGCGCAAAAGGCCGGCTATGATGTGTATTACGTCAGCAATCCGGGAGATTTTCACGGAAACGTGGCGATCTCGCTCATCTACGAAAATGCGAAGGAATCCCTGTTCACGAAAAACATCGGCGGCGACGATGCGCAGGTCTTGGAATGTCTGGAAAAAATCCCGAAAGAAGGCTCGCATTTCATCGTCCTCGGACTCAGAGGCAGCCACGACACGTATCGTGACCGAGTCCCGAAAGATTACGCAGGCATTCAATATCCGGGCCATTCGCAAAAGATCAACGATTATGATTCGACGCTGCTGTACACGGATGAGGTCCTGCAGCGCATTTTCGAATACGCGCGCGATCATTTGCACTTGCAAATCCTGCTCTACGCCTCCGATCACGGCGAAGATTTCGAGCTCTTCCACGGTGACGGCCCTTTCACGTGGGACATGGTGCACATCCCATTCTTCGTCTATCTCTCGCCGGAGTACCGCGCCCGCTATCCGGAAACAGCAGCCGCACTCTCTGCCAATGAAACGAAATATTTCACAAACGATCTCGTCTTCGACGCTCTCTGCGGTCTCATGCATCTTCCCAACAACGGCTACGACGCCATCTATGATATTTCCTCTCCCGCCTACAGCCTCACTAAAGAAAAAGCCCTCGTCAAGCACGGCCTGTACCGTGTCGCTGACGAGGGAAAATGAAAGGAATATAGAGGGGATTGGCGTTTCTTCTCAGGCGCAAGATAGTTGTTAGTTTTTAGCTGTTAGCTATTAGAAAAAGCGGAGTCGCTTCGCGACATTTTCGCATTTAGCGTCCCATCATCCGGCCCTTCGGGCCACCTTCCTCCAAAGGAAGGTTTCCAAGCTGTGCGCTCCGCACCATAAAAAATGCGCCGTAGGCGCTATAAAAAATCATCGCCAAAGGCGATACCTGCAACTACTCACTGCTAACTGCTAACTGCTAACTGTTTCCCCCCTTTATCGGCAAAATCCGAAAGGCTTTGTCGACAAATTTTCATCATCGTCTCCGCGTCCGGTGCTCCCGTTTCCCGGAGGGCGCAGCGGACGATATAGGCGCACGCCGCCGCATCGGCCAGTGCTTGATGATGCTCAAAATCGAAGCCCAAGTTCCCCGCCACCGTATTCAATTTGTGATTCATCATATTCGGCCAGAGCGCGCGAGAGAGTTTCACCGTGCATCCATAGCGGAAGCGCGGCTTTTTTAATGCGTAACATTCCAGCATCGCGGAAAGGACCGCCATATCGAAGCCCGCATTGTGCGCAAAGACGACCGCGCCGTCCAAAAGCGCGGAAATGTCTTCGTAAAAAGCGGGAAATTCCGGCTCGTTTTCCACCATATCGGGTGTGATGTGATTCACGCGGACGCAATTCGGATCGAAACGCATTTCCGGCGGATGGATGAGGCGGTACCAGCTCTCCGTGATGTCCGTGCCGTCCGAGGCGACGATGCCGAGCGCACAGGCACTGGCCCTTGCGGGATTGGCCGTTTCAAAATCAATGGCGACGTATCTCATGGCGCTCACTTTTCGGACACAAAGGCCGGCGCCTCCACCGAAAGCCAGCCGGTCTCCGTATCGCGACCGAAAGAATCCAAAAGCCGGCGCGCCAGCTCATTGCGGACGGACATGGCGCGGCGACGACTCGCGGCAAAGCACGGCACTGCGAGCAAGAGATTTCTCGTCTCGCCCGTCACGCGGCCCGCTGCCCCCTGCTTCCCGAAAAGATGGCGCACGGAGACGGCGTCCGCAAAAGTCCACACCGGCTCTCCGGCAGAAATCGTTTCCTCTTTTCCTTCTATAGGAAATCCATCCCCGGCCCGCGCTTCTTGCACAAGCAATTCCGCCCGATTTCCCATATCGAAAGCCAAAACGGGCAGGCGCGCTTCCAAAGACGCGGCGCGCACCAAATCCGTGACGGGTGTCTCGCGAGAAAGCGCCGAAAGACCGATGAGCCCGACCGTTTTCCCCGGCGCAAATGTTTCATCGGCCTCTTTTTCCCGCTCGATGCCGTCCGAAAATTCCGCCAGCAACGCTTCCGCCGAGGAAACGGCATCCGCCGCGCCCATCGCCGAAAGTTTCTCGCGCAAGAGTAAAATCGACGGATCTTTTTCGACCGGTTTCAATTTCAAAAGCAGCCCCGCCTCCAGCAGCACATGCCGAAAATACGCCTCGATCTCGCGATCCGTCCCCAAATTATCCAGCCCGCGTACCGAGACGAGCCCGACTTCCAAATCCGGAAACCGAGAAAAGATTTCCGGCGCGATATTCACAGTCATCTCCTGTCCTCCGTTCATGAAATCGTCCTCGTCAAGTATATGAAAATCCAAAAAGAGTGTCAAGAAATTTACGCGTGTCCGGGCATACAGCGCCTCTCATGGCAATCGAAATCTCACGTTTGCTCGGCTTTCCTTCTCAGGCGCAAGATAGTTGTTGGTTCTTGGCTATTGGTTGTTAGCTGTTAGCGATTAGTTAAAGCGGTACGCGCTTCGCGCAACTATAAAAATCGTCGCCAAGGGCGACACCTGAACTGCTAATTTCTAATTGCTAACTGCTAACTTTTTCCCCCAATTCTCCCCTTTGCTTTTCCAGCCTTGCCATCAATTTCCGCCGCATCGATTCCGGCGATAAAACTTTGAGAAAAGGCCCGAAGGAAAGGATGCGGATCAGGATTTCCGTTTCATCTTCCTTTTCGTAGTGCAATGTCATCTGCCAACGATCACCCTCCACGGCCGTTGTTTCCTTTCGCAAATCCGAAAAATGGAGCAGGGCGCGCGCGAGGCTGTTTCGCTTGTCTTCGACGGATAGGACGACCGTCGCCTCTCGCCTCCTGTCGGCGATATCCGCAGCCGGCTCGTCGGTCACGGTGACGGAAAGAAGCCCGGCCGCATTGATGGTGGAAAAGAATTCATCGTGCGCGAAGCGGAAACGGAAGGCATCGTCTTTCCCGGAATACTCGACGGAAAGGACGGTCCCCGTGTACGTGACAGTGTCTTTCTTCGCACGCGGCCGATAGGTGATCTGCGCCTGTTTCCTTTCGCGCAGGGCGGCAAGCATCGCGGCAAAATTTTCCCGATACGCTTTTGCCTCAAAGGGATCGCCGTCGTCGTGGCGGTCGTAGTACACGATGTCACGCGCCGTCCAAAGCGGCGGGACATCTGCGAGCGCTTCGCCGAGCGCGGCCTCCGTTTCCCCATCCAAAAAAAGCGTGAAACGCGGATCGGAAAGCGCCGCTTTGAGAAATGCGCGCTCCGGAGCGGTCACGGGAAGCGGCGGCGTATGCGAGAGCACGCTCTTTCCGTCATCCAAAAGCGGCCATTCGCCCGTAAGCCGCGCGGGAATCACCGTGCTCGTCTCCGCAAATCCCTCTTCACGAATGAGCGCATAGAGCTCCTCTTTCGTGACGGCCTTGTCCGCGGCTGCCGTGAGCAGCCGCCCCAAAATGCGCCAGTAGGCGTTGTGAATTTCATGAAATATCATCTTTGGCCCCGCCTTCCTCCGCCTCATCGTAGAGCGCGCAAAGCTTTTGGAAATCTTTCCGAAACCGTTTGACCAGATAGGGATGATTCGATTCCAATGTTTCAATCCGCCCGATAAACGTTCGTATCCACGGGAGCATTTCAAGCGGATCGAAGACATCGGCCTCATAGAGCCAATGCCCGGGCGAGAGGCGCCGCACGGTGCCGCAACGCTTCTCACGCCGGAGACGACGGACGATAAATTCCTCATGGCGCGCGACACGAATGCCCAATTTCACATGATAAAGCCGCTGCCCCCGCTTCGAAGAAATCCCCCAGCAATGCAAAAGCTCGGCCCTCGCCGCCTCTTCCCGCCCAGCGGGATCGGGCGCCGGCACGGCAAGCTGCACATCCTCCATGTGATCGAGCCGCGAAAATTGCGGCGTCTCCCCCGCCAGATAAAAAACATATTCACGCCCCGTCTGCATACTGACGAAAAGCCGCGCGGGATACATGGAAACCGTTTCCTTTTTCCCTTGGAAACGGACGGCCACGAAGCGCTTTTCGCGCATGGCGACGAGCAGGGTGTACGCGATCTCCGCATCGAGCGCGCGGAAAAGATAATGATGTTTCAAAAAAATCGGAAGCGTCTGCGCACCGGCCTTTTGCCGCAGGAAATACCCCAAGACGCCGGCCGGAAAAATTTCTTCGGCCCACGCCAAAGCATCCGCCGCACCGGAAAGAAGAAGCGCGGGCGCCAAAGCGAATGTCACCTGCCGCCCCGCCTTCTGCTTTTGAAAAACGCCGAGCGCGACGTACTCCGCACATTTCTTTCGCACCGTCGACTCGTCCGGCCAGTTTCCATCCTCGTCTTGCGCCGGATACCCATCGAGGAGGCGCTCCCAAAGCGCACCTGCCCCCAGCGCCTCACCGTCCGCTAAAATGTCTGCCAAAAAGAAATGCAATTTCAAATCCATCGCCGTGAAACTTTTCGTACAAAACACGCGAAAGAGCGGATTCTCCGCTTCCTCGCGCGCGGCAACGAACAGGAAACTGCATTTCTTCCCATCACTTTGATGAAAGGCCATATACGGCGAAAGCCAGCTGTCGATGCGCCGCCGCTGATCGTCATAACTGCGTCCGCTCTTCTCGGTAAAATCATCGCGACTCTTGCATCCGGAAACAAAAAAATCGCGGACATAACAACGGACGGATGTCAAATTTTTCACCAATTCACTGTAAGACATGCCGGCCTCCGAAGATAAAGATTAAAATGCATAACAGTCTCGCTTCCGCAAAGAAGAATGGAGGGAAGAGAATCGAGCCATTGAGGGAAAGCGGAAGATTTTTTATGAAAAGTTTCTTCATTGTGCCGTCTATCTCCCGGCGCTTCGCGCCACCCTCTTTCAAAAGAGGGCTAAGCAGCGGCCTGCGGCCGCTTTTGTCTAATAGCTAACAGCTAACAACCAACAGCTATCTTGCGTCTGCCGCCAAAATCAAACATACCAAAAGCCGGGCCCCTCATCCCTATCAGCAGAACGCATTTCACACCAAACGCCGCAAAAGAGAAGCACGCCAAAAGCTCGGCCCCTCATCCCTACCTTGCAAAATCGCTCACCGCAAACGCCACAAAAGGGAAAATCCTAAAAGCCAAGCCACTCTCCCCTCTCCCCTCTCATTTCTCCGTTTCCGACGCCAAAAACGCCTCAATCGAGACCTTGAGATGTTCCAAAAACTGTTCGGAGAGCGCCGAAAGCGGGTGATCCGTCGGGTGGATGTAGCCGACATCCATCGATTCGGCGGACTTGAGCGGGACGGGGACAATTTCCTCGCTGTCCGGATCCGCATTCAGCGCGCCGGACGCGATGTTGTAGCCCAGAAGATCCCCCATGAGCTGAAACATCGTCGATTTATCGGAGACGACGATATTTTGCTGCGATTCCTCCGTCGAATGCAGCTCCTCCGTGAAATGAAACGCGTGATCGAGCCCCTGCTCGTACGAAAGACGCGGATAGCGCTTGAGCTCGGCAAGCGTCACCGTTTCCTTCTTCGCCAGCGGATGTCTGCGACTCAGGAATACATGCGGCCGCGCTTTGAAAAGCGGCACGAAATGCAGCTCCGCATTTTGAAAAATCCGCTGCAAGACATCGCGATTGAATTTCGACAGATACAGGATTCCCATCTCGCTCCGCTGCGTCCGCACATCCTCGATGATATCGTACGTCCGCGATTCGCGCAGCGCAAACTCATACTGCTCACCCTTGAAATCATGAATGAGCGCCACAAAAGCGTCCACGACGAACGCATAATGCTGGGAGGAAACGGCGAAACTTCTCTTGATCGGCGGTCCGAATTTGTATTGATGCTCCAGTAAATCCGCCTGCTCAACGATCTGCCGCGCATACGCCAAAAATTTCGCCCCTTCGTCGGAAAGATACACGCCGCGGTTGTTCCGATTGAAAATGGTAATCCCCATTTCCTTTTCCAAATCGGCGACGGACTTTGACAGACTCGGCTGCGTGATAAATAATTTCTGCGCAGCCGTGCTGATGGAGCCGGACTGTACAATCTGCATAATATAGCGCAATTGCTGCAATGTCATACGAAACATCCCCCTTCTCGGAGACAAAATTTGCCATACATTTATTCTATGGTGCCTACTATACATGTTTTCAAAAGCTATGTCAAGGGCTGGGATGAGGGGCCCGGCTTTGGGTATGTTTAACTTTGGCGGCAGTCGCAAGATAGCTGTTGGTTGTTAGCTGTTAGCCATTAGATAAAAGCGGCCGAAGGCCGCCACATGTCAGCCCTCTTTTGAAGGCAACCTTCCGGTGAACGGTTACCGGTGCCCCGTAGGGACGGGAGATGGACGGCACTATGTGAAAAAAACTTTCCATCAAAGGCCGCCACCGATCTCTCCTCACAAAAAAAGGAGAGCCGCCGGCTCCCCCCTTTCTGCATTTCCTTTATGATTGTTGCTTTTTCCCGATCCACGTCAGCGCTTCGCCCAGGATGTAGAGCGAGCCGCAGACGAGGACGATGTCGTCCGGCCCCGCTTCCGCTACCGCATCATCAAGCGCCGCTGCCACGCTCGGCTCTTCTTTCTTCTCACACGTAAATTTTTCCGCCAGTTCCGCCGTGCTGCGACTCCGCTCGACCGGCGCTTCCGTCACGAAGACTTTATCCTGTTTCCTCACCAAGAGCTCAATCACCGTGTCCGTATCCTTATCGGCCAGCGACGTGAAAACGATGAGACGACGCTTATCGAGATACGTTTCCTCCAGCGCTTCCTTCAAAGCTTCCGCGCCCGCCGGATTGTGCGCGCCGTCCAGGACGATTGTTTTCCCATCCACCTTGTAAATATCGAAACGCCCCTGCCAACGCGCCCGCGCCAGCCCTTCGCGCACATCGTTTTCATTGATGCGATCATCCCCACGCATGATGACCGTGAGCGCCATCAGAGCGCACGCCGCATTCACCGCCTGATGCGCCCCGACGAACGGCACAAAAAGCAGCGCTTTCTCGATTTCCTTCGGCATATCCTTGCGCTTCACGCACACGACCTGCCCGGCCTCCGCGCGGCTGCGGCTGTCAATCTCAAAATCGCGCCCGTAGAAATACAGCTTCGATTTCTTCGCGTGCGCTTCTTTTTTTACCGTCTTAAGCGGCACATGCTGCGCGGCCGTCACGACCGGCACACCTTCCTTGATGATCCCGGCCTTCTGCTTGGCGATTTTCTCCATCGTGTCGCCCAGATACGCCTCGTGGTCCATCGCGACATTCGTAATGACGGAAACGACCGGCGTGATCACGTTTGTCGAGTCCAGAAGCCCGCCCATGCCGACTTCTATCACGGCATAATCGACGGCCGTTTCTTTGAAATACCAAAACGCCATCGCCGTCAGCACTTCAAACGCCGTCGGCGGCTCGATCCCATCCGCGACACATTTTTCGGCAGCTTCCCTGACGACAGATGCGGCGCGCGCAAAATCCTCCTCGGACATATCCCGCCCGCCGACGTGAATCCGCTCCGTGTACGACAAAAGATGCGGCGAAATGAAACGTCCGACCTTGAGCGACGCATTTTCCAGGACGCTCGTCACCATCGCAACGACGCTCCCCTTCCCATTCGTCCCCGTCACATGCACCGTCCGGTACCCCGTCTCCGGATGCCCCAGCGCCGCCAAAAGCGCCTCGATCCGAGAAAGCCCCGGCCGGATGCCGAAGGAAGTCAGACTTTCGATATAAGAAACCGATTCTTGGTAATTCATGGATGTCCTTTCTGTGGGAAATGCAGAGATGAGAGATGAGGGGCGAGCTTTTGGTATTCTTCTCTTTTGCGGCGTTTGGTGTGAAACGCTTTCTGCTGATAGAGATGAGGGGCCCGGCTTGGGGTGTTTTTGATTTTAGCGGCAGGCGCAAAATTGCCGTTTGCCGTCCTCCGTAGACCGTGAACCGAGCCTCATGTTGCGTGGATTGCTAAAATTTCATACTCGGTAAAAAAAGCTTGAGAAGGCTTGAGGTGTCACATGGCGGTGTCAGCTGCTCCCCGTGAATCGGGCGTGAGCAGCCGGGATTCACTGAGATGTGACGCACGGTTAACGGTTAACGGACGACGGACAGCGGCGCCCTCACAGCTTCGCCAAAAATGCCAGCCGCTCCCGGAGGGCCGCTATCTTTTCCTCGTACTCCGCGAGTTTCGCTTTTTCCTTTTCCACGACCGCGGCGGGAGCTTTCGCTAAGAAACCTTCGTTTTGCAGTTTTCCGGCGATTTTTTGGATTTCCTTCTCCAAACCGGCGCGATCCTTCTCGATGCGCGCGCGTTCCTTTTCCGCGTCGATGAGACCGGCGAGCTCCAGATACACCTCCATGCCCGTCACCACCGTCGCGAGGGCGTTTTCGTGCTTCGCCGCGTCTTTCGGGAGGAGTTTCAGCGTTTCCACATGCGCCAGTTTCTCGAAATACGCCCGGTGCTTTTCAATCGCATCCGCCAGATCCGCGCGATCCGTCGCGATTTCCACCGTGCAAGGCACATTCGGCGCCACACGCGCTTCCGCCCGCATATTCCGAATCGCCTTAATGGCGTCCATCAAGCATTCCATGCACTCCTTTTCCTTCGGGAAACGCAGCGTCTCATCCGGCGTCGGCCACTTCGCGCGGGCCAAAATTTCGCCCTCATGCGGCAAATGCTGCCAGATATGCTCCGTCACAAAAGGCATGAAGGGATGCAAGAGCGCCAACATCCGCGTCAGCACATAGACCAGCACATACTGCGTGACACGCCGATCGTCATTGTGCTCGCCGTAGAGCCGCGCCTTCGCCGTCTCGATGTACCAATCGCAGAAACTGTTCCACGCGAACTCATAAATGGCATCCGCCGCCTCGCCCAGTTCGAATTGATCCAGATTTTTGGAAACGTACGTCTCCGTCTCGGAAAGTCTCTCCAAAATCCAGCGATCCGCCAGCGTGTACTGCTCCTTTTGCGGCACGAAATTTTCATCGAAATCATCCAGATTCATGATCGTGAACTTCGCCGCATTCCAAATCTTATTCGCGAAATTCCGGTTTCCTTCCACACGTTCGTAGTAGAAACGCATATCGTTGCCCGGCGTATTTCCCGTCACCAGCGTGAAACGGAGCGCATCGGCGCCGTAATCGCGAATGACGTCCAGCGGATCGATCCCGTTTCCGAGCGACTTCGACATTTTCCGCCCTTGGCTGTCGCGGACAAGCCCGTGGATGAAGACCGTGCGGAACGGCACCTCGTGCATAAATTCCATCGCGGTGAACATCATGCGCGCGACCCAGAAGAAAATGATGTCGTAGCCCGTCACGAGGACGCTCGTCGGATACCATTTCTTCAAAAGATCCGTCTCTTCCGGCCAGCCCATCGTGGAAAACGGCCACAGCGCGGACGAAAACCACGTATCAAGCACGTCGGGATCTTGATGAATATGCGCGCTGCCGCATTTCGGGCACGTGGAAATATCCGTGCGCGACGCCGTCACTTCGCCGCAATCATCGCAATACCACACCGGAATCCGATGCCCCCACCACAGCTGACGGGAAATGCACCAATCGTGAATATTTTCCAGCCATTGGATGTACGTATGCGAGAAACGCTCCGGCACGAACTTCGTCTCCCCTTCGCGCACCGCTTCCATCGCGGGCCCGGCCAGCGGCTGCATTTTCACGAACCACTGCTTCGTCGTCATCGGCTCCACCGTCGTATGGCAACGCGAGCAATGGCCGACGGCGTGATTCGTTTCCTCGACCTTCACCAAGAGACCCGCCGCCTCAAAATCGGAAACAATCGCTTTGCGTGCTTCTTCGCGGGTGAGCCCTTCGTATTTCCCGGCCTTTCCATTCAGCAGCCCGTCTTCCGTGAAGACCAGAATCGACGGCAAATCATGCCGCTCGCCAACCAAGAAATCATTCGGATCGTGCGCCGGCGTGATTTTCACACACCCCGTCCCATATGCCGGATCGACATAATCATCCGCCACCACCGGAATTTCCCGATCCATCATCGGCAACATCAATTTTTTACCGATCAAATGCTTGTAGCGCGCATCCTCCGGATTCACCGCGACCGCCGTATCCCCCGGAATCGTCTCCGGCCGCGTCGTCGCAATCTCCACAAAGCCGTCCTCGCCTACGATCGGATAGCGGAAATACCACAAATGCCCCGTCTCATCCTCGTGCTCGACTTCGATATCCGAGAGCGCCGTCCGGCAACGCGGGCACCAATTCGTGATACGGTTCCCCTGATAAATCAGCCCCTTTTCGTAGAGCGCGCAGAAAACTTCCCGCACCGCCCGCGCGCAAATATCATCCATCGTGAAACGTTCCCGCGTCCAATCGCACGACGAGCCGAGCTTGCGGATCTGTTTCCCGATCGTATTACCGTACTTTTCCTTCCACGCCCAGACGCGCTCCAAAAATTTCTCGCGACCGAGATCGTATTTCGTGAGCCCCTCTTCGGCGATCTGCTTCTCCACCTTCACCTGCGTGGCGATCCCGGCGTGATCCTTTCCCGGCAACCAGAGCACATTGTATCCCTGCATCCGCTTGTAACGCACCAAAATATCCTGCAGCGTCCCGTCCAATGCGTGTCCCATGTGCAGCTGCCCCGTGACATTCGGCGGCGGCAAGACAATGGAAAATCCTTCCGCGCCCTCTTCCGGCTCATCGTGAAAGACCCCGTGCGTTTCCCAAAAATCGTACCACTTCTCCTCGATTTCAGAAGGATCGTACGTCCCCAAATTCTCATACTCCGCCATCGTCATCACTCCTCATCGCAACAAAGGAAACAAAATTTCCATAAGAAACAAAAAAAGTGCCCTCGTCCCTTAGGACGAAAGAGCACTTCCGCGGTACCACCTAACTAGCCGAAACGGCCTCTCATCTGCCCCTATCGCCTGCCTGCGTGCCGCCCTCGCGACAAAGCTCAGGGGTGACCCACTCCGCCGCCCCGCGCACTCCCACCGACCGCACGCTCTCTGAAAAAGGCAAACAAAGTTTCTTCCCGTCTACGCTGTATATATGCGTATGATACCAAGAAATAGGGGAAAAAGCAAGAGAGGAGAGAGGAGGGATGAGGGATGAGGGGCCGGACTTTGGGCGTGCTTTTCTTTTGCGGCGTTTGGTGAGAAATGCTTTCTGCTGATAGGGGTGAGGAGGCCGGCTTTGGGTATGTTTGATTTTGGCGGCAGACGCAAGATAGCTGTTGGTTGTTAGTTGTTAGCTATTAGATGTTTGCGGCCGAAGGCCGCCACAAGTCAGCCCTCTTTTGAAAGAGGGTGGCGCGAAGCGCCGGGAGATAGATGGCACTATGTGAAGAAAAAGCTTTCCATCGGAAGGCCGCCACCAATTAGCCCTCTTTTGAAGGCAACCTTCCGGTGGACGGTTGCCGGTGCCCCGTAGGGGTGGGTGACGGGCACTGTATATGAGAAATAGGTTACAGCAGACGAAGCCAAGCGACACGCAAGGAGGCCCGCCTGTTTGAAATTTTCCGATGCCGGGCCCTGAAGGCACGGCAGGTGGAGGGG
>CAVEFO010000013.1:0-35631 GCA_963615055.1 Lachnospiraceae bacterium
AAAATACCGACCTCCAATCGTTAGAATTTAGGTCTAACTTTTGGGGGTCGGTACAAGGCGCACTTTTTTTGTTGGAAATTGTGATTTGCGGTCTTTTGTCACATTATAAAATTGTCGGCAAAGGCGACATTTGTCTTTCCTGATTTTCGTTCAATTCTCATTTTTTTTGCAAAAGTGAGAATTGCTATGTGACGCTTAAAGCTAAAAAATATCCGGTGTCTGACTGCCTGATGATCTGACGTCTCGATCTCTGTGAGAACCAAACGCGTATCACGTTTTATCTCACACGATTCCTGCTTTTGTGACGATTTCTTCCACGGCCGGGATGTCATTGATCGGCATGAGGTGGGCGCCGGCGGCTCCTGTTTCTTTCAATTGACGGACGATATCGGCAGCGATGGCAATCCCGGCGGCGCGGCCTTCTTGTTCCATGCGATCCAGGATTTCCCGTGTCACGGAAATGCCCGGGACTTTTTCGTGGAGGTAGAGGGCCATTTTGCAGCTCTTGAGCGGGATGACACCGAAGAGAATCGGGAGGCCGATTTCTTTGGCACTTTTGAGGTATTCTTCGATGCGTTTCTCGTCGAAGACGGGCTGGGTCTGGACGAAATCGGCGCCGGCGGCTTTTTTCTCTTCGAGACGGCGGAGTTCTTTATCGAGGTCGAGCGCGCCGGGATTTCCCGTGGTGCCGATGTAGAAACGGGTGGGCGCGTCGAGTTTGTTTCCTGCCATATCGTAGCCTTCATTCAAGCGTTTGGCGATACGGATGAGGCCCATGGAGTCGGTCTCAAAGACGGGCTTGGCTTCCGGATTGTCGCCGATTTCGGGCGGGTCACCGGTGAGGGTCAAAATATTGTGGACGCCCAGGGCCGAGGCGCCCAAAAGTTCCGCTTGGAGGCCTATCAGATTGCGGTCGCGGCAGGTGAGGTGGAAAATGGTTTCGAGGTCATAATCTTGCCGAATGATGTGCGAGAGCGCGATGGGGCTCATGCGGAGCTTGGCCATCGGGCAATCGGCGATGTTGACGGCGTCGGCGTATCCGATGAGGTGAATAGCGTCTTTCTGCGTCTTGATCGGCGAAGCGCTTTTCGGCGGATCGAGCTCGACAGTGATGGTGAATTGGCCTTTTTCGTGTTTGTCGCGAAGGGTATTCATGGAAACGGTTTCCTTTCTGAATTTATGTATGACTTATGAGGCGGTCGGCTTCCCGGACGGCGCAGATGCCGTCTTTGGCGTAGGAGTCGGCGCCGATTTTTTCCGCGTATTCGGGGGTAACAACGGCACCGCCGGTCATGAGCCGGATGTCGGGGCATTTTTCTTTCAAAAGTTTCACGGCGGCCTCCATTTCGGGTAGGGTCGTCGTCATGAGGGAGCAGAGGCCGATGATGTCCGGTTTCTCCGTTTCCGCATTGTGGAGTAAGTCCGCCGGGTCGACGTCTTTTCCGAGATCCGTCACTTCGTAGCCGCTGTTTTCCAAAAGCGCGGCGACGATATTTTTGCCCAGGTCGTGGATGTCGCCCTTGACGGTACAGATGGTGAAGCGTCCTTTCGGCGCGGCAGTCAAGTCAGGGAGAAGTTTTTTCAATGCGGTGGAGGCGGCTTGCATGGCTTCGGCCGCCATCATGACTTGCGGCAGGAAATAGTCGCCGCGCCCGTATCCGTCGCCAATTGCGGTCATGGCAGCGGTGAGTCCGTCTTTGATAATCGTCTCGGTCGAGAGCCCTTCAGCGGCGGCGGTCGGCATCAGCGCGGCCGCTTCCTCTTTTTCTCCGCGTAGGACGGCTTCGCGAATTTTTTCAATGGTGGAAACGGGGGCAGCGGGGGCTGTTTCCTTCGTTTCTTTCGTTTCCGTCACGGCGGTGCGGATGAAATCTTTGGCGCCTTCGTCGTAGCCCAATAGGAGGCGGCCGCAGGCGAAGGCTTTTTGGATGTCTTCGTCGAGCGGATTCACGATGGGCGCGTCCATGCCGCAAGCGAAAGCCATGGTGAGGAAGGCGGCATTGATTTGGGGGCGCGCGGGGAGGCCGAAGGAAACGTTGCTCGTTCCCATGACGGTCGCAAGGCCGAATTCTTCGCGGTAGCGCTTGAGGGTGAGGAGCGTCTCGCGGGCGGCATTCGCGTCGGAGGCCGTCGTCAGGACGAGGGGATCCAAAAGTAAATCTTCGCGGCGAAGACCGTGCGAGAAGGCGACGTCCAAAATTCGCCGCATGATTTCGATACGTTCAGCAGCCGTTTTCGGGAGGCCTTTTTCGGAAATGGGCAGGCAGAGGACGGCGGCGCCGTATTGTTTCGCCAGCGGGAAGACCGCATCCATGAGTTCGTCTTTGGCGCTGACGGAATTGATGAGGGCGCGGCCGGGATAGACTTTGAGCGCGCGCTCGATCACGGCGGGATCGACGGAATCGATGGAAAGCGGCAGCGGCGAGAGCATAGAAAGATCCGAGACGACCGTTTCCATGGCGGCGGCCTGATCGATGCCGGGCGCGCCCATATTGACGTCTAGCATATCGGCGCCGGCCGCCTCCTGTGCCAGCGCTTCTTTTTTGACGGACAGGAAATTTCCCGCTTGCAGGTCTTCGCGCATTTTTTTGCGGCCGGTGGGATTGATGCGCTCGCCAATCTTGACGGGCGGGTAGCCGTTTCCCACATAGACGGTGCGCGTGCGGGACGTGAAGGCGGTGAAGGGGGAAACGGGCGCGCGGGGCGTTTCGGAAATTTTTTCCGCCGCGTCTTTGATCGCGCGGATGTGGGCGGGCGTCGTGCCGCAGCAGCCGCCGGTATAGGAAACGCCGACCTCGGCGAATTTGGCGACGTAAGCAGCCATGTCGTCCGGCGTGAGCGGGAAATGCGTCTCGCCGTTTTCCAAGACGGGCATACCGGCATTGGGCTGAATGATGATGGGTTTATTTGTGACGGCGGCCATTTTTTGCGCGACAATGAAAAGTTCTTCGGGGCCGGTGGAGCAATTCGCGCCGATGACATCAGCGCCCATGGCGTCCAGGAGAATCGCGGCGGCCGCGGGATCGGTGCCGGTTATCGTGCGTCCGTCTTCGGCAAAGGACATTTGGCAAATGACGGGAAGGCGGCAGGCGGCGTGGGCTGCGGTCAGAGCGGCGCGCATTTCCGCGATGTCGATGATGGTCTCGATGATGAGGCAATCGGCGCCGGCGTCCGCCAAAGCTTTTGCAAGCCGGTAGAAACCGGACGCCGCTTCGTCGAAGGAAAGGCCGCCCAGCGGACGGATGAATTGCCCGGTGGGGCCGATGTCGCCCGCGACGCGGATTTTCGGCGAGGCGGCGCGTGCATGGGACACGGCAGCCGCAGCGATTTCTTCGACTTTGTCTTCGAGGCCGTATTCGGCAAGTTTCAGCGGGGTCGCGCCGAAGGTATTCGTCGTGATGAAATCGGCGCCGACTGCGGCGTATTCCGCATGGATCCGGCGGACGATGTCGGGATGGGAAAGATTTGCGGCATCCGGAGAGATGCCCTGCGGGAGGTGGTAGCGCTGGAGCATGGTGCCCATGCCGCCGTCAAAGATGAACATAAATTTTTTCCTCTTTTCTTTTTTTGTTTTTTTGCTTTGCGGGATACGACTTTCGTCATTGGGATTTTATTTCGCAGAATCTTTATATCCGCTTTTATCAAAAGTTAACCGCTAGTAATTAATAATTATCTTGTGCCTGCCGCGAAAAGGAATGAATGTATTAAACCGGGATCCTTAGTTCTCAGATTTCTCGAAACGAACAAGAGACAAGGCTGCAATTTCGGCACGCCTTTCCCGCCGGTTTTGTGGCGCAGGGCATAAGGCCAATGACGGCGGTGACGGATTTTCGAGGGGTTAGCATGAAATGATCCGTTACGGAAAGGCCGATGGCGTCAGTCCCGAGGAGGCGGCAGAAGTTTTTTTGCTCTTCGATGGGCCAATCGCCGTAGCCGGGGCTGAATCGGCTCGTGATTCCGGCGCCTCGTTTTTCGGCTTGGCTTTTGATGTACGTCTCGAGTTCGTCTGCGAGCTGCTCGGTCATGGCCGTCGCGGCAGCATCGAGAAGAAGGCCGCGAACATATCGATTTTCGCGAAAGCAGGCGTCGCTTGCCTCTTCGATGGCGGATCCCACGGTGACGGCAAGGGCGGTGACGGTGAAAGAATGTCGCAGATGGTTTTGAATGGCGCGTCCGCGGAGAACAAAGGCGGTCTCTCCGTTTCCCAAGAGTCCCGTTTCCGGATCGTAGGGGAAATGTTGCCAAATTCCGCGTGGCACGGCGAGTGTGCGGGCGTCGTTTACGGCTTCCCGGATTTCAGTTTCGGGAAACTTTTCTTTTTGCGGAATGCCGGCGTAGCGAAGCATTTCTTTTTCGTCGACAGAAAAAAGAGCGCCGTTGAAAAGCGGCATACCATATCCTCCCTTCGTAAAATTTTATCTACTATATCATCCGGAATGGCGGCGGTCAAACAAAATGCGATGATTTTGTGATAGAATAAAAAATAATTTTGTTGATTCGATGGGAGGACAGAATGATTTTCGGAGAATGGAAAGATTTGGAAACGTATCGGGCGCAGCTGCCGCGTGCGGTGTATGAGAGTCTTTTGAAAATGCGCGCCTTTGATTTTGACGGGCAGCCGGACGGGAAATATGAAATTGAGGGTGCGGGGACGATGTCGGTGGAGTCGCCGATGACGGAGCCGGCGCTCGCCAGAAAATTGGAGGGGCATCGCCGTTTCATCGATGTGGTGCTGCTTTTGTCCGGCGAAGAATGGATCGGTTGCCTGCCGCGCGTCGATGCGGGGAAAATGACGGAGGCGTATGCGAATCGGGATTTGTATTTCTATGAAGGGACGGCGGAGGAAACGCGCGTGCATATGTTGCCGGGGCGTTTTCTGATTTGTTTCCCGGAAGATTTGCATCGGCCGCTCTGCGCGGGAAAGGACGGGCCTTTGCCGATTCGGAAGGCGGTTTTGAAATTGCCGGTTTGGTAAAAAGCTTGATGGGCTTGATTTGAGCGGCTCTTGCTTTTTCGGTCTTTCCGATGATGAGCTTTTGAGGAGGGCTTGACGAGGCTTGATGGGAGCGTTTTTAGCTTCTGTGTTTTTTTTCGGCGCCGGAATTCGGAGAAGGGCCGGGAAAGTTTAGCGTCGAAAAAGCCGCTTTTTAAGCCTTTTCAAGCCGTTCAAGCCTTTTTGTACTTTTATTTCCGCCAAATAATGCAAAAGAAAGAAATAATTTCATAGTGTGCTATTGAATTTTTCAAAAAAATTTGATAGCATATAGGAAATATTCTGAAAAATAAGAAAATTTTCGGGAGGGAACTCTATGAAATGTAAGAAATGGATGGCCGCTTCGCTTTTGTGTGCGGCGCTTGGGGCTTCGGTTTTCGCAGGCGGCTGCGGGAAACAGAATGCGTCCGGCATGGCGCAGCAGGCGACCAAAGTCACGACGACGAAGGCGTTTCGTTCGGATACGCCGATTGTGTATGAGTACACGGGCAATATCACGGCGATGCAGGAGGTGCCGGTGCGCGCGCGGGTGTCGGGCACGGTGGTGGAGAAATTCGTCACGGGCGGTCAGACGGTCGAGGAAGGGCAGCCGCTTTTCCGTATCGATACGCGGCAGTATGAATCGGCGCTCGTCGCCGCGCAGGCGTCCGAGGCGCAGGCCGGCGCGAATTATCAGAATGCGGCGGTGGATTTGGCGCGCTATGAGCAGCTGATCGGCTCCGGTGCGATTTCGCAGCAAGCGTACGACAGCGCGGCGTCGGCGGCCGAGCAGCTCAAGGCGGCGTATGAAGCGGCGGGCGCGCAGGCGAGAATCGCGGCGGATAATTTGGATGATACGATTGTCCGGGCGCCGTTTGCCGGCAAGCTTTCGATGGATGATGTGAATATCGGGACATTTGCGACGGCCGGAAATACGCCGCTTGTCACGATTTCTTCGACGGATCCCGTATACGTCCAGTTTGATATGTCGGAAGCGGAATATTTGGAAATGGCACGGAAGAATACGGATCGCGGCGCTTGGGGCGCTAAGTTGAAGCTTCGTCTTTCCGACGGGAAACTCTACGGGGAGACGGGTCATGTCGTGCAGGTGAATCCGGGATTGTCCGGCGGGCGTATGTCGCTCAAAGCGTCGTTTGAAAATCCGCAGGGGCTTTTGATTCCGGGGATGTACGGCACGGTCATTTCGGATGCGGAGACGGCATCCGGTGTACTGCTCATCCCGACGCAGGCCGTCATTCAGCTTTTGAATCGGAATCTGGTCGATGTGGTTGAGGATGGCAAGGTCGTGCAGAAACCGATTGAAATCGGCGGCACATACGGCATTTATACAATCGTGAAATCCGGGATTACGACGGATGACGTCATCATTGTCGAAGGCCAGGGCAAGGTCCGCGTCGGGCAGCCCGTGGCGCCGGAAGAAATGGAAAAGGAGGCTTTGGCGGCCAAGATTTCCGAGCAGAACCAAGACAGTCACTCGACGGCCAAATAAGGAGGGGTTATGTCAAAATTCTTTATCAACCGCCCCGTATTTGCCATCGTTATCGCACTCGTGATTACGATTGCGGGGCTCCTGTGTATGACGGTGCTGCCGGTCGACCGCTACCCGCAGATCACGCCGACGCAGGTTTCCGTCCGGGCGAATTACCCCGGCGCGGATTCCGAGGTCGTCGAGCAGACGGTCGCGCAGGTCATCGAGAAGCAGGTCGTCAGCGTCGAAGGTTTCGACAATATGAATTCGACGTCCAATGCGGACGGCTCCTATTCGCTCAATGTCCAATTCTTGGCGGGCACGGATCAGGATATGGCGGCGGTGCGCGTCCAGAATGCGGTCGCGCAGGCGGATGCGTCGCTGCCGGATACGGTGCGCACGCTGGGCGTCACATCGCAGAAATCGTCGAATGATATCGCGATGGTTCTGTCGCTCAAATCGCCGAACGGGACCTACGACAGCACGTTTCTGAAAAACTATTTCTCCATGAATTATGTCGACGAGCTGAAAAATATCAAGGGTGTCGGCACGGTGCAGGAATTCGGCGCCGATTACGCGATGCGCATTTGGCTCGATCCGACGAAAATGGCGCAAAACAGCGTGACGGCAGCGGAAATTTTGGCGGCCATCCAAGCGCAGAATACGCAGGTCGCCGCCGGGAACGTGGGCTCGCGTCCCACCGATGCGGACACGTCGTTCCAGTACACGATTTCCGTCCAAGGGCGTCTGGCGTCCGAGGACGAATTCGGAAACATCGCACTTCGCACGAATGCGGACGGCTCCGTCCTGCGGCTGCGGGATGTGGCGCGGATTCAGCTTGATTCCCGCGAATACAATTTCATCGGCCTGTCCGACGGTCTCGATTCCACGGGCGTCGGCATTTCGCTCACGACGGATGCGAATGCGATTGAGACGCTGGGCGCCATCAAAGCGAAATTGGAAGAAGATGCGAAGACATTTCCGGCCGATATGCAGCTCGATATCATCATCGACAATACCGAATTCATTATGGCGTCCATCAAAGAAGTGCTGCACACCTTCTTCGAAGCGCTGATTTTGGTCGGCGTCATTGTGTATCTCTTCTTGCAGAATTGGCGCTCCACGCTTATTCCGATGATCGCCGTCCCCGTTTCCTTGCTCGGGACATTTGCGTCCTTCGTGCTCCTCGGCTTTACCATCAATACACTGACCCTTTTCGCCATGGTCTTGGCCATTGGGCTCGTCGTCGATGATGCCATCGTCGTCATCGAGGCCGTCGAGTACGAAATGCGCTACAACAACAAAGCGCCGCGCGAAGCGACTGTCATCGCCATGGAAAAGGTGCAGAGCCCGGTCATCGGCGTCGCAGCCGTTCTGGCAGCCGTTTTCATTCCGGTCGCGTTTCTCTCCGGCGTCATGGGGATTCTCTATCAGCAATTTGCGCTGACCATCGCGGTTTCCGTTCTTATTTCCGCCTTCGTTGCCCTCTCGCTCACGCCGACCCTTTGCGCCATGCTGTTGAAAGAAGGCAAGGATCACGCGGACAAGAGCGCCATCGGGCGTTTCTTCGAGAAATTCAACGATTGGTTTGACCGCATGATTGATTCCTACGGGAAACTTTTGACGCGGTTCGGCCAGAAAATCATAGTGCCGATTGGTTTCCTCATCGGCCTCACGGTCGTGTCCGCCTTTCTCTTTATGAAACTTCCGACCGCGTTCATTCCGGCGGAAGATAATGGGTACTATCTCGTGTCCGTGTCTCTTCCGGAAGGCGCGACCGCGAACCGCACGAATAAGGAAATCAAGAAATATGTCGATTTCATCGGCGCGCAGCCCGGGGTTCTCCATACTTTCGGTCTGACGGGCATGGACGTCCTCTCCGGCGGCGTCAAGCCGAATGCGGGGACATCCTTTATCCGGCTCGATCATTGGGACAACCGCAAAACGGCGGAAACGTCCGTCAATACGTATATCGGAAAATCCTTTGCTTACGGTGCGATGAATCCGAATGTGTCGCTCATTGCGATGAATCCGCCGCCCATTCCGGGGCTCGGCGCATCCGGCGGCTTCACGGTTTATATCCAAAACAAAGCCGGCGCTTCCACCGAAGAACTCTACAATGTCGTGAATCAATTCTTGGCGGCGGCGAATCAGCGTCCGGAAATTGCGCAGGCCTATACCATGTTCCGCATGGATACGCCGGCGTACAATTTTGACATCGACCGTGATAAAGCGGCTCGAAGCGGCGTCAATGTCAGCGACATCTTCACGGCGCTCCAGACGTACTACGGCGGCGTGCAAGTCAATGATTTCACGCTCTACGGCCGAAATTTCAAAGTCGTCGCGCAGGCGGACACCGATTACCGCATGAACGTCTTGGACAATAAATTCCTGACCGTGCGCGATGCGAGCGGAAACATGGTCCCGATCAGCAATTTCATCACGCCGAAGCAGACGAGCTCCGCGGCCGTTCTCACCCGTTTCAACAATTTCCCGGCCATTAAAGTCGGCGGCAGCAATGCGGACGGGTACTCATCGGGCGACGCGCTGAATGCGCTCGAAGAAGTGGCACACGAAGTCCTCCCGACCGGCTATGCCTACGTCTTTGCGGAAACGTCGCAGCAGGAACGCGAAGCCGGAAACAAGACGGTGTACGCGCTGGCGCTGGGGATGCTCTTCGTCTTTCTCGCTTTGGCTGCGCTCTATGAAAGCTGGAAAGTCCCTTTCACGGTGCTCTTCGGCATTCCGACCGGTTTCTTCGGGGCGTGCCTCGCAGCGCTTCTCTGCGGCGTGTACAACGATATTTATTTCCAGATTGGGCTCCTTGTCATCATCGGTCTGGCGGCCAAGAACGCGATCCTCATCGTCGAGTATGCAAAAGTCCGCGCCGATGCGGGCATGGAAGTCCATCAGGCGGCCGTCGAAGCTTCCCAAATTCGTCTGCGTCCGATTCTCATGACGTCGCTCGCTTTCATTCTGGGCTGCGTGCCGCTCGCGATTTCGGCCGGTGCCGGCGCCGGTGCCCGAAACGAAATGGGCATCACCGTCGTTTTCGGCACCCTCTCCGCGACGGTCTTCTCGCTTCTCCTGACGCCGATGCTCTTCATCGTCATCGAAAAATTGCATTGGGGTTTCTGGAAGAAAAAAGATTGATAGAAACGCAAGTTAAAACCTCCGCTTTTCACGGCGGAGGTTTTTTCTTTACAATCTATATGTTCTTTCTGATTTCTTGCATTTCACAATTTCCAATCAGTGCCGCTTTGGCGAGGCGGTCGGCCATTTCGTTGTAGCGGACGCCCGTGTGGCTTTCTATTTTCCGAAAACGAACGGTGAGCGCGTCGCGGATAGAGTCATAGTAAGCGGCGAGCGCTTTTGTGGCGGGGAGATTCGCACGCCAAGCCCCCGTGCACCATTTTTCAATTCCGAAATAATCATAGCAGAGCTCCATCTCACGAAGACCCATGCCGAGGACGGTTTCCATCGCGTGGCGTGCGCCGGCGATTTCGCCTGCGACATTGCGCATCTTGGCGCCTTCGGGATCGACGATGAGGCGACCCTCCGTTTTTATCGTGCCTTGATAGAGAAAAACGGCGCCGAAGGAGTAGCGGTCCGGGCGGGAGATGTCGTAGGAGCCGTCCACGTAGACGGTCATGACAGACGGATTGAGCGGAATTTCTTTTGGGGTTGCCGCGCGAAGCGTCGGTTTCTTTAGCGCCGCCGCGTCTGATTTTTGATAGGCCAGCGCGTCCGCCTCCGTGTAAAACCCTTTGAACACGGCACCGGGGAAACCGATGACTTGTTTTTGACATTCGGCCCACGTGCGATAGATGCCGGGCGTCCGGCCTTTTTTGACGACGTACCAAGATTTCTTTTTTTCTGCCATGGTCTCCTCTTATATGTTAAAATAGTAGAAACAAATCTTCAGACAATTTCAGATATTATACCAAAGAAAGACGAATCATGCGTTTCACCACTCTTTTCCCGGCGCTCGGCTATAAAAATTATCGTCTGTTTTGGTCGATGCAATGGATTGCGCTCGTCGGTTTCTGGGTGCAGCTGACGGCGCAGCAATGGCTCGTCTATGAAATGACGGGCTCGGCCTTCAAGCTCGGTCTCCTCTCGGCGATGCAATTCACGCCCAGTATGCTTCTGTCCCTCTTTTTGGGATTTTGGATCGACCGCCACAGCAAACGAAAAATTTTGGCCGGCACGCAATTTTTCTATATGTTGCAGGCGCTGTCGCTTGCGATTCTTCTCTGGTGCGGCGCGGCGAATTATTATTGGCTTCTCTTTTTCGCCGTCCTCCTCGGCACGATTGATGCCATTGATATGCCGACGCGACTTTCGTTTCTGCCGTGCCTTGTCGAGAAGAAACATTTGCACAGCGCGATGGCGCTCAATTCCGCCAATTTCAATATCACGCGCATGGCCGGGCCGCTTCTTGCCGCCGTGCTTTTGGCGCATATGGATTACGGCACGGCTTTCTTTGTGAATGCCGTTTCTCTGCTTCCCATTTTCATCATGTACCTGCGCCTTCGCGTAGACGAACCGAGTCATACGGATCAAAAGAAATCGGCGCGGGAAGAAATTCGCGACGGATTTTTGCAAGCGAAAAATAATCCGCTCGTCATGGGAAATCTCTGCATGGTCGCAATTGTTTCCGGGCTCATTATGAATTTCGGGACGTACGGGCCGCTGTTTTCCGACCGAATTTTACATCGCGGCGTCGACGGCTTCGGCACGATTCTCTTTGCGATAGGTTGCGGATCGCTCCTAAGCGGGCTTCTTTCGGCGGCCGGACGGAAACGAACGGATCGCCGCTCGCTTTTTTCTTTCGCCATGGCGACGGGTGTCTTGATGATGCTGCTCTCTCGGATTTCCTCGTTTTGGCTTTCTATGGCACTCTTTGCGGCGCTCGGTTTCTTCCTTATTCTGTTCCTCATCAATTGCAACACATCCATTCAGCTCGCCACGGATCCCGCGTATCTCGGCCGCGTCATGAGCCTTTACACCTTCGTTTTTCTGGGGAGCGCACCGCTCGGCAGTCTTCTTGTCAGCAGCATCATCGAAGTGATCGGCACGGCGGACGGCCTTTTGTCCATCGGTCTTCTGGAGATCACATTGCTGTCGGCGGTGGCGTGGATATATCGCAAAACGAAAAGGATGTCTTGAATTTCTCTTGCCAGGTCTTCTCATTCCTTATATGATAGAGGAAATATTCGGCGAAAGCCCGCGTCACGAAGAAAGTAGGAAACACTATGTTTGCACAAGCCTTCGGTTCTGTCACATTCGGCCTCTCCGGCCACATCATCACCGTCGAAGTCGATATCAGCTCGCAGTTGCCGGCTTTTGAAATCGTGGGACTCCCGGCCGCCTCCGTCAAAGAATCGAAGGAGCGCGTCCGCTCGGCCATTCGCAATTCCGGCTACCGTTTCCCGCCATACAAAATCACGGTAAATCTGGCGCCGGCGGATCTCAAGAAAGACGGATCGGGATTGGATTTACCCATCGCGATTGGCATTTTGACGGCCAGCGATCAAGTGCCGACGGAAGTGGTGCAAAGAGCGCTTTTTATCGGAGAATTGTCGCTCAAAGGGGAAATCCGTCCCGTGCCCGGCATCCTGTCCATGGTGCTGGCGGGGCAAGAAGCGGGCTATGATACCTATTTCGTCGCGCCGGAATCGACCGATGAAGCGCTGCTTGTCGAAAATGTGCAAGTGTACGCGGTGAAGACGTTGGCCGATGTCGTGGAATTTCTGAATGGTCGTCAGTCGCTTTCGCCGGCAGTTCCTTCACAAAATCGGGAAACGGTCGCCTCGGATGTGGATTTTGCGGAAGTGCAGGGGCAGCTCGTCGCCAAACGGGCGATGGAAATTGCGGCGGCCGGCGCGCACAATCTCATCATGTCCGGCCCGCCCGGATCGGGGAAAACGATGTTGGCGCGGCGCATTACGACGATTTTGCCGCCGATGACGCGCGAGGAAGCGCTGGAAGTGACGAAAATTTACAGCGTCGCGGGACTTTTCAAAGCCAAGGAAATCGTATCCGAGCGCCCTTTCCGCAGTCCCCATCATACGATTTCCATGGCCGGTCTCATCGGCGGCGGTACGATTCCGCGTCCCGGTGAAGTGACACTGGCGCATCGCGGCGTCCTTTTCCTCGACGAGCTTCCGGAATTTCCGCGCATGGTGCTCGAAGTCCTGCGCCAACCGCTCGAAGACCGCGTGGTTCATATTTCCCGGATCAACGCCGCTTTTTCCTATCCGGCGCATTTCATTTTGATCGCCGCCATGAATCCTTGCCCTTGCGGCTACTTTGGTGACACGTCGCATCCTTGCACCTGTACAGACGGAGAAATTCAGCGGTATCGGCGGAAAATTTCCGGTCCGCTTTTGGATCGCATCGATTTGCACGTCCAGGTGAATCGCCCGAAATACACCGAGCTCACGGCGAAAATCAAGAGCGAACCGTCAGCCGTCATCGCCGAACGCGTCGCGGCCGCCCGCCGGATGCAAGAGGAGCGCCTCGCGCGCTGGCATCTCACGTGCAATGCGGAAATGGGACATCGGCAACTGACGGAAACCTGTCCGCTCGATGCGGAAGGGGAAGCGCTCATCAAAGACGTCTTTGAGACGCTGCACCTCTCGGCCCGAAGTTATGACCGCATCATCAAAGTCGCGCGAACCATCGCCGATTTGGCCGGAATCGAACACATCCAAGCCGAGCACATCGCCGAAGCGATCAGTCTGCGGAATATGGTGGCGAAAAAATAAAAAGAAATCAAAAGGAGCTGCGAAGCAAACATTTTCGTTTGTTTCGCAGCTCCTTTTTTGTGTAGGTTGAAAAGGCTTGAAAAGCTTGAAAAGGCTTGATGTCGTCACATCGTTCTGATGTCCGTGTAACCGTGTAATCGTGAACCGTGCGGGAGAACTATCGTGTCACATGAGATGTGACGAACGGTAAACGGTCAACGAAAAGCGGAAAGCGGAAAACGGAAAGCGGTTTCCCTTTGTGCGACAATTCAATTCGTCAGCGAGCGAATCGGGGCCGGGATGCGGCCGCCTCTTTGGATGAAGGCGTCGGCTTTGAAACGACTGACGTCCATGACCGGCGCGTAGCCCATGAGACCGCCGAAGGTGACCATGTCGCCCGGTTTCTTGCCGGGGGCGGGGATGAGACGGAGTGCCGTTGTCTTGTTATTGATCATGCCGATGGCCGCTTCGTCGGCGAGAATTGCGGAAATCGTTTCCGCCGTCGTGTCGCCGGGAATAGCAATCATATCGAGGCCGACGGAGCAGACGCACGTCATCGCTTCCAATTTTTCCAAGCAAAGGCTGCCGCGACGGACGGCTTCGATCATGCCGAGGTCTTCGCTGACGGGAATAAACGCGCCGGAGAGACCGCCGACACTGGAGGACGCCATGAGCCCGCCTTTTTTGACGGCGTCATTCAAAAGCGCGAGCGCCGCCGTCGTGCCGGGACCGCCGCAGCTTTCGAGGCCCATTTCTTCCAAGACGGCCGCGACGGAATCGCCTTTGGCCGCCGTAGGGGCGAGAGATAAATCGATGATGCCGAAAGGCGCGCCCAGTCGATCCGCCGCTTGCCGTGCGACGAGCTGACCGAGCCGCGTAATCTGAAACGCGGTGTTTTTTACTTTTTCCGCCACGACATCGAGCGGCGCGCCTTTGACATCTTCGAGCGCGCGCTTCACGACGCCGGGGCCGGAAACGCCGACGTGAATGGCCGTGTCTCCGTTTGTCACACCGTGGAACGCGCCGGCCATGAAAGGATTGTCCTCGACCGCATTGCAAAACGCCACGAATTTCGTGCAGCCGTCCGCGTCGTGATCGCGCGTTCGCTCGGCCAAATCTTTCACAATTTGCCCGACGAGCCGCACCGCGTCCATATTGATGCCCGCTTTCGTGGAGCCGACGGAAACGGAGCTGCAAATGCTTTTTGTTTCCGAAAGCGCTTCGGGAATACTTGCCAAAAGCTTTCGATCCGACGTCGTCATCCCGCGATCAACCAGCGCCGAAAAGCCGCCCATGATGTCAATGCCCAAAGTATCGGCCGCACGCTGCAGCGTCTTGGCAATTTTGACGAAATCGGCATTTTCGCAGGCCGCTGCCGCGATGGCTATCGGCGTCACCGCGATGCGGCGATTCACAATCGGCACACCGTATTCGGCGGAAATGTCGGCACTCACCGCGGCGAGGTGTTCCGCTTTTTTACAAATCGTGTCGTACACTTTTTCGCAAAAGCGATCATTATCTTCCGCGGCGCAGCCCAGAAGGGAAATGCCCATCGTAATCGTGCGTACGTCCAATTTGTTTTCGTCAAACATGCGCTCCGTTTCCAAAATATCTTCGATATCCAGCATGAGAGGCCTCCGTCACACGCGATGCATCAAATAGAAAATATCGGCCAGCTGCACGCGGACTTCGACGGAAAGCTCGTCGCCGATTTTTGCCATGACTTGCTGGATTTCCTGCAAAGAATCTTTCGATGCTTCCATGTCGCACATCAGCACCATATTAAAAATCCCGTCGACAATCGTCTGTGAAACCGTCAAAATATTCAGCCCGTGCGCGGCGAGCCCCGCCGATACACCGGCAATGATGCCGACGCGATCCGCCCCGATGACCGTGACCACCACTTTTTTCATCCTGCTGCCTCCTTAAAAATTTATTTTTATCCGAAAAACCGGATTTATTATATCATAAAACGGAATCAATTCTTTAGGAACAGTGATATTTTCTTTTGTTCAGCGTCTTTGTATCGCGAATCTAAAACTGTTATAAAATTTGTTTACAGCCGAAAACAACTCTTTAATTTTCGTGAAAGATATTGTATAATGCAAAATATAGAGAGAATCTTTCGAATGATTTTATATTTATGGAGAAGCAGTTTCTTGTATAAAACCGCCGTCTCCGAAAGAAAGGCCGTCGTATGACCACACGTAAATATGTTTCTTGGAATGTCAATGGGCTTCGTGCCTGCATGAAAAAAGGGTTCGCGGAATCGTTTGCCGCACTGGATGCCGACGCATTTTGTCTGCAGGAAACGAAGCTGTCGCCCGATCAGATTGAGCTCTCGCTTCCCGGCTATCGGCTGTACTGGAACAGCGCCGTCAAAAAAGGATACAGCGGTACGGCGATTTTTACGAAACACGAGCCGCTGTCCGTTTCCTACGGTCTCGGCATCCCGGAGCACGATCAGGAAGGTCGCGTCATCACGGCGGAATTTGACGATCATTTCCTTGTGACTTGTTACACACCGAACAGCCAGCGCGGACTCTTGCGTCTGTCGTATCGCATGGAATGGGAAGCGGCATTTTTGGATTTTCTGAAAGAATTGGACGAAAGGAAACCGGTCGTGCTTTGCGGCGATCTCAATGTGGCGCATGAAGAAATCGATCTGGCCAATCCGAAATCCAATCGGCAAAATGCCGGCTTTACGGATGAGGAGCGTGGCGCAATGACGCGGCTTTTGTCCGAAGGATTTACCGATTCGTTTCGGCTTTTGCATCCGGATGTGACCGGCGCGTATTCATGGTGGAGCTACATGATGCGGGCGCGCGAAAAGAATGTGGGATGGCGGATTGATTATTTCATCGTATCCGACCGTCTGGCGCCGTCGGTTTCCGTCGCGGCCATTCATCCGGAAATTTTCGGCAGCGACCACTGTCCCGTGGAGCTTTGTCTCAAATGACGGACGCGGAGGAAAAGACGGAGCGGATCGCGGGCCTCATACATGATGCCAAAGCGAAGCTGCAATCCGTAATGGGTTACACGGAAGCGCTGCAAAAGGGGCAAGCGCAGACGGAGGAGAAACGCGCGTCGTATTTGGCAGCCGTCGCCCTCGCCGCGGCGGATTTGGAAGCGCTGCTGTCCCAGCTTTCGATGCTGAATCGGACGGGGGAGCCGGCAGTCGCCGTCAAACCGGTTTCTGTTTCGGCGCTTTTACGAAACTATATTGCGGCGTATCAATCGAAATGGGACAGAAATCACGTCACGTGGCAGACGGACATCAAAGACTCTTTGGACGTGCCGCTGGATGTCGATGCGTTTCTTCGGATTTTGGATAATCTCGCCGGGAATACTTTGAAATATCGGACAGCGCCCTGTTCCGTCATTTCCTTTACGGGGAAAGCGGATGGGACGGAAGCAGTCCTGACCTATCGAGACGACGGGCCGGGGGTCGCGGACGAGGCACTTCCTCATCTCTTTGAGCCGGGATTTCGCGCCGCACCGGACGGCGTTTCCGGCAGCGGACTCGGGCTGTCCGTCGTCCGGGATCTGGTTTCTTTACATCGCGGCAGCGTCGCCGCACAGAACGAAAACGGTCTTGTCGTGACCATTCACATTCCCCTATAAGGAGGTACCTATGCTGAATATTCTCATCGTGGAGGACGATTCCCTCATTGCGGAGCTGGAGCGGGATTTCCTGGAGCCGAACGGCTACGAAGTTTCCATTGCGGAAAATGGGGAAGAAGCGCTTCGAATCATGAAAGAAACGGAGGTCGACGGCATTCTGCTCGACGTCATGCTGCCGGGGGAAGACGGATTTTCGCTCTGTCGGAAAATTCGCGAGAAAACGCATGCACCCATACTCTTTGTGACGGCGAAAAAAGAAGAGCTCGACAAAATTCGCGGGCTGGGCCTCGGCGCGGATGATTACATCGTGAAACCCTTCAGCCCCACGGAGCTCGTCGCCCGGCTTCGCGCCCATATCGCCGTGCATGAGCGGCTGATGAAACTCAATCAAAATCGGGTGTCGCTCGATGACGAAATTGTCGTCGACAATCTGACCATTCGCCCGCGTGCGCGGCAAGTCATTTTGGATGGGAATGGCATTTCCCTCACGAGCAAAGAATTTGATCTGCTCTTCTTCTTGGCTTCGCATCCGAATGAAGTTTTTTCCAAGAATCAACTGTTCCAGCAAATTTGGTCGCTCGATCCCATCACGGAACCGGCGACCGTCACCGTCCACATCAATCGTCTTCGCGATAAATTGAAATCGAAAGATAATTTGCCGTATGAACGCATCGAGACGGTCTGGGGCGCGGGCTACCGTTTCCGCATGGATTAAAGAAAGGAAATCACATGAATATCGCTGTCACCGGCGGCGCGGGCTTTATCGGCTCGCACATCGTCGATTTGCTGATTGAAAACGGGCATCGCGTCACCATTTTGGACAATCTGTCCTCCGGCACGACGGAATTTATTCACCCGGATGCCGAATTTATCAAGATGGATATCCGCGAAAAGGACCGCCTGCAAAAAATCTTTGAGATGCATCGATTTGAGGTCGTCTATCATGAAGCGGCGCAGACAATGGTGCCCGTTTCCGTCGACAATCCGTATTTCGATGCGGACGAAAATATCATGGGACTTTTATCCGTCCTCGAAGCTTCGCGCAAGACAGGGACGCGGAAAGTGATTTTTTCTTCGTCGGCCGCTGTGTACGGGGATAATGTATCCTTGCCGCTTCGGGAAACGGAAACGCCGGCGCCGACATCCTTCTACGGGCTCACGAAGTGGATGACGGAGAAATATTTGGCGCTGTATCACGACCTCTATGATTTGGATTACACGGTCCTGCGCTACAGCAACGTGTACGGCCCGCGGCAAGGCGCACACGGGGAAGGCGGCGTCATTTATATTTTCGCCAAGCTTTTGGCCGAAGGGAGGCCGCTTCCCATTTTCGGCGACGGCGGCCAGACGCGCGATTTCATTTACGTCGGCGATGTAGCCGCGGCCAATCTGGAAGCGCTCACAAAAGCATCCGGGAGCGTTTGCAACGTCAGTACGGGGACGGAGCTCACGCTCCATGATCTCGTCGTCGAAATGCTGCGCCAAAGCGGAAAGACGGTCGACGTCCTCCACGGCGAAGCGCGTCCGGGCGATATTTACCGTTCGTCACTTTGTAACGAAAACGCTGAGAAATTGTTGGATTGGGTGCCAAAGACGGAATTGGCGAAAGGGTTGCGGGAAACCATCGAATTTTTCGAAAATCAAATGAACGGATGATATTGATTTTACGGCTTGTACAGCCTATAGTGATCGAGATTAGATGTCAGATAATCAGACGGTGGCCGAGCTTTGGTTGGCTCATAGTGATGAAGACCGTTTGCTGTTTACCGTTTGTCATATCCCTTGTTGAACAAAGTTTTTACATACGGTCAGCAATCTGCGGGTATACTGATAGAATCGCGATGTGACGCCTTTGCGTTTATGTTCTTTTCGTACAGCCGAAAAGGCCGCCATCAAATGGAAAAGGATTTGATGGCGGCCTTTTTATGCCTATCATAAAAACAATTCTTCCAATTTATGGGCGACGGCGTCCTCATCATTTGTCAATTGCAAAACGAATTGGGCCGCCTCTTTGGCTGCCGGCTCCGCATTGGCGACGGCGAAAGAGAGACCCGTCGCCGAAAGCATCGAGACGTCATTTTCCGTATTGCCGAATGACACCATTTCGGACAAATCGATGTTCCACTCGGCGCCGAGACGGGAGAGCGCCGCCGCTTTGGAGATGCCGCGCTTGTGAATGTCGAGGAAAATATCGCCGGGGTAGACCAGTTCTGCTTCGTCTCCGTATCGCGGCTCCAAGTAGGTGCGGATGTCTTCTCGCTTTTCCGCTGACGGCTCGACGATAATAAGCCGTGTCGGCGGTTTCGTCGGCTTATAAAAATCATCTCCAATCATTCGAGCGGGCTTGGCGCGAAAGCGGCGGCAGAGAATTTCCAACGGCGTTTCCTTTTCAATAAAAATTTCGTCGTCGATGTAGGATTGCATCACCCAGCCTTGTGCGCGTCCTTCCGCTAAAATCGCGCGTGCCGTGTCAAGTGAGAGACCATCCTGCCACAGAATTTTGCCCGATTCGCTCATGCCGCACCAAGCACCCGTGTAGCAAATGACCGGTACATCCGGCAGCCCCAGCAGTTTCACTTTCGTGCGCGCCGAATCAAACATACGTCCCGTCGCCGCCACAATCCGAATCCCGCGCGCTGCGACCTGCCCGATGATTTCCTTTGTGTACACCGAGACCGTCATGTCGTCATGCAGAAGCGTCCCGTCCAAATCAATCGCTGCCAGTCGAATCGCCATCCTATTCCTCCGATTTACAAATGTTTTTTCTTTCATTATAATGGAAACACGTTTCTTTTGCACGTTTGATTTTCAGGATGACAAAGAGGATTTTTTTGTGAAATATCGTTTTTTGCTTTTGCTTACGGCCCTCATTTGGGGCTTTGCGTTTACGGCGCAATCCGTCGCGATGGACGACATCGGTCCTTTGACATTTTCTGCCGTTCGTTGTTTCGTCGGCGCCGCGGCTCTTTTGCCCGTTCTGTTTTTGCTGAAAGAAGACGCGCCGCCCAAAGCCGCTTCTTTTCCGGAATGGATAGCCGTCGTCGTCGCGGGATTTTTATTTTGCTGCGGCACTGTCCTGCAACAGATCGGGATTCTTTACACGACCGTTGCGAAAGCCAGCTTCATCACGGCGACGTATATTTTGCTCGTCCCCATCTTCGGCCTTTTTGTTGGCCACGTTCTTCGTGTCAATCATGCCATTGGAGCGCTGCTCGCCATGACGGGTGTTTATTTTCTGTCCGTTACGGAAACATTTTCCATCAATCCGGGCGATATTTTGATCGGCCTTTGCGCTGTCGGTTTCTCCTGCCACATTCTGTACATGGACTATGCCGCCGCGCGCTATTCGCCGATTCATCTGGCATGCGGACAATTTTTTGTCTGCGGCGTTATCAGTCTCGTCGGTGCGTTTCTTTGGGAGACACCGTCATGGGAGGCCATTTTTGCGGCCGCTGTCCCGATTCTTTATGTCGGCATTTTTTCCACCGGCGTCGCGTACACCTTGCAAATCGTCGGGCAGCGCCATTTGCCGCCGACGGAATGCTCCATGATTCTGTCTTTGGAAATGGTCTTTGGTGGTCTCGGCGGTTTCCTGTTTCTGGGAGAAACGCTGACGTCGCGGGAATGGATCGGCGTCCTGCTAATGACCGTCGGTGTATTTCTCTCACAAATTCCGAGCTGTCCGGTGTGGGGAAGGCGTGCCGCGAAAGCGCTCCGTGATTGAAAAAGTCACTTGTCTCCTTTATAATAGAGAATAATTTTTGCAGCAGTCAAAGTATGAGGTGATGGCATGGAAAAATATATTCCGCAGGAAATTGAAAAGAAATGGCAGAAAATTTGGAAGGATACGAAGGCATTCCAAACTGTCGAAGATCCGGCTAAGAAGAAATATTACGTGCTGGAGATGTTTCCGTATCCGTCCGGCAATTTGCACATGGGACATGTGCGCAATTATTCCATCGGGGATGTCGTGGCGCGTTTCAAAAAGATGCAGGGTTTCAACGTTCTTCATCCGATGGGTTTTGATGCGTTCGGAATGCCGGCGGAAAATGCCGCGATCAAAAACGGCACGCCGCCTGCGAAATGGACGTATTCGAATATCGAAAATATGACGCGGCAGCAGGAAGCGCTGGGGCTTTCCTATGATTGGGATCGTGAGGTCATGACGTGCCGCGAGGATTACTATAAGCATACGCAGAAACTGTTTGAAATTTTCTACAAGCGCGGGCTGGCGTACAAAAAAGAAGCGAAGGTAAACTGGTGCGACGGCTGCCACACGGTGCTGGCGAATGAGCAGGTCGAGGACGGGAAATGCTGGCGCTGCAAGACGGAAGTCGTCAAAAAAGATTTGTCGCAGTGGTTCTTGAAGATTACCGATTACGCGGATCGCCTCTTGGCGGATTTGGAGCTTTTGCCGGGCTGGCCGGAGCGCGTGAAGACGATGCAGAAAAACTGGATCGGGCGCTCGACGGGGACGGAATTTTCGTTTGCGGTCGAAGGGCTGGAGGAGCGTATTCCGGTCTACACGACGCGTGTCGATACCGTTTTTGGCGTGACGTATATGGTGCTCGCGCCGGAGCATCCGATTGTTAAAAAATTGATTGAAACGAATCCGGATCGAGAGAAAATTCTGTCGTTCATCGATGAAGTGAAGAATGAAAATGACATCGAGCGCACGTCGGAGGCGGCAGAGAAACGCGGGATGTTCACGGGCGGTTATGCCATTCATCCGCTGACGGGGGCGCGCGTGCCGATTTGGATCGCGAATTACGTGCTCTACGAATACGGCACGGGCGCGGTCATGGCGGTCCCGACGCATGATGAGCGCGATTTTGCGTTTGCGAAGAAATACGATCTCCCGATGAAACTCGTCGTCCAAAACGAAGCGGGAGATTTGGATCTTTCGAGCATGGAAGAGGCGTATCACGATGACGGGATTCTGGTTGATTCCGGTGAATTTACGGGGCTTTCGTCCGCAGAAGGGCGGAAGGCCATCACGAAACAATTCGAGGAGATGGGGATTGGGCGCGAAAAGGTGAATTACCGCCTGCGCGATTGGCTTATTTCCCGCCAGCGCTATTGGGGCTGCCCGATTCCGGTCATCAACTGTCCGCATTGCGGCCCGGTGCTCGTGCCGGAAAAGGATCTCCCCGTCCGGCTTCCCGAAGATGTCGATTTTGTGGCGGGTGCGCTCTCACCGCTCCAGACGAGCGAAAGTTTCCTGCATTGCCAATGCCCGCAGTGCGGCGCGGACGCTTTGCGCGAGACGGATACGATGGATACCTTTATCGATTCGTCGTGGTATTTCATTCGCTACGGCGATCCGCACAATGAGACCGAGCCGTTTTCTAAGGAAAAAGGAAATTATTGGATGCCGGTCGATCAGTACATCGGCGGCATCGAGCACGCCATTTTGCACCTGCTCTATTCGCGTTTCTTCGTGAAAGTTTTGCAGGATGAGGGCATGCTGGATACGCCGGAGCCTTTTACGAATTTGCTCTGCCAGGGAATGGTCTTGAAAGACGGCGGCAAGATGTCGAAATCTGTCGGAAATGTCGTCAGCCCCGAAGAAATTCTCGAAAAATACGGCGCGGACACGGCACGTCTCTTCATTCTCTTTGCCGCGCCGCCGGAAAAAGATTTGGCGTGGAGCGATCAGGGCGTCGAGGGGTCGTACCGCTTCCTGCGTCGCGTCTGGACGATTGTCGGGCGCTATCTGGAGCTGGCCAAGACGGATGCAGGGACGCTTTCCGAAGAGGAAAAAGTTTTGCGCCGTCGTCTCCACATGACGATTGCGAAAGTCACGGCGGATTTGGATGGCCGTTTCAATTTCAATACGGCGATTTCCTCCGTCATGGAGCTCGTGAATGCGATGTATCTCTATGCGGAAAAACACGAAACCGTCGACGCGGCCTTTGCGAAAGAATTGCTTCGCGCGCTTTTGCTCTTGCTCGCGCCGTTTGTCCCGCACATCACCGAGGAACTCTGGCAGCTTTTGGGCGAGAAAGAAGAGAGCGTCCATGCAGCGGCGTGGCCGGAGGTGGATGAAAGCGCGCTCACGGTGGAAGAGGCGGAGCTTGCCGTCCAAGTGAACGGAAAGGTGCGCGGCGTCGTGAAAATGCCGGTCGATGCGGATGAGGAAACGGTTGCCGCGGCGGCGAAGGCACTTCCGGAAGTCGCGAAGCATCTGGAGGGGAAGACGATTGTAAAATGCATTGTCGTCCCGCAGCGTGTGGTAAATATCGTCGTAAAATGACGGCGTAAGAGTTTGTTTCTAAAAAAAGGAGTCGGAAAAATGAGTCAAGTCTTTGTCATCGGGCATAAATCTCCGGATACGGACAGTATCGCGGCGGCGATTTCCTACGCGGCATTGAAACGGCATTTCGGCATGGATGCCGTGGCGAAATGTGCGGGAGAAATCAATAAAGAATCGCGCTTTGCATTGGAATATTTCGGCGTCGCGGCGCCCGAATACGTCGAAAATGTGGCGCGTACGTCGTCCTCGGACGAAAAGCAGAAAATGATTTTGGTCGATCACAATGAGACGAAGCAATGCGTGGATGGGATCGGTGACGCGGAAGTCATCGAAGTCATCGACCATCATCGCATCGGCGATTTTGAGACGGAAAATCCTATTTTCATGCTCTTTCGCCCGCTCGGCTGTGTGAATACGGTGATTTACGGGCTGTATAAACAACATGGCATCACGCCGGAGAAGGACATTGCCGGCATGATGCTCTCCGCGATCATTTCAGACACGGTGCTCTTCCGCTCGCCGACGACGACGGACGAGGATAAGAAAGCGGTGGAAGAACTCGCGCAAATTTGCGGCGTGGATTACAAGACTTACGGCATGGAAATGCTGAAGGCCGGCGCGGATATTTCCGATTATCCGGCAGAAAAACTCGCCGGAAACGATACGAAGGAATTCGGCGCCGGGAAACAGATTTTCACGTGCGGACAGATTTCCGTCATGGATCTGGCGCCCATCAATGCGAAGAAAGAAGAAATTTTAGCCGTCCTCGACAAGACGAAAGCCGAGCACGGTTATGCGGCATCCTTCCTCATGGTGACGGACATTCTCTCCGAAAATACGGATCTGTGGTACACGACGGGCGACGCGCATTATGCGGAAGAAGCCTTCGGGAAGAAAGCGGAAGACGGCAAAATTTTCCTCCCGGGCTGCATGTCCCGCAAAAAACAGGTGGCGCCGTTCCTGCTGAAAGTATTTGATTGAAATTTGAAACGGAAGAAGGCCCATGCAAATGGGTCTTTTCTTATAGGGAGCGAAAAACATGGCAAATTATTTGGATACGCTCAATCCGGAGCAGCGGGAAGCGGTGACGACGCTGGACGGCCCGATTCTCATCATGGCGGGCGCGGGATCGGGAAAGACGAAAGCGCTGACTTGCCGCATTGCGTACATGCTGGAGCAGGGGATCGATCCGGGAGAAATTTTAGCGATTACGTTCACGAATAAAGCGGCCAAAGAAATGCGTGAGCGCGTCACGAAATTGGTGGGACCGGCGGCCGAGCGGATTTGGATGTATACGTTTCACGCGTTCGGCGCGCGTTTCCTGCGGCGGGAAATCGAGGCGATTCCGGGCTATACGCGCCAATTTACCATTTATGACGCCGACGACGCGAAAGCGATGGTAAAGGGCGTTGTGAAGGATATGAATCTGGATGATAAACTCTTTCCCGCTAAATCCGTGGCGGGGAAAATTTCCGCGGCGAAAAACGCGTTGCAATCACCGACAAAATTTTCTGAAGAAGCCACATCCTTTCATGATAAAAAAGTGGCGGAGATTTATGCGGAATACGAACGGCGCATGAAGAAAAACAATGCCGTCGATTTCGATGATTTGCTTCTTTTGACGACGCAGATTTTGCGGGACAAGACCATTCGCGAAAAATGGCAGCGGCGTTTCCGTTATATTGAAATCGACGAGTACCAAGATACGAATCACGCGCAGTATCTCATGGCGAAATACATTGCCGGTCCTACGCAAAATATTTGCGCCGTCGGCGACGGAGATCAGAGTATCTACTCGTGGCGCGGCGCGGATATGCAAAACATTTTGAATTTCCGCCAAGACTATCCGAGCGCAAAAATTATCAAGCTTGAGCAAAATTATCGCTCCACAAAGACGATCCTGACCGCTGCGAATGCCGTCATCCGGAACAATATCGACCGTGTGCCGAAGAATCTTTGGACGGAGAAGGGGAAAGGGAACCGCATTTCTCACTACCATGCGGCGGACGAACGCGAAGAAGCGCATTTTATCGTGCGTACCGTCGCCGAGCTGCATGAAAAAGGACACGCCCTCTCGGATATAGCGATTCTCTACCGCATGAATGCGCAGTCGCGTGCACTGGAAGAAGCGATGAATATCAAAGGGCTCGCGTATTCTTTGATCGGCGACGTGCCTTTCTTCGGGCGGCAGGAAGTCAAAGACATCATGGCGTATTTGCGTCTCTTGGCGAATTTTCGTGATGACGTGAGTTTCCGGAGAATTGTCAATGTCCCGCGGCGCGGCATCGGGGATGCGACGGTGGAGAAATTGGCCGATTACGCGAAAGCGCAGGGGATTTCTTTATTTGAAGCACTGATGGCGTGCGAGGCCGTGGCGCTTCCGGCAGCGGCGCGGAAGAAACTCCAAACTTTTGCCGCGATGATTTTTGGTTTCTTAAATGCGCAGACCGAGCTTTCCCTCTCCGCGCTTTTGGAAAAAATCGTACAGGACACGGAATACGGGAAATACCTGACCGAGATGAAGGAGCCGAAAGAGCGTACGGAGGAACGCGAGGCGAATATCGGCGAACTCTTCACGATGGCCGGCCAATTTTCCGAAGAGCATCCGGAAGGGACGCTGGCGGAATTTTTGGAAGAAAAAGCGCTTGTCGCCGAGACGGACAAATACGATGAAAATGCGGACCGGCTGACGATGATGACACTCCACAGCGCCAAAGGGCTCGAATTTCCCGTCGTCTTTCTGGCCGGAATGAATGAAGGAATTTTCCCGATCCTTCGCGGCGGCTTCACAGAGGACGCGGCGATGGAAGAAGAGCGGCGTCTCTGCTATGTCGGCATTACGCGCGCCAAAGAAATGCTCTACCTGACCGACAGCGAGACGCGCATGGTCTACGGCAAGACGCAAGGCTATCCGCCGAGCCGTTTTCTCAAAGAAATCCCCGCCGATCTCGTGGAAGAATGTGCGCGGGACGAAGAGGCGGAAGAAAGACGTGACCGTCGCCGTCGCATGGACGCGCAGACGAGTCGCTATGCCTTATCGAGCGCCTATTTTCGTGAGCCGGCTTCCGCGCCGAAGAGACGGGACGATGCGACATTTGATTGGAAACCCGGCGACATCGCCGTTCACAAAATCTGGGGCGAATGCCGCGTGAAAGAAATTTCCGGTACGGGCAAAAAAATGCTTGCCAAGATCGAGCTCCCCGGTGGCGAGATTCGTCAGGTTATGATCGCCTTCGCGCCGCTGCACAAAAAATAGGCGAGCGTTTTGAGTTTCGGCAGGCAAAAATTTGTCAATCGTTTTTCACTTTGGTATAATGGATGAAACTTGTAAGTCGGCAAGTTCCATCCATTTTTTTTGTGAGGAGGCGGAGCGCATTGAGACATTGTGGAGCGGTAGCCACGCCGAGTGTGCTTTGGGCGCTCGCTTTTGCTTGTAATAATGTGGAAAATTTGTTAATCGCCACGGGGGGGGGCGGCTAACAGAATAAACGAAACAATTCTTTTTATAAACCCGTTTTCGGAGATTGTCTCCGGGGACGGGCTTTTTTCGTGTCTTTTCCCCTGTATGAAATCGGCTGAGACGTGAAAGCTTCGGAGAACATTGGCATGACGAGTGCGCCGACGATTCGTATCTTTGTCGCGACGACGAAACCGTATCGGATGCCGGAGAGCGCGCCGTACGTTCCTATCCAAGTCGGCGCGGCGGGGAAGGCCGGTATCGGGTATGCGAGAGATGATGCGGGAGAAAATATTTCCCTGAAAAATCCTCATTACTGCGAGCTCACCGCGCTCTACTACGCGTGGAAAAATGATGACGCGGATTTTATCGGACTTTGCCATTACCGTCGCTATTTCACGCGAAAAGAAATGCATGGCATCGAAGGGAAATGGCGGGAAATTTTGACGGCGGAAGACTGGGCGCGGCTCCTTTCCGAAACGCCCGTCGTCGTGCCGGACAAGAGACGGTATTTCATCGAGACCAATCGCTCTCATTACTGCCACGCCCATCCCGCTGTCGGCCTCACCGAGACGGAAGCCGTGATCCGCGACATGTATCCGGAGTACGAAGCGGCATTTCAAAAAATCATGAATCGTACTTGGGCGCATATGTTCAACATGTTCGTCATGCGCCGTGATATCTTTGACGCGTACATGACTTGGCTCTTCGATATTCTGTTCGCGCTGGAGAAACGCATTGATATCACCGATTGGACGCCCTTTCAGCAAAGAATTTTCGGCTTCGTTTCTGAAATTTTGCTGAACGTCTGGCTGGAGCAAAATGCGATTCCCTATATCGAGCAGAATGTGAGCTTTATGGAGAAACAGAACTGGCTGAAAAAAGGCGGCCTGTTTGTGAAACGGAAATTTTGGGGACATTGATTCCGGAGGAGAAGCAAGGACATATCTATGGTGCTAAAAGAAATCATTCGGTATCGATATCTGCTGCAGCAGCTAGTGTTGCGAGATATCAAGAAGAAATACAGACGTTCGGTGCTGGGCATTCTTTGGAGCGTGCTGAATCCGCTGCTGACGATGACCGTGACTGCTATGGTCTTTTCCACTCTTTTTCGCTTTTCGGTAGAAAATTATCCCCTGTATCTGTTGACTGGGCAGATCCTTTTTGCCTTTTTCTCCGAGAGTACGCAATTCGCCATGTTGTCTATGATTGAAAATGGGTCACTCTTGAGAAAAATTTATATCCCCAAATACTTGTTTCCGCTCTCGCGCGTTATGTCGAGCTGCGTGAATTTGCTTTTTACCATACCGGCTTTGCTGCTGATTGTATTTGCCACTGGCGCGACATTGTCCGTCGAGATGCTGCTTTTTGTGTTTCCTGTGTTTTTATTGCTGCTTTTTTGCCTGGGGTTGGGTCTGTTGCTGGCGACTATGGTCGTGTATTTTCGCGATGTGCAACATCTGTACTCTGTTTTACTCAACCTTTTGAGTTACGGGACGCCCATTTTCTATCCGGAAACCATCGTGCCGGAAGAATATCGTTGGCTCTTGGATTACAATCCTCTGTACTATTTTCTGACGGCCTTTCGACAGACGATGTACAGCGCCACTGTGCCGGATCCGGGACTCTTGGGCTTCTGCGGCGCCATGTCACTTGGTATGCTGGCTGTCGGGTATTGGGTTTTCCGGAAACACGAAAATCATTTTATCCTGTACGTGTAAGGCGATATGATGAGAAATACGGTCATACAAATCAAAGACGTATCGATGCACTTCAATCTCATGGTCGAGCGCACCGATTCGCTCAAAGAATATGTGATGAAGCTCCTGAAAGGGAAACTGCTCTACAATGATTTTACGGCGCTTTCCCACGTGAGCTTTGCCATCGAAGCCGGTGAAATCGTCGGCCTCATTGGTCTCAACGGAGCCGGAAAATCGACACTTTTAAAAATCATTGCCGGCGTCCTGAAACCGACGGAAGGGGATGTCAAAGTTACCGGCTCCGTAGCCCCTTTGATTGAGGTGGGAGCTGGATTTGATCCGGAATTGACAGCCCGAGAAAACATCTATCTCAATGGCGCGATTTTGGGGCATGATAAGACATTCATGCGCGAGAAATTTGATGCCATCATCGACTTTGCCGAGCTGCGGCCCTTTATCGACGTACCGGTGAAAAATTTCTCCAGCGGGATGTATGCCCGATTGGGATTTGCGATTGCTACGATGGCCGAGCCGGACATCTTGATCGTCGATGAAGTCTTGAGCGTGGGAGACTATCGTTTTCAAAAGAAATGTGAAGACAGGATACAAGCGATGATCGATCGCGGCGTGACGGTGGTGCTGGTGTCGCATGATATCAATGTTGTAAAGAAATTATGCAGCAAGGTCGTTTGGTTGGAGCGCGGGGGAATTAAGGATTTAGGAAAGACGGAAGAAATTTGCAGAAGGTACGAGGGATGATTTTATGGTCGTCACGGTTTTGATTCCGACAAATAGATACTTATGTCTGCGCGAATTGCTTGAAAAGAGTATAGCGAAGTATCAGGGGGAGTTTTTTCGATTTGAAATACATGACAGTAGTGCGGATGACAAGATTGAGACACTCATAGAATCTCATTGTGGCGCAAAAAGGGATTTAATACGTTATCAAAGATATCCATCGACAATTTCTGTCGACGAAAAGGCAATGCTGGCGATTCAAAATGTAACAACCCAATTTTTTTGGCTTATGGGGGATGGGAATCTGGTCGATTTCGGGAAGATGGAATTGCTTTTGCGGGAGGAAATAGGCAAATACACAGTAATTGATATCGAAAGTGTAAACCGAATCGGGCACATGGGGCAGGATCGTTGGTGCGAAAGTGAGAAAATTTATAGTTACACAGATGTAAACGTCTATGCAGCAAAATATTTTTCTCATTTGACGTATTGGGGGGCGCAGATTGTTAAAACGAGATATTACAGACAGTGCTATGAAAATGGTATTCTGGACAAATACCGCAAGCATGGTATTCCATGGTGGATTGCATGTACACTTTTTGATTTATTGGCTTGCTCTGTGGGCTCCGGTGAGAAAGTACTCTTAGGGGTTGTTTATACAAATAGCATGAGATCGAATCCTCAAAAAGAAGATCATTGGTGGACCGGAACGGAATGTTATTATGACTATACATTTTCAAAATTTAATCGTGGGGTTGCACTTTTATCGGATCATTATTCGCAAACAACAAAAGAGAAAATCATATGGACTTTTAGGACAGATGCATTGGTGAGTCATTATTACTTGATTCACCTTCGGGCTGTTGATAATTTGAAAACAGAAATGCTACAAAAGTATAAAAAAGAAATTGCGATATTGCCCGGCTTTTACAGAAGAATATATTTGTATCATTTGATGCCACGAGGGATTGCGCAATTTCTGGATGGTATCAAAAATCGAATCAAGCCGGTTTATTTTTGGATGAAAAGGAGAATACACAAATGAAAGTCGTTTTATTGGCAGGTGGTTATGGCACCAGAATTTCCGAAGAAAGCCAGTACAAGCCGAAACCGATGATTGAAATCGGCGGAATGCCAATTCTGTGGCATATCATGAAAAACTACAGCTATTATGGTTATAACGATTTTGTGGTATGTGCCGGATATAAGCAACATTATATAAAGGAATGGTTTGCGGATTATTTTTTGCATACGTCTGATATTACTTTTGATTTTACGGCCGGGAATAAAATGCTCGTTCATGATCAACATTGCGAGCCTTGGAAAGTGACGGTAGTCGATACCGGGCTGGAGACGATGACAGGTGGGCGAATTAAACGGATTCAGCCATATATTGGGGAAGAAACATTCATGGTGACCTATGGAGACGGATTATGTGATGTAAACATTTCCGAATTGGTTGCGTATCATAAAGCGCATGGGAGGTTGGCAACACTGACGGCGGTGCAGCTGGAGCAATCAAAAGGGATTTTGAATATCGGAGCAGATAATGCTGTGCAATCTTTCAGAGAAAAATCAGCTCGGGACAGTGCACCTATCAATGCGGGATTTATGGTTCTTGAGCCGCAAGTTTTTGATTATTTGACCGGAGATGATTGTGTTTTTGAAAGAACGCCGCTCGAGCAATTGGCTAAAGACGGGCAACTCATGAGTTATAAATACAAAGGATTTTGGCAGTGTATGGATACCAAGAGAGAAAAAGATATGCTGGAAAAAATGTGGGAAGCAGGTAATGCTCCTTGGAAAGTGTGGAAGGACGAATAAGATGATGGATATGAATTTTTATCAAGGAAAGAGAGTTCTTATCACAGGACATACCGGGTTTAAGGGGACGTGGCTTTCAAAAATGTTGGAAATGGCAGGAGCAGAAGTGACCGGTTACGCATTACCGTCTCCCACGAAAGAAGGTGCGGATGTTTTTGTTTTATCCGGGGCTGAAGCCGGGATGCAATCTGTGATCGGTGATGTTCGAGATTATGATAGTCTATTACGTGTGTTTAAGAATGCGAAGCCGGAGATTGTTTTTCATTTGGCTGCGCAACCAATCGTGTTGGAAAGCTATCGGGATCCGATTGGGACCTATTCGGCAAATGTGATGGGGACTGTGCATGTTTTGGAATGTATACGACAGATGGACACGGTGCGCTCATTTGTAAATGTTACGACGGATAAGGTTTATCAAAATAACGAATGGGCTTGGGGGTATCGTGAGATAGAGCCCTTGGATGGATTTGATCCTTACTCCAATAGTAAAAGCTGTTCAGAATTGGTGACACATAGCTATCAGAGGAGTTTTTTTGCGGATCGAAGGGTGGCAATTTCCACTGCGCGTGCCGGAAACGTAATTGGTGGTGGGGATTTTGCAGAAAATCGAATTATACCGGATTGCATTCGTGCGGCCTCAAAAAAAGTGCCGATTGAGGTGCGAAATCCATACTCAACAAGGCCATATCAGTTTGTACTGGATCCGCTGTATGCGTATTGCTTGATCGCAAAAGCGCAATATGAAGACCATCGGGTGGCGGATTCTTATAATGTAGGCCCGGATGAGCATGATTGTGTGTCGACCGGCGATTTGGTTCAGATGTTTTGCGCAAGCTGGGGGCAAGGTGTGAAATGGATAAATAAGGCAAAGCTGGGAGTGCCTCATGAAGCACGATTTTTGAAACTGGATTGTTCCAAACTGAAGTCCACGCTTGGGTGGAAGCCGCGATATGGAATCAAAGAGGCTGTGGAGAAAACGGTCGAATGGGCAAAAGCCTGGGAAAATCATGATAATATTTCTGAGATAATGGAGGCTCAGATTAATTCGATTTTGTAAAGATAAAGAGGTTTTTGAAACAATGAAAAGTGAAGAATTGGCCAAAAGAATACGTATAGATGCCGTAAAAATGGTAAATCATGCACATGCATCACACATTGGGGGGATTTTATCGTGTGCAGATATAATCGCGGTTTTGTATAGTACTGTTGTTAATGTTTGTCCAGATGATCCGCAAAATAATAATAGAGATAGGGTTATTTTGAGTAAGGGACACAACGGGGTTGCCATTTATGCGGCTTTGGCAGAATGCGGTTTTTTCCCATGGATAGAGCTTGATACGTATGGGGATAATGGGAGTATATTTTCTTGTCATATTTCACATAAAAAGGTGCCGGGCGTAGAAATATCTACGGGTAGTTTAGGACAAGGAGTGTGTGCTGCATGTGGTATGGCATTAAACGGAAAGCTTAAAAGATTGACTTACCATGTGTATGCTATTGTGGGTGACGGAGAATGTGATGAGGGAGCGGTGTGGGAGATGGCTTTGTTTTCGGCACACCAGAAGTTAGATAATTTTACAGTTATTGTTGATCGAAATCATATGCAGGCAATGGGGCTTTGTGAGTCAATATTAAATTTGGATCCGTTTGCTGAAAAATGGAAAGCTTTTGGTTGGGAAGTTATTGAGGTCAAGGATGGAAATAATCACGATCAATTGAAAGAGGCTTTTCAAGCTGTAAATACTGGGAAGCCGAGAGTTATTATTGCGAACACAGTAAAAGGGAAAGGTGTCTCTTTTATGGAAAATCAGCTGTTGTGGCATTATAGAGATCCGCAGGGGGAAGACTATCAAAAGGCTATAGAAGAATTGCAGGAGGGTAACAAAGATGCGAAATCATGTGATTAAGGAGTTAATAAAATGCGCCAAAATTGATCAAAGAATGATTTTGGTTACTGCTGATTTGGGATTTGGTGTGCTTGAAGGGTTTGCGCAAAAATATCCTGAAAGATATATCAATGTGGGAATAGCGGAGCAAAATCTTGCGGCAATGGCAGCAGGACTTGCTTTGGAAGGAAATATGGTTTTTATGTATTCTATTGGTAATTTTCCTACACTCAGGTGTATAGAACAGATTCGAAATTTAGGGTGTTATCATAATGCGAATATAAAAATATTGGCAACCGGTGGCGGATTTGCTTATGGAAGTTTGGGGATGACACATCATGCAACTGAGGATGTTGCGATGATGAGAGCTTTACCAAATATGAAAGTATATGTTCCTGCCGATGCTATAGAAGCAATGGCATGTTTTGATGAGCTTTGTAAATACGATGGCCCAGGATATTTGCGCATGGCGCGAGGAAAAGAAGCGAATATTCATGATATAGAAGAGTTAAAAAATCTTGATGTTACTAGATTAGTTTCTATTGTAGATGGTGGGCCGAATGTTGTGTTGTTTGCCATGGGGACGATTTTGAAAGAAGCCGTTTTGGCAGCGAAGCAATTGAGAGATTTTGGCATTTTGGTTTCTGTGTATTCGGTACCTGCAGTAAAGCCTATTGATGAAGAAGGAATAAAAAGATTAGCAATAAAAGCAAACTTATTTATAACTATGGAAGAACATAATATTATCGGTGGTTTGGGAGGCGCGGTGGCTGAAGTTCTGAGCGAGATAAATCATCATGCTTTGCTCATGCGTTTTGGTTTGCATGATACGTTTACAGAAGAGGTTGGGGATCAAGAATATTTACGAAAATACTATCATATGTCCGCTTCGGATGTGGTGGAAGAAGTGGTTCGCTATTGTAAGGAAGGGAAATTATGAAAATAGCCATTGCAGGGGCAACAAGTTTTATCGGCATGCATCTTTTGCGAGAATTATCACAAAAGTCAGCCGGTGATGAATTGGTTGCCGTGGTAAGAAAAGGTAGCAAACAAATTCCTGTATTGAAAGCGATGGGGGGTCATATTGATGTAAAAGAGCTGGATTTGGACGAATATGAAAATTTGGGGACGACTGTGGGTGCGGTAGATTGTTTGGTGTACTTGACGTGGAATGGGACCAGAGGAAGCGACAGGGATGACTATGAAATGCAGAAGTACAATTACGAGAAGGGAATGCAGGCGATTCGCTCGGTACTTCAAAAAGGCTGTAAAAAAATTATAACTGCGGGGTCACAGGCAGAGTATGGCCCATGGTTCGAGACGAGAAAGATAACAGAAAAGGATCCGGAATGTCCCAATACGGAATACGGAGAATTTAAGCTGCGATTTTATCGGGATGTATTGAAATTGGTTCAGGAGGCCGGAGGGATTCTGCTGGAGCCGCGGTTTTTCAGCTTGTATGGGGCTGGAGACTTTGGCGGCACGATGATTATTTCCATGTTAAAGAACATGATGGAAAATAAAAAGTGTGAGTTGACAGAGTGCGTTCAGCTTTGGGATTTTCTTTATATAGATGATGCGATAAGCGGGCTTATCAAATTAATTTGGGATGTCCATGATTCCGGTGTCTTTAATTTTGGTTTCGGAGATAGCCATGAATTGAAGCACTATGTTATGAAAATGTATGAGTTGGTGGGGAGCCAAAGCGAAATGAGATTTGGTGCGGTGTCGTATCCGCGAACGGGAATGGTAAACGTAAATCCGGATGTAACGAAACTGAGATCAATCGGTTGGGAACCGGAGATTTCATTTGAATCCGGTGTTTGCAAGATTATAGAGTCGCTCAAAGAGAAGGAAGGAAATTAACATGGAGAATACGCGCGCTTTGGCCAACTTGGCCGAAATCAACGCAATTAAAAAAACAAAGTATTGTAAGTATTTGGAGCCGGTGTTCAAAGAATGTAAAAAGGCAATTGTTTTTGAGTCCAGTAGTTTTTTTGTACCATATCAAAGTGTAGTATTGTATTCGTTGTTGGATCATATCAAAGCGGATAGTTATTATGATATTGTTATTTTGACATCAGAGATTGATGATTATGATTGTTCGTTATTAACAGAGGCTACAAAGGGTAAGCCAAATGTTTCCGTTCGATTTTATGATCCGTCACATCATGTGAAATCATATATAGCGAAGAACCCTTTTACATATTTGGAAATCAATTATTATCGGCTTGCGTTGCCGTGGATTTTTGGAAAGTATGATGTAGTGCTGAATCTTGGAGCCGATATTGTAGTGCAAAGGGATTTGGAGGAATTATTGAATGTGGAGTTTAGATCGGACGAGTATCTGGCAGGGGCTTTGGATTTGGGCTATTTAGGAAGATTAACAATGGATATTTCTCCTCAAGAGCTGGGCTTGAAACACCCGGAAGGATATGTCAATGCAGATGTATTAGTGTTTAATAATAATGCGATAAGACGTGATTTTTCTTTGGATGATGTGATGGCGGTCTGGGAAAAGTATCGTCTGCGTTGTGCTGAGCAGGATGCATTTAATATGATTTTTGACGGACATATTCATCATTTGGATTTGCGGTGGAATTTATATCCGGATAAAATGGCTTCGGTCGAGCATGTCGCGCATAATACGGACGAGAAGATTGGTTTGTGGAAAGAAGCTTTGCAAAATCCTTATATTATTCATTATGCGGCATATCCGAAACCTTGGGATTATCCACAGGTTGGACTGGGGGATAAATGGTGGCATTATGCGAGAATGTCACCCTATTATGAAGAAATATTGAGAAGACTTGCGGTTGTTTCCGTTAGGAGCGAATTAGGAATGGGACGGTCTTGGATACAAAAAATGGGGGATCGGTTTGTTGTGACCCCCAAAAGTTAGACTTTGTTAGCGAGACACTTTTACTGTCTCG
>CAVEFO010000014.1:0-35373 GCA_963615055.1 Lachnospiraceae bacterium
CCCGTCAAATCGATATGATCACCCGCGCTATACGTCGTACCGCCACCGCCGCTGCTTGTCGGAATCGTGACCGTAATAGGACTTTCATTATTGTTTCTGGAAAGTGTCAATTTTCCGGTCGACGCCTCATAAGAAGCGCTGCCGATTAGCTGATCCCATATCGCGACCTCGTGTGACGACGTGCCAGCCGCCACATTTACGATCTGGGCAAAAGAATCGCTCCCATATTGTTTCTCTGTGTCTCCGCTCATATACTTATCCCCGGATTTGTGCCCGAAAGAAACCGTATTTGACCACTTCGCCACAGAATCTTTCCCGATGGCTACCGCATTTTTGGCCAGCGCTTGGGCATTATACCCGAAAGCCTGCGCCCCTTCCTCTCTCGCCTGCGCAAGATACCCGAATGCACTTGCATTGTTATTGGTAACAACACTATTCACCCCGACAGCCGTCACATAATTTGTCTTAATCGACACTTCACTGCCGATAGCCACCGATCCTGACCCATCGACAGACGTTTGATAACCGATAGCGATAGACTTCTGCATGCTTTGCGCTACCTCTGCCCCATACCCAATAGCCAAAGAGCCCATTCCGGCAGCCTTTGCACCAACTCCAATCGCCAAAGAAGACTCAGCTGCAGCGTTTGCACCGTCCCCAACAGCGGTCGCATTATTTCCAGCCGACGCCTTAAAATTATTGGCGGAGTTCCCACTAAGTGCAGTCGCTGCCAGCGCTTGCTGCGGCATCACCGCTGCCCCCAATGCCAGCAAAATTCCAACCGTCAAGATTCCCAATTCCTTCGTTTTCTGTTTCATAGCGCATCTCCTTTACATCAAAAAACAGATAGCTGATAGAAATCCGATCCGATAAAAACGCATCCGCCCTTAATAATCAGATTTATGCTCATATCGTAGCGCCCCCCCCCCTATTGATTGTCAAGTAACTTTTGTATTCTTCTCATTCTTTTCATTATCAAACTTTTTTATAGGAGATATAAACAACATGAAAAGAAGGCAAATCGGTAACTACCTCCCCAAAAGCAATCTCCTCGCATAGCAAGACTATCATCAGACGTTCCGCTTTAGCCTTCTTCCCAAAGAAGGCTAAAGCGGAAGAGGCTTTGCGTGATGTTTCAAGCCCCTCAAGCAAATCGTAAAGCCAAACAAAGAAAAGATCTAAAAAGGAAAAAGCACAATTATCAAGCCTTTCAAGCCTTTCAAGGCTTTCCCCCACCAAAAAAGAGCCGCCCCAATGGCGACTCTCTCGTCTCAATCTCTGAAATACGGCTTGAATACACTTTCGCGGACTTCTTCTTTTTCGCCGCGTTTTTTCTTGCCGAAGGCTTCTTCGCGGCGTTCTCGGCGCGGCTTGTGATGGTCGCGGTTTCCTTTTCCGTCTTTTTTGCCGTCTCCGCTTCCTTTTTTGCGGCGATTGCCGTGTGCGTCGTCTCTCTTTTTGCCGTCTTTTTTCGGCGCGCCTTTGCGTTTCCGGAAATTCGGTTTTTCTTCCGTAATGGAAACGGGGGTCACGTCGGGCTGCTTTGTCAGGAGTTTCAAAGCGGCGGCGACCAAGGTCGTGGAGTCTGTATTGACCAAAAGTTCTTCGGCGGTCTCGCGCCAAGTTTCCAGACCGCCTTCTTCGGCGGCGCGGCGCAGGCTCTCGATGGCTTCCCGCTGGTTTCCTTCCATGACTTCGGTCAGGGTCGGCACGGAGCGGCGGCGGATGCGGCGGCGAATGAGTCGCTCGATGTCGCGGAGCTGTCCCATTTCGCGGGAGATGACGAATGTCGTGGCCAGACCCGTGCGCCCGGCGCGTCCGGTACGGCCCACGCGATGGACGTAGCTTTCGGGATCCTGCGGCATATCGAAATTGTACACATGGGTCACGCCGCTGATGTCGAGTCCGCGGGCGGCGACGTCGGTCGCGACCAAAATGTCTATCGTATTGTCTTTGAATTGGCGAATGACGGCGTCGCGCTTCGTCTGGGAGAGATCGCCGTGAATGCCCTCGGCGGAATAGCCGCGTTTCTTGAGGGCCGCCGTGACTTCGTCCGCGCGGCGCTTCGTCCGCACAAAGACAATCGCCAGCTCCGGCTCCTGCATGTCCAAGAGGCGGCAGAGCGCGTCAAATTTCTGCGCGTCGGGCAGCTCGATGTATTCTTGCTCGATGAGGTCAATCGTCACGGTCGCCGCTTTGATTTTCACCGTTTCCGGTTCTTGGAGAAACGTGTCGGCCAGCTCGCGAATCGGGTCGGGCATCGTCGCGGAAAAGAGCATCGTCTGTTTTTCTTTCGGCATGGTTTCCATGATGAAACGGATGTCGTCGATGAATCCCATGTCCATCATTTCATCCGCTTCGTCCAGGACGAGAATTTGCACGGCGGACAAATCGACGGTGCCGCGTTTCATGTGGTCCATGAGGCGGCCGGGGGTAGCGACGATGATGCCGGGGCGGCTGCGGAGCGCGCGGAATTGGCGGTTGATGTCCTGCCCGCCGTAAATGGGGAGCGCCCGGATGCTCGTGAATTGCGCCAGATGATTGATTTCTTCCGCCGATTGCACGGCGAGCTCTCTCGTCGGCGATAAAATAATCGCTTGCGGCGCGGGTCTCGTCGTGTCGATCCGCTGCAAGACGGGGATGCCGAAAGCCGCCGTTTTCCCCGTGCCCGTCTGCGCCTGTCCGATCATATCGCGCCCTGTCATCGCGACGGGAATCGCCGCTTTCTGGATCGGCGTGGGTTCTTCAAATCCCATCTCGCGGACCGCGCGCAAAATCGGCGCCGCGACGCCGAGTGCTTCAAATGTTTCGATCATATGTCCTCCTTATTCCCGGTTTTTCTCTGCTTCGTCGATCATGTGCATCGTGACGGTATCAAACGGTACCGCTTCCGCCGGCCCGCCGATGCTCTCAAAGCCGACACCCAGTTTCCCTTTGTAAAATTCCACAGCATCGCCGTCACCATTGAGCCGCGCCGCGTAGAGCGTCTTGTCTTTCGCGACGCCGACGAGCCGATACGCGCCGGGCGGGGAAATCGTGCGCCAGCCGCCGGTCTCGTCGTTGTAGAGATAAATGACGTGCTCTTCCGTATCGTCGTAGAAGAAACGGTCTTCGTCGTAGAAAACCGCAATCGTGCCGACATCCGCCGTCTGCACGTAAATCCGCCGCGTATCGTAATTCGCATCCGTCCGATAAATGCGATAACCGCCGCGGACTTGCATTTTCATGTACACGGCATTCGTCGCGGGCGAATAGGCGACGGCCGTGATCCGACTGTCGCGCGGCAAATCTTCAATCGGCGCATCGGATTCATGTCCCTCGCCCTCCGGATTGTAGCGCGCGAGCGTCACATTCCAACGCCCGCCTTTCCAATCGGCGGGGTAAAGCGCCATCAGCGCCAAATTGCGATCCGGAATCCATTCGAAGAACGAGACGCCGTTTCCTTTCAAATTCACATGCTGCGGATGCCGCAAATTTTCCGTATCGTAAATGGTGACGGACGTCTCGGATACATCCGCCATGTAGCGACTGTCGTAGGAATAATGCGCTGTCCCTTGGATTGTGATGCCGGAAAACGCTTCGCGCGCCTTCGGATCGACCGTCGCCGTCTCTTGCGGTTTCTGCACGTCGGATACGGCGTAATCGGCTGTCTGGGCAAAAAGAACCCGGTCAAGATAGCAATAAAATCCGGCTTGCAGCGCCACGCCCAAGACAAAATACATGAGGACCCGTTTCCAATTCATAGCGTTTCCTCCTTATTTCACGATGAACGCGGTCGGAATCATGCGTTCGCCCAAGAGATCCGCCGGTTTATTCACGACTTTGCCGTTGTAGTAGAGCGTCGTGGACGAGCCGCCGTCCAGATTGGCCGCGATGTAAGCGCCCTGCTCAAAGAGAATGTTTTGCATATCGGCCAGCGTCGCGCCGATGCTGTAGCCCGGCTGGCGGCCGTCAATGACGACGAAAAGCATCGTGCCGTCCCGTTTCTGTCCGATTGCCGAGCGCGGACTGATGCCCCAGCCGCCGTCGCCCGAACGAATCATTTTCTCGCCGTTCACGATAAGCGGCGGGCCGAAGGTGAGGCCCTCGACCGCGCCAAGCTCGCGCAATTCTTTTTTGTTGTACTCGCCGGCGATGAGATTGCCCGATTTCGTCATACCGATGAAGTCGACGCGCTCCTCCTCGCCGACTTCGGCGCCCAAGAGATATTTCCCTTCGTGCAGAATGAAACCGTACGGCAGGCGCCCGGTCCCCGTCCCGTTCGGATCGTAGAAACCGCCGCCGTTAATAGCTGCGACGCCGCCCGCAGTTTTGCAAATGTTGCTCGTCGTGTCGCCTTTTTCGTTGATGTCCGCCGCCGTGGCCACTTGGACGCGCTTCGGATTCGGGATTTCCAGAATGTAACCGACGAAACGGTTGGCCTCAATTTTCTGCATCCGAATGGTGGAATCCGTCCGCGGCTTGAAGGTCAAAATTTCCTGCCGAGGCGCCGAAGAAACGCCGCCCAAAATCTCATCGAGCTGTTCTTGGTCAAAGAGCCACGTGATGTAGTGCGGATGCCGCGAGCGAATAATCGCCCCCACGACGGCACGGCGCACATTCTCAAACGGCCCGAACAGGACGACGAACGGCGATGTCACGACAAAAAAAATCAATGTCACGATGACAAAGCGAAACCATGTATGTTTCCAAAATTGATGCATAGAATCTCCTACTATGAGAGGCTAACTTTTTTCGTTCTCTGCTTTTGCGGCGTTTGTGCCGATGGCTTTTGCAAGATAGGGATGGGGGGCTTGGCTCTTTCATTTTTTTCTTTTGCGGCGTTTGTGCCGAGGGGTTTTTGGCAGATAGAGATAGATGTCTCGGCTCTTTCATTTTTTCTTTTGCGGCGTTTGCGCCGAGGGGCTTTTGCCAGATAGAGATGAGAACGCCCTCTCATCTCTATCATCAAAAAATATTCCATCGCCTTTGCCGCAACAGAGAACATTCACAAAAGCCTTGCCTCTGCCCTTCTACCCCACCGGCGTGTAATCATCCCTTGTCAGGCGTTCGAGATAATTGGCCTCGCTGACTTCGTTTCCGATCCAGGCGCGGCGGAGGGTGTAGGGATTGTCGCCCGCATGGACGCGGCCGGAATCGGATGTGACGACCATTTGTATCCCAAGGGATTTGGCAATCTCAATGACCTCCGCGTCATAGCTGCCGTACGGAAACGCCAACCAACGATTTTCGATTCCCAAATTGTCTTTGAGCGCCTGCTGCGCCGCCGCCATATCCGCCCGCGCCGCTTCTCCGGAAATCGCTGCCAGCTCCGGATGCGTCGCCGTATGGCTCGCAATCGTCACCGCGCGGCTTTCCGCCATGTCCCGCAGCTCGTCCCACGTCAGGCGCCCCGGTTTCCCGACATCGCCCGTAATCACAAAGACCGTCCACGGATAGCCGTACTCTTTCATGAGCGGATAGACCATCGAGTAATTGTCCGCGTACCCGTCATCAAACGTGATGCAAATCGGCTTTTCCGGAAGCGGCGCGCCCTCCGTCACATACGCGTGAAGCTCGGCCATCGTAATGGGATGGAAACCGTTCTTTCGAATGAGCTCCAGCTGCGCGCGGAAATTTTCTTCCGTCAATACGGCGCCGTTATCCGGAATGTCGCCGATCATGTGATACATCAAGACGGAAACGCCTTCCGCCGGCTCTGTTTTGACGTCGCTCCCACGGACGGCGACCGCTTCCCCCGCCGGCGTTTTTTCGGAAACAATCGACGGCACCGCGCTCACATCCGCCGTCTTCTCCTCCGCGCCGCAAGCCGCCACGCCCAAAACGCAAACCGCCGCTGCCGCGCCGATGAAAAAATATTTCCATGCCGAACAAAATTTCCCAAACACGCCGCCATCGCTCCCTATAATAAAAAACATTCTTAATATTTTACTACATCCCACCAAACGGACGCAAATAAAAGAATCCATAAGCCGAGAGCCGGCAGCGCGTTCTTCGCTTTGGACGTCTCATAGAGATCGAGACGTCAGATGTCAGACTATCATTCGCAATAACGGGATTTCTACTCAGACACAAAATACATAAACAGCTACCGGCTCATATTGCATCGACATGAACTTTCCGATATATTCATTTCCATCGCTTCCGGTGAAACAAAATATCAAGATTTTACAGCGTGGATGTCTGCTCACCTTGCCGATCCAAAATAAAAGAGGATTTCCCTACCAAGGAATCCTCTTTTATTTTTTCAGTCATATCGTTGCTCTTTAATTCTCCGATCCAAATCGCGCTTAGCCGCTTTCGTCGCAGCATCTTGGCGTTTGTCATAGAGCTTCTTGCCGGTCGCGATCCCGATTTCACATTTCACGTGGCCTTTTTTGAAATAAAGCTTCAGCGGGATGAGCGTGTAGCCCTTCGTCTTGAGCTGCATATCGATTTTCGCAATCTCACGGCGATGGAGCAAGAGTTTCCGCGTGCGGAGCGGGTCGTGATTGAAACGGTTTCCCTGCTCGTAGGGGCTGATGTGTGCATTCCAAAGGAAGGCCTCGCCGCCCTCGATTTTCGCGAAGCTATCTCGCAGATTGGCCCGACCGGCGCGAATGGATTTCACTTCGGTCCCCGTCAGCGCGACCCCCGCCTCAATCGTATCGTGTATGAAATAATTGTGCCGCGCCTGCCGATTCAAGATGGAAACCGGCACATGCTTGTCTTTCTTGTCCATGTCTCTGTCCTTTTTCGGAAACGGAAACCGCAATCACCGTTTCCCTTTTTTCTTTCCGCCGCGTCCGCCGTGAGACGGTTTCTCCAATCCCAGCGAAAGACGCGGTTTCTTGCCGCCGCCCTTCGGTTTCCCGCCGCCGCGATGCAATTTCTTTTCCAAATCCAGAGGCGACTTGAGCTCGCCCAGCATGAAATCAATCTCCCGCTTCTCTTTATCGGCGCGAATGAGCGTCACATGCACGCTCTGCCCCATGCGATACGTCACGCCGGAGAATTTCTCGCGAAGCGTCAATGTGTCTTCATTGTACTCCGTTTCCTCGTCCATCGTGTCCACATGTACGAGACCTTCCACGCCGTTATCGAGACCGACGAAAATCCCGAAGGACGTCACGCCCGTGATATGCCCGTCGAAGGGCTCGCCGACGAAGGGCTCCATGTATTCCGTCATTTTGAGATCGGTGACGTCGCGCTCCGTCCTGACCGCGTTTTGCTCCGTCTCAGAGGCATGCGCCGTCGCTTTTTCCAGAAAGGCCTGCTGCCGCGCGAGTTCCTTGTCTCTCGGCTTTTCAAACAGCGCTTGCCGAATGAGACGATGCACCATGAGATCCGGATAGCGGCGAATCGGCGACGTGAAATGGGTGTAGCAGGTCGACGCGATGCCGAAATGGCCGAGATTTTCCGTGGAGTAGCACGCCTGCGGCAGCGAACGGAGCGCCATGACTTCCACGACGGCCTCGATGTCCTCGCCGCGCACGCTTTCCAGAAGGCGCTGCACGTCCTTCGGCTTCGGCTCTTCCGGCAGCTGCACTTTCGTGCCCAAAATTCTCGTCAGTTTCTTCAACGCTTCCACGCGATCCGGATCGGGGTCGGAATGGATGCGATACACGGACGGGTGCCCGGTATCCCGCAGGAAACGCGCGACCGCTTCATTGGCCGCAATCATGGCGTCCTCGACCATTTTCTCGGATTCGCCGCGAATGCGCGTCTCAATCCGGAGCGGCTTGCCGTCCTCGTCCAGCACCACTTTGTATTCGGGAAATTCAAATTCAATCGCGCCGCGCGCCGCTCTCTCGCTCCGAAGGGCCGCCGCGCAATCGTGCAAAGCGGAGAGCATCGGGAGAAACGGGCGCAAATCCTCCGGCGCAATGTCTTCCTCGAAAGCTTTATTGATTTCCGCGTAATTGCAACGCCGTCCCACACGAATCACCGCCGGTGTCACGCGCTCGGTCGTGACGCGCCCCGTCGGCGACACATCCATGAGGCACGCCATCGCATAGCGGTCGACGCCTTGATTTAAGCTGCACAAATCATTTGACAGTTGAAACGGGAGCATCGGAATGACGCGATCCGCCAAATACACGGAATTGCCGCGCCGGTACGCCTCGTCATCCAAAAGCATCCCATGACGCACATAGCGGCTCACGTCCGCGATGTAGACGCCCAAAAAGAAATGCCCGTTTGCGCGGCGCTCGCAATACACCGCATCATCCAAATCCTTTGAATCCGCGCCGTCAATCGTCACCATCGGAATATCGCGAAAATCCGCCGTTTCCTTCTCTACCGTGACCGCTTTCGGCAAATCGTCCGCCTCGTCCAAAAGTCCCTTCGGAAACACATGGGGCAGACGATGCTGCGCGACAATCACGTCGATATCGATGCCCCTGTCCCCTTCATAGCCCAAAATTTCCGTGACGCGCCCGGCCGCATTCGTCCATTCCCCCGGCCAACGCGTGATTTCCACGACGACGCGCGCCCCCGTCACCGCGTCCAAATCCTCGCCGCGCGGGATCTCAATCGTCATGTGAATCTTTTCATCAATCGGCGTGACCTCACCGCCATCCGCCAAAAGCTCGTACGTCCCGACCACCGTCTCATTCGCCCGTTTCGTGACGCGAAGCACGCGCCCCTCCACGCGGTGCCGCGCCGACGTCCCCTTCACGACCTTCACGATGACAGAATCGTTATTCGTCGCCGTTTCCCGATCCGCTTCAGCGATGTACACATCCTCGTGCTCCTTGTCCGTGATGAGGAAACCGAATCGACCGTACGATTTATACGTCCCCTCGACCACCGTGCCGGGGACATATGATTGCAAATTTTTACTCTCCATATTGATCCTTTGTTTCTTAAAAATTCATTTCCAAGGAAACTGCGTTTCCAAGGCAAAGAAAAAGAGACCTGCCGAGAGGCCTCTTTGCCGCTTCCTTAAAAGGTATTCATATACCCGCCGAGCAGAAGACATGCCAGGACAAACGCCGCCCCGACGCCGACCGTCATCTTCGCCAGCACGGCATCCTTCCCGCGAGGCCGACCGCCGAGAGCGGAATCCCCGCCCATCGAAGCGCCCATCCCCGCCGTCTTCGGCTCCTGCGCCACAATGATTACAATCAAAAGAAGCGAAATAATCGTCGCAATTCCCAGCAAAAAGAACTTCAAAATCCTTCCTCCTCACACCGAGAAACATCATTGCGTCTCCCGTTTCATCCTCACCCGAAAATTATTCACTTATTATATAGCAAACAAGAAAAAAAAGAAAGAGGTCGACACGGAAACGGAAATTTTTCACGTTCGCATCCCATCACTCGGCGCTCCGCGACACCTTCCTCCGATAAAGAAGATTTTACTTGTGGCGGCTTCAGCCGCATTTTTATAAAAAATCACACAATGCGCCTTCCGCTTTTATCCGATAGCTAATGACTAAGAGCGAATTCCTATCTTGCGCCTGACAAAAAGCGTTTCACCCCTTCAACCCTTCGACCCCTCATCTCTCCCCTTTCCTCGCCAGCTCCAGACATTCCCGCAAATCTGCCGGGAGAGGCGCTTCAAAGTGCAATTCTTCCCCCGTCACCGGATGATGCAAGTCTAAGGTATGGGAGTGGAGCGCTTGGCCTGCGATTGGAAAATGGTCTTTTTTATAGCCGTAGAGAGGGTCATTCACGACCGGGTGCTCAATGTGCGCCATATGGACGCGAATCTGGTGCGTGCGGCCTGTTTCCAGGCGGCAATCGAGCCATGAATAGTACGGAAACTGCTCCAAGACGCGGAAATGCGTCACGGCCGATTTCCCCGTCTTCGGCTCCACCGCCCATTTCATTCTGTCCTTTTGGCTCCGTCCGAGGGGGAGACGAATGATGCCAGAATCGGCCGGTAAGTTTCCGTGGACAAGCGCCAGATAATGGCGGACAGCCTCGTGCGTGCCGATTTCCTTTCGGAGTGCCTCATAGGCCCGCGCCGTCTTGGCGGCGACCATGACACCGGACGTATCCTTATCGAGCCGATGCACGATGCCCGGCCTCGCGACTTCGCCCACTTTCATGATTGAGGGGCCCACATGGTGCAAAAGTGCCTGGACAAGCGTCCCCGTCATATTGCCCGGCGCCGGATGGCACACCATGCCCCGCGCCTTGTCGAGGACAATCAGGTCTTCGTCTTCATAAAGAATCGAAAGTGGGATATCCTCCGCCGCGAGCACGAATTCTTCCGGCTCTTCATACGCCAGAGAGACGACATCTCCTTTTGCGACGCGCAAATTTCCTTTCGCCGCCTTCCCCGTCGAGAGCATGACCGCCCCCTCTTTCAAAAGACGCTGCACGCGCCCGCGGGAAAGCCCGGACGCCTCTGTCAAAAAGACGTCGAGCCGTATCCCGGCCTCCGCCTCCGTCACGTCAAACCGCTGCTCTCTCATGCGTCTTTCCTCCAGAAATAAAACAAAATACACGCCATCCCGACGCAAATTCCGATATCCGCCACATTGAAAATCGGCCAAATGCGAAAATCAAAGAAATCCACCACACCCGGAAGGCGCGCGCGATCAATGGCGTTTCCGAGCGCCCCGCCCAGCACCAATCCGACACCGACGGGAAAATACCACGGGTCTTTGGGAATTTTCCGCCACGCCCATGCATAACCCACAAAGAGAATCCCGACAATCGTCAGAAACAGCCACTTCTGGTCTTCGAAAATGCCGAAAGCCGCGCCGCGATTGTAAATAAACGTCCAATGGAAAACGCCCGGCCATACGGGAATGGAAGCATAGAGCTCCATATGACCGGCAACAAACCATTTGGAAATCTGATCGAGGATAAGGACGACCAACGCCGCCGAAAGAGTCTTCATATTCCGTTTCCTTTCATAATTTCTTCATTATACCATACAGCACGCCGCGCCGTTTCCATAAAAAAAGAACCCGACGAATCGGATTCCTTTGGCGCAAATGGTGGGGCTACTGTGGTTCGAACACAGGACCTCTTCGATGTGAGCGAAGCGCTCTGACCGACTGAGCTATAGCCCCATGCGCGTATTGTATCATCTCTTCCCGAAAAAATCAATCACAAAACGTACACGCGGCCCTCATGCACACCGTGCAGCTCCGGGGCGATTTCCGGAAACGCGCGCCCGAAAGCTTCGAGAATTTTGAAATAGAAAACCGCTTCCTTCGTCCAGACAGCGCCCGGCACCGCGACGCAAATGCCCGGGGGATACGCATCCGCCGCTTCCAAGGCGATACGGGAAACAGCGTCAGAGAGCGCGACTTTTTTTCCTTTTCCGGATACGAACGCATCGGACGCCGCCCGCCCCGTCATTTTCTGCAGAGGAATCTGCGTCAAAATTTTCTTCTGCCATTTGAAAAAATCGCGTTCTTTAAGAAAACGAAATTGCGCCGCGCTAAGTTCCGAAAGCGTCTGATGCGCATGGGGCGACGCCCCCCAAGAGGAAATCGCCTCCTCCACCGACGCACCCTTGGTGTACAACGTTTCAAATTCCGCCAACGCCGTGAGCAACCGGTCGTATTTTTCTTCGTTGTCTCCCGGTGTCAGCAAGAAAAGGACGCAGCCGAAATCCGCTTTTTCCGGCACAATGCCGCGTTCTTGCAAAAAAGAAGACAGCACGAGCCCCGAAATGCCGGAAGGCGCCGTGCGTAGCAAAATTTTGCACGGATCGAGAAAGTATGTTTCTTCGGGAAGCGCACCGAATCCGTGCCAAACCTCGCCGCTCCGGATTTCCCCAAAGCGCCTGTCCTTCGCGATGGCCTCCGTCTCATGCGCCTCCCACGTCGCGCCGTCCACCGTCTCCGGCTGCCAAGGACGCAAGAGAGACAATGTTTCCTTCATCTTTTTACGCAGAGCAATGCCCCGCCGCACCGTTTCCGTCCAAAGGCGCTCGCCGGCCTCTTCCAGCATCACCGCATTCATTTCCAATCCCGCAAAGAGAAGGGCGTTTGACGATGTCGAGCTGTGCCGCAAAAACGCCTCTTGCAAGACATCGGCGGACAATCGCCGCCGCTTTCCCGCCAAATGCGCGTCACGCACGTGAATCTGCGATGTCTGCGTGAAACCGGCCAGCTGCTTGTGGACGGATTGCGTCACCAAAATCCCCGGCGCATTTTGTCCGAGGCACACCGTGAGCGGAGACAAATCTTTCCAAGACGGGAGAAAAATTTCATACCCCGCCCACGCCGCATCAAACAGAATGTAATCGCAGAGCGGGCCTATCGTTTCTATGATTTTTCTTGCGGAAACGAAAACACCGTCATAGGTGACGAGCTGCACGCACGCCAGACGAAACGGGCGTTTTTTCTTCGCTTTTTCGGCAGAAATTTTTTCGATACGCCGCCGCAGCTGTTTTTCCGAAATCGTCGCGGGGCCTCCGAGCGTGCCCGCCGCATTGGTGAGCGTCGGAAGATACACCGGCGTCGCACCCGCTTCCGAAAGCGCACCTTGGTACACGGATTTGTGATGGCTGCGCTCCATCAGGACAAGATCCCCCGGAGTGAGAAGCGCCGTCGTGACAATGCGATTTGCCGCCGACGTCCCTCCCAGTACAAAAAAAGTTTTTTCCGCGCCGAAAACACGCGCCGCCAAAGCTTCCGCCTCACCGGCCGCTCCCTCATGCGCCGATACATCCCCGATCCGGCGATCCGAATCCGACACATCCGCCGCAAAGACAGCAGGACCCAGCGCGTCCGCAAAAATCCGACCCACCGCCGTCTCCCGCTGCCAAGCCCCGCCGTGATGGCCGGGCGTCGCAAACGAATCCCCCGCACCCGCCGCCGTCAAAAGCGCTCGTGTAAACGGCGGTAAAGCATCCAAATCCTTTGTTTCCAATCCTGTCTCTCCCGTAAATCGACACAAAAATATTTCCTCTATTATAAACGATGAAGGAAATCGGGCGCCGTCGGACATTCGTTTCCAAATCCGCGCAACAAAAAAGCCCCGATGGCTCGGAGCTCTTCTTGTAAAATATTATTTCGAGTACAATTCGACGATGAGCGTCTCATTCACTTCGTCGCGGTACGGCAGCTCCTCACGAAGCGGCATACGGACGAGCGTCGCCGTCCAGTTGTCGAAAGACTTTTCGATGTACGGAAGGTCGAACGTCTTCAATTCCTGGAAGCACTGCTTGAACATATCATTCGAGCGATACGCTTCGCGCAGAGAAATGACCTGGCCGGGCTTCACCGGATAGGACGGGATGTCGACGCGTTTCCCATTCACATTCACGAGACCGTGATTGACCATCTGACGCGCCTGACGGATCGAACGGGCAAAGCCTGCGCGGTACACCAGATTGTCCAATCTCGTCTCGAGAAGGAACAAAAGGTTCGCACCGGTGACGCCGGCCATGCGGTTCGCCTTATCGTAATAGCGATAGAACTGACGTTCGAGGACGTTGTACATCGCCTTGACCTTTTGCTTTTCCGAAAGCTGGACGCCGTACTCGGATTGTTTCTTCGCACGACCTTCAGCGGGCTGCCGTTTTAACGCTTTCGAATGGCCGTAAATATTCATGCCGAAACGTCTGCACGCCTTAAAACGGGGATCTCTGTTTGTTGCCATTTAGATATCACCTCTTCTTAAAATACGCCGCTCCGAATTGAAACAGCGAGATTATTATACAAAATAAGCCTTCCCCTGTCAACCGGAAATCGCTCTTCCGCCATTGACAGGAAACCGCATGTATATTACAATAATTCGGACATTCCGAATCGGGGTATAGCGCAGTTGGTAGCGCACCTGCTTTGGGAGCAGGGGGTCGCCAGTTCGAGCCCGGCTACCCCGACCAAATTTCATGTCTCAGTAGCTCAGTCGGATAGAGCAACCGCCTTCTAAGCGGTGGGTCGGGGGTTCGAATCCCTCCTGGGACACCAAAACGAAAAGGCATCCGCGTGATGTCTTTTTTGTTTGCGGGAAACGCGCCTGCCGTTTCCGATTTCACCGCAGAAGGAAACCATCGTTTCTAAAAGGGAAACAAATGCCTCTTGTGAGCGTTTCCGCAGGGTGATAATATTAAAATCCGTCATAGGAAAAACTTGTGCATTTTGTAAGATCCGAGGAGATTGCATGGCAACGAAAAAAACATCTTTGCAAAACGATGTGGACACCCTCCGCGCATCCGCCGTGGACGGCGTCATTTCTTATATCACCATTCGTCAGTGGCTTCAAGATGAGAAGCGCACGCAAAAACAGCTTGATAAATTGTACAAAGCGCTCGACGACGAGCATATTGAGATTGATTTCACCGACGTCGAAAAAGTGGAACCCCGGGCGGAAGACGATTTCTCGCTTGACGATATCGAAAACGATCCGGAATTTTCCGGAATTTTCGACATGACGGATTCGACGGAAGAAGAACAGGATCAAGAAATCACCCGACTCCTCCCCAATGCCGTCATTGACGAAAACGACATCAAATACGATTCCGTCCGCATGTATCTGAAAGAAATCGGCAGCATCAAGCTTTTGGACAGCGAAGAAGAAATCCGCCTCGCCAAAGCCATCGAGGCCGGAAAGGCGGAAGGCGCCACGCCGGAAGAAAAAGCGGAATGTGAACGCGCCCGCATGAAACTCGCCGACGCCAACCTCCGTCTCGTCGTTTCCATTGCGAAAAAATATCGCGAGCGCGGCCTCCATATGCTCGATCTCGTCCAAGAAGGAAATATCGGGCTCCTCAAGGCCGTCGATAAATTCGATTATCACAAAGGTTATAAATTCAGCACGTACGCCACCTGGTGGATTCGCCAAGCCATCACAAGATCCTTGGCCGACCAGGCGCGCACGATCCGCGTGCCGGTCCACATGGTCGAAAGCATCAACAAAATGAATCGCTACGAGCGCAAAATCCAGCAGGAAATGGGGCGCGACGCGACGGAAGAAGAATTGGCAAAAGCGATGCATTGCACCGTCGAAAAAATCCGTGAAATCAAACAAGTCGCCCTCGATTCCATTTCCCTGGAGACGCCAATTGGCGAAAAAGAAGATTCCGTCCTGGGCGATACCGTCGAAGACAAGCGTATCGCCGCGCCGGAAGATGAAGCGACAGCCAGCCTCCAGAATGAGCAAATCGCCAAGCTTCTCTCCACCCTGACCGACCGCGAACGCGGCATCATCGCCCTCCGCTTCGGTTTCGAAGACGGTATCCCGCACACTCTGGAAGAAGTCGGCCAACAATACGGCGTCACGAGAGAACGCGTCCGCCAGATTGAAAAGAAAGCGCTCGGCAAATTGAAACGCCCGGCGCAGACGCTGATCAGCTGAAATAAATTACAAGAAACTCATCCGCACGGATGGGTTTTTCTTTTGTGTTTTTGCGTTGTGACGCGTTGGGCGCTCATCGCGACCGAGACGTCAGCCATCAGCCGATCAGACTGTCAATCGTTAGCCTGATTTCTCGTCAAGCACAAAAAGCCGCACCGCCAAAACAAAAAAGAAGTGCCGATATAAGACTCGACACTTCTTTTTTGTTTGCAAAAATTATTTTACGGTTTCCGTTTCACTCGCCATGATTTCCGCTGTTTCGCCGAAAGCTTCTTCGACGGACGGATGCGGGCGAATGATGTCCGAGAGTTCTTCAGCCGTCATGCCTTTGGAGATGGCCAGCGTGGCTTCGCTCATGAGATTGGCGGCGTCGGCGCATTGGAATTCGGCACCCAGAATTTTTCCGTCCGGCGAGGCGATGATTTTGATGTAGCCGGCGACGCCTTCGATGAGACTTTTCGCGTTTCCTCCCATCATCGTGCGTGCAATCTTGACGGGAATCCCTTTCGCCTTCGCTTCGTCTTCGGACAAACCGACGGCGGCGATTTCCGGTTTCGTATAGACGACGGCCGGCACGAGGGAAAGGTCGATGTCGCACGTGCGCTCCGCGATAGCCGCTGCGACGACTTTCGCTTGGGCTTCGGCCATATGGGCGAGCTGCGGCGTCCCGGCAACGACATCACCAATTGCGTACACATGGGGCACACTTGTCCGGCACTTCGCATCCACGACGAGCCGGCCGCGTTCGGTTTCAAAATCAAACGGCGTCAGCCCTTCGATGCTCGCCCGGCGTCCCGTCGCAATGAGTACCGCATCGGCGCGGATTTCCTTCCCTTCACCGGAAAGCGCGTAACGGACGACAAGGTCTTCTCCGTCTTTGGCGATTTCGGAAACGGCGGCTTTCGCGATGACTTGGATGCCTTTCTTACGAAAATCGGCGGCCAAATGGCGCGCGAGATCCGTGTCCATCGGCGGCAAAATCCGATCCATCGCTTCGATGACGGTCACCTCGGCCCCCAGCGAGCGATACACTTCTGCAAATTCCGCACCGATCACGCCGCCGCCGATAATGATGAGGCGATCCACTTGCGGCAGCTCGGCCAAAATCGTATCGCTCGTATGGCATCCGGGCAAATCCGCGCCCGGAATCGGCGGCACGGACGGCACGGAACCGGTCGCCAAGACGATATTTTTCGTTTCCAATTCGACCTCGGCGCCCTCGAGGGCGACCGTCACGACGCCCTCTTTCGCCACACGCCCGACGCCGCGATACACTTCGACCTTCTTCTGTTTCAGCATTTTCTCGATCCCGCCGCGAAGGGTGGAAACGACTTCCTCCGTGCGCGCACGAAGCGCCGGGAAATCGGGAGCGAAATCGGAAACGCGAATGCCGAATTTCGTTCCGTTTTTCAAAGATTCGAGCAAATCCGCGGTGTGGAGCAATGTCTTCGTGGGGATGCAGCCCCGATTGAGACAGGTCCCGCCTAAGAAATCTTTTTCGACAAGCGCGACGGAGAGCCCGTACTGCGCCGCCCGAAGCGCGCAAGTGTACCCGCCTGGACCGGCGCCGATAATCACGAGATCATACATGGATTGTTTCCTTTCCGGATACTATGCGCTTGCCATTTTTGACAGGCGCAAAATAACTGTCAGCGATTCGTTGCCGGCTGTTGGAGAAAAATACAAATCAGCCAAGCCCCGCAATTCTCAATACCGCTTTTCTCTTCCCTCTATTTACAAAATACTTGCCGCATCGGTAAGAACCGCTCTCTCTTCCGCGTCCTCGCAAGGAATCGCAAGAATCCTTTCTTGCATCTCCTTCGCCAGATACGGCGCACCGATGAGCGCGCGCGGGATCTCGGCGATAATGCCAGCCGCGAGTCCGTCCGAATCGACATCGGCCTCTCGGATCACGCCGTTTTCGACGGAAAAATAAAGCCGCAAGAACCCCCATGGAAATTTCCCTTCGTGCTCATCGGTGAAATCGGCGCGCGCACCGTATTTCCATTCAAAGGAATCGAAGAAACGCGCTCTTTCGGCAATTTCCGTTTCATTCAAATCCGCCGCGGAGAGCGAACGGACCGGAAGTCCGTACACCGTCGAAAAGGCTTCCCGCATAGCGGCGGCAAAGGCGGAAACGGTCACATCGGCGGCCAGCGACGCGAGATTCACGACGCGCGCCGGGACGGAGGCGACGCTTTTCGCCGACAGCTTCGAACCGGCTGCCGCAAGGTATTTCACCATATCGCCCATGTCCTCATCGATCAGAATCGTGCCGTGATGGTACGCGCGCGTTTTCGTCTTGTAAAACGCGTTTCCGGAAAACTTACGCCCGTCCGCCATGATGTCATTCCGCCCGGTCTTCTCCGCCCGAATCCCAAACCGCCCCGCCGCTTCGGCAATGACGGAAACTTGCTTAGAAACGTCGTAGAGCGCGCGCGGCGCACAGAATGTGAAATTCAAATTTCCCGCATGATGGTACACCGCCCCGCCGCCCGAAAGCCGCCGCGCCAAATGTCCGCCGTCCGCCGAAAGCCGCGCCACGTCGCACTCCCGCCAAGCATTCTGATTGCGCCCGATCACGACCGTCCGCTCATTTTGCCAAAGAAACAAAGTCACCGCATCCTCCGGCACATGCGTCGTCAACCATTCTTCAATGGCGATATTCCGATACGGATCGCGGCAGACGGCGGTATTGTCGTAGATAAAAAGGTGAGAAAGCATGGTTGGGAGTCCTTTGTGAAATCACCGCTTGAGGCGTCAGAGGCAAAATAGAGAGGAGGGATGAGAAGCCTGACTTGTCGTATTCTATTCACTTGCGGCATGGGATATGAAAACGTTCTGCTGACAGAGAGGAGCGCTTCGCGCCACTGGAAACCGTCCGCCGAACGCTTTTCTCCGCCAAGGAATACTTGACCGCTAGCGGTCTTTATCCGCTTTTCATATCCGCGAAAGCGACGACTTCGTCACGAGAAATCGTAACGAAGGACCGGCTTCCGTGCCGCCGTGACTTCATCGGGGCGGCGAATGGGTGCGTTATGCGGCGCTGTGTGCAAGAGTTCCGGATTCTCGCGGCCTTCTTCGAAAACGCGAAGGAAAATCTCCGCTGCCGCGTCCAGCGTTTCCTTGTTTTCCGTTTCCGTCGGCTCCGCCATCAGCGCTTCGTGCACGATGAGCGGGAAATACATGGTCGGCGGGTGCATACCGTTGTCCAAGAGGCGCTTGGCCACGTCGAGCGCCGAGACGCCCGTTTCCTTGTGGTACGCCGCCAGCGAGAGGACAAATTCGTGCATACAGGTGCCGACATTGGCGATATCCATATGCCCGCGCAGGCGGCTCATGAGGTAATTCGCATTGAGAACGGCCATGCCGGACGCTTCCGCGAGACCTTCCGCGCCGAGCGCCAGAATGTAGGTCATGGCACGCAGAATCACGAGGAAATTTCCGTGGAAGCTGCGCACGCGGCCGCAAGAATGGGCCGGCGTCACCCAGTGATAGGCGCCGTCTTTTTCTTCCGCAACCGGCCCCGGCAGGAAATCGGCCAGGAACGCTTTGCAGCCGACGGGACCGGATCCCGGGCCGCCGCCGCCATGCGGTGTCGCAAAGGTTTTGTGCAGATTGACGTGCACGCAATCAAAGCCCATATCGCCCGGACGCGCCCGCCCGACAATGGCATTCAGATTCGCGCCGTCGTAGTAGCAAAGGCCGCCCGCATCGTGGACGATTTTCGTAATCTCCAGAATATTCGGATCGAAAATGCCGAGCGTATTCGGATTCGTCAGCATGAGCCCGGCCGTCTCGTCCGATACCGCCTCGCGAAGTGCGTCCAAATCGACGCCGCCTTCCGCATTCGACGGGACGGAAACGACGGAGAAGCCCGCCATCGCCGCCGAGGCCGGATTGGTCCCGTGCGCGGAATCTGGGACAATGATCTTCGTCCTTTTCGTATCGCCGCGCACCAAATGATACTCGCGAATCAGGAGGAGGCCCGTGTATTCCCCGTGGGCTCCCGCCGCCGGCTGCAGTGTCACGCCGTCCATGCCCGTGATATCCGCCAAAAGACGCTGCGTCGTCGCCAACGCTTCGAGCGCGCCCTGCACCGTTTCCTCCCCCTGCAACGGATGGAGTTCCGTGAAACCGGGAAGGCCGCATGTCGTCTCATTCACGGCTGGATTGTATTTCATCGTGCACGATCCGAGCGGATAGAAACCGTCATTCACGCCGAATGCTTGCTGCTCCAGCGCGGAATAATGGCGGCTCATCTCCACTTCCGAGACTTCCGGAAGACGCGGCGCCTCTTTCCGGCAAGGGAAATCCAAAGCGCGCGCCGGCACGTCGCAGGCCGGCAAATGTGCCATTTTATGCCCGCTCTTGCTTCTTTCAAAAATCAGCTCCATGTCATTCCCCTCCTTTCAGTACGGAAATCAAAGCGACGATATCCTTCTTTGTATTCATTTCGGTCGCGCACCAAAGAATGCCGCCGGGGACGGGAAGTCCGCCCAAAATGCCCGCCGCGGACAATTTTTGATTCACCGCCGCCGCGTCTTCGCATTTTGTGACAAATTCATGGAAGAAGGGGCGATCATATGCGAGCGGGAAACCGATTTTCGCCAGTTCGTCCGCCAAATAGTGCGCCTTTTGGTAGCAAAGCGTCGCCACTTCGGAAAGACCCGACGGCCCCATCGCCGTCAGGTACGCGCCCGCCGTCATCGCGCAGAGCGCCTCATTCGAACAAATATTCGACGATGCCTTTTCGCGGCGAATGTGTTGCTCACGCGCCTGCAATGTCAGGACGAAGCAACGATTTCCGTCCGCGTCCTTCGTTTCCCCGACGATACGCCCCGGCAGCTGCCGCATATATTTCTGCTTCGTCGCCATGAAACCCAGATACGGGCCGCCGAAGGAAAGTGGCATCCCGAGCGGCTGCCCCTCCCCAACGGCAATATCGGCATCCAGCTCGCCCGGCGTTTCCATGAGCCCCAAAGAAATGGGATTCACGCTCATGACCGCCATTGCGCCCGCTTCGTGCGTCGCCGCGATGAGGGCTGCGCTGTCCTCGATGCATCCGTAAAAATTCGGCTGTGCGAAGCAAAAACACGCCACATCCTCCGAGAGAAGCGCCGAAAGTGCCGCCACATCCGTCGCGCCGTCTTTTTCCGGCGCCAAGACCACCTCGACGCCCCGGCTCTTCGCGTACGTGCAAATCACCTCAATCGTCTGCGGCGGCAACGTCGACGCCACGACCGCACGCGAACGTTTCCTCGACTGGCACATAAAGACCGCCTCGGCCATCGCCGTCGCCCCGTCGTACACGGACGCATTCGACACGTCCATCCCCGTGAGCTCGCCAATCATCGTCTGGTACTCGAAAATCGACTGCAAAATCCCCTGGCTGATTTCCGCCTGATACGGCGTGTACGTCGTGCGGAACGCTTCCTTGCCGATCACCGTCTTCACAATCGGCGGGATATAATGCCGATACGCGCCCGCCCCGCGGAAAACGCTCTTGTACACGACATTTTTCTCCGCCATTTCGGAAACGCGCGCCAGCACCTCCATTTCCGAAAGTCCCGCCGGAATGTCAAGCTTTCCCTTGTACACCTCACGCGGCACCGCGGCGTACAAATCGTCCAAACTCGTCACGCCGACCGCCGCCAGCATCGCCTGTCGTTCCTTGGCGGAAGACGGCACATAACTCGCCATCTCAGGCCTCCCCGCCCGCTTCGCAGAACGCTTCGTAATCGCCGGCCGACAAGAGCCCTTCCTCCGTCTCGGCGACCTCTTTCACCTTGATAAACCAAGCGCCGTACGGATCGCCATTCACGGATTCCGGCGCGTCCAAAAGTTCCTCATTCACTTCCGCGACGACACCGGAAACGGGGCTGTAAATATCGGAAACCGCTTTCACGGACTCCACATCGGCAAAGGAATCGCCGATTTCTACCGCATCCCCCACCTCGGGCAACCCGACGAACACAATGTCCCCCAGCTGCTCCTGCGCGAAATCCGTGAGGCCGATGACGACAAGGTCCCCTTCCTCGCGAATCCATTCATGTGTCTTGGCATACTGCAAATCTTTCGGGAAATTCATGATTGTTACCTCCTGGTTTGAATATTGATTGTATGTTGTGATTAAGCTTTTGTGTCCTTCTCGGTGATGTCCGTTGGCCGTTGGCTGTTAACCGGGTGTCACATAGAGTCAAAAAGCTTGATTTGGCTTGATGGTTATGGTGCTGTTCTTTTTCGTCTTTTTCTATGCTTGGCTTTAGCGGATGGCTTGAGGGGCTTGATGGGGCTTGAAAAGGCTTGCAGCGCCACAGGCAATTCTTAACTGTCCTCCGTTATCCGTTATCCGTTATCCGTTATCCGTTATCCGTCCGTCACATCACAATGAAACATAAACTACTCACGCACGGTCAACGGTTCACGGTCAACGGAAGACGGTCAACAATCAGCACCGCTATGCTTCCCCTCCGCCCAAAAACGAGAACCCCTCTCAGTTTCCTCTTTTATAGAAAGGAAGCGCCACTACCTCGCAGAAAATCCGTTTCCCGCGAACTTCCGCCTCCACGACGCTTCCGACGGACGCCGCGCCTTTTGCGACCAGCGCCATGGCATACGAGCCTTTGAGATACGGGCAGAACGTCCCCGACGTCGTGTGGCCGATGAGCGCGCCGTCTTTGTATACATCCGCGTGTTCGCGCACGATTCCGCGCCCCGTCACCCGAAGGCCGATGCGCTCGCGTGAAAGACCGCGCGCCTCGATGCCCGCTTTACCGATGAAATCTTCTTTTCCCATCTTTACGCCGAAATCAAGACCCGTTTCCAGCGGACTCACCGTCTCGTCCATTTCATGCCCGTAAAGCGGCATAGTGGCTTCCAGACGCAGCGTATCGCGCGCGCCCAGACCGCAGGGGAGAATGCCCGCGTCCTTTCCGGCTTCCAAAATCACATCCCAGAGCAGTGCCGCTTTGTCCGCCGGGCAGAAAATTTCATACCCGTACTCACCCGTGTACCCCGTCCGCGACACGATACACTCGACGCCGGCGATCACCGCGTGCTCCCGGAAACTGTAATATTGCGTCGGCAACTCGCCCACCTCCAAAATCTTGGCTGCGATGTCCGCAGATGCCGGCCCTTGCAGCGCCAGAAGCCCCGTTTCCTCCGAAATATCCGTAAACGTCGTCTCCGGCAGCAAATGTTTCTTCATATGCGCCACATCTTTGTCGTGATTCGATGCATTCACCACGACCAAATATTTCTCCTCACCCATCCGATACACGATGAGATCATCGAGGCAACCGCCGTCCTCTTGGCACATCACGCCGTAACGCACGCGCCCCACAGCCAAATTCGTATAATCATTCGTCAGCAAGTGATTGAGCGTCGCAAGTGCCCCCGGTCCTTCGAAAATGACCTCTCCCATGTGCGACACATCGAAAAGTCCCGCTTTCTCGCGGACAGCCATGTGCTCTGCGATGATCCCCGCCTCATATTGCACCGGCATCAGGAAACCGCCAAACGGCACGATTTTCCCCTTCCACGCCACATGCCGCTCATACAGCGGCGTCTTCTTATCCATGCGCATCCCCCTCTCAAAAAAAGGAAACAAAAAAGGGCACTGCAAAAATCACAGTGCGCCTCTGTCCCGGGACCTGAAAGATCAGCTTTCGCCTTGCTTCTTCGGTGGCGGAAAAAATTTCCGCAACTCTCCAGAGGATTGTCCGATACCCGTCCTTTTACCTGAGAGTTTCGCCCCTTCGGTGCCACAGCGTGGTCTCTCCCGGTATCTTCATCCATCGCCCGACCCGTCCTTGGGCCCGATGTACTTCCGGAAACCAATTTCCGTATGCCGATAGCATATCACAAGGACAAGAAAGCGACAAGAAAAAGACAGAATTCCTATGTGGGGTATAGTTTTAATCTATGGAAACGGAGACGCGGAGCCGTGATGCGTCTCATCACGTCGAAGACGTCAAGCGTTAAAAAGTTAGCAATTAGCAGTGAGCAATTAGCAGTTCAGGTGTCGCCTCCGGCGACGATTTTTATAATGCGGCCGACTCTATGTGAGAGAAAAGTTTTTCACGCACGGTTCACGGTTCACGGTCAACGGCAAACGGTTCACGGTCAACGGCAAACGGCAAACGGCCAACGGTCAGCATCGCGTAAGATGACGCCGCTGAAAATTCCCCCCGCCATTCCCTCTGCCGCATACATCCCTATGCCCGCCGACAATTTCCGTAAAATCGCTTCCTGCCTTATAATAGAAAAAACAATTTTCGTTTCTTCTTTCGGAGGTTCCGATGATTCTTTGGATAGCCAGAGCCGCGCTGATTCTCGCTCTTGTCGCGGCGTACCTTTCTCATATGCATTCCTTCGCGGGGCCGGGGACGCCGATTTTCCGTCTGCTGGCACTTTCCGCCCTTTTAGCGCCCGTTTCAATTTATATCTACGCCCTGCTCCGCCGCGCCGCCTCTTTTTTCCTGCCGAAAATTTCAAAAACAAAACGCGAAATGATCGTCCTTCTCCTCGCCGCCGTCATTTTGATCCCGTCGATGCCTATTTTCAGCCTGTCACTCCTGTTTCTCCTCCACATCGTCGTCCTCGCTTCGGTTTGTGAAATCCTCTACGGCGCGACGCGCATCGTTTCCTCCCAAACCGCGCAAAAAATCCGCCCCCTGTATCGGAGCGGACTCGTGCCTCTTTTAGGCGCGCTTCTTTTCTTCGCCTACGGATTTTGGAATATGCACACGGTCACGGCGCGCACGGAGGTCATTCACGGCGGCGCGGCCATCCCGCCGGCCGGATACACCGTCGTCTTCCTCTCCGATTTACATTTTGAAAATTCCATGACGCCCGCCGACCTTTCCGCCTACGCCGAAGAAATCGCCGCTGCCAAGCCGGACGCGGTCATTCTGGGCGGGGATATCGTGGACGAACGCACGTCAAAAGAAGGAATGCACGCCGCCTTTTCTGTTTTAGGAAACATCCCCACGACGTATGGCGTTTATTATATTTACGGAAACCACGACCGCGCGCTCTACACGAGCGAGCCGGCTTTCAGTGAAGACGAATTGGCCGACACAATCCGCGCTGCCGGCATTCACATTCTTCGTGACGAATCGGCCCTTCTTTCGCCGACGCTCACGCTGACGGGCCGCGAAGACCGCTCCCGTGAACACCAAACGGGCACGCCGCGTCTCTCGCACAAAATGCTTGCCGAAAATCTCCCGCAAGGCGCCTACCACATTCTCGCCGACCATCAGCCGCGCGAATGGCAAGAAGCGTCTGATGCCGGTTTCTCCCTCCTCCTCTCCGGCCACACGCACCGCGGCCAAATCTGGCCCGTCGGCCTTGCGATTGAGGCGCTGGACAAGGACACTTTCGTCTACGGGCATAAAAAAGAAGGAAACCTAGATTTCTTAGTTTCCTCGGGCATCGCCGGCTGGGGTTATCCCATCCGCACGGAAGGGAATTGTGAATATGTGATTGTGATCTTGATTCCGTAGTAGCAGAAGCACAGCTTTTGTCCTCAGCCGAGTAAAAATTAGCAATTAGCAATTAGCAATTAGCAGTTAGCAGTTAGCAGTTCAGGAACGCGCTTCGCGCAATTTATAAATGCGGCGAAGCCGCCACAAGTCAAGCCCTCTTCCGGAAGAAGACTCAGCGGGTGGCGCTTCGCGCATTTTAGATAAAGCCTTCGGCTCTGCTCTCTTTTCAAAATAAATCGGAATGTTTACCCGTCCGGATCATGCGTAGAATCAATCGTTGCGATTCTACTTGATAAATCAAAAGCCAATCCGGCTCGATATGGCATTCCCGCATATTTTTGTAATGACGGGAATTGACCAAAACATGGTCGCGACAAGCCGGCGGCAAAGGGTCTCCCCGGCACAGCAAGGATACGACTTTGGCCAATTTCCCCGGATCGCAACCACGCTTGACGGATCGTTTGTAATCTCGCTTAAATTCAGCGGTGTATTCAATCTTCAGCATGGATACTCTCCATAAATTCCTCGACGGTATCAAAAGGCCCGTAAAGATCCTCTCCCCGCTCAGCCGATTCCATCGCCGCATACGTTTTTTCGTTCGGCTCGGAAATTTTTACGTCAAAGGGAATCCCCCCTTCCCGCACCATCGCCTTGGCAAATAGAAGAAATGCCGTGGAAACCGGCATACCAAGCTCTTCGCAAAGAAGGCTCAGCTCCTCTTTCAAGTTTTTATCCATGCGAATATTCACGATCGCCGTATGAGACATCTCAATCACTCCTTTCTGTTTCATTTTAGGCTATTGTATATACATTGTCAATCTGTGTGTTATCCTGTGATCATTTGATAACGGTAGGAACTCGTGTATCGTGCGTGAAAAACTTTTTTTCTCACATAGTATCAGCCATCACCCGGCGCTTCGCGCAATTTAGATAAAGCCTTCGCCTCCACAAGCTCATCAAGCCTCATCAAGCCGTCCGCAAAAGCTAAGCAAAAGAAAGGACGAAAAAGCAAAGCGCCACAAAAAACAAGCCTTTTCAAGCCGTTTTCCCCGCAACAATCTTTCCTCTCACATACTCCTCTCGCCTAAAATCGGATGTTTCACCGGTTTTAGGCTTCTTTTTTCGATGAGAGACAGCGCTTCGGTCAGCGTGACGTCGCGGCGGGTTCCCGCATATTCGTACACGGCCAACGGATGGGCGGCGTCGAGCTCACTTCCCGGAAAATAGACGTATTCTGCGGTATGATTGTCGCCGTAAATGAAGCCCGAGAGCAGGCGGCCTTCTGCCAATTTGCAATTCATGATCCACATCCTCACACAATAACAGCGGTTTGAAATCCAAATAATCGGCGCTCGTCAAATGCAGGCGCACACCCAAGAGACGCTCGGGAAGATCATGGAAATTCTGTTTCCCGTGCATATGCCCGAAGATACAGACGGGGATACCGGCTTTTTGCACGATTTCCAACATGTGCATCGGGCGGCGGGCGTCGTCGTAGGGCGGGTAATGGAGCACGGCCATGATTTGCCGGGCTCCTTCTTTTTTGGCAAGGTCAATCGCGCGCTGCATCCGCCCTTCTTCCCGAAGCAGAATCGCGCGGTCGTTTCCGCTGAAATTCGATGCCGTCTCCGGCAGCCACCCGCGCGTCCCGACAAGTGTCCATGCCCCCACATGAATGACGTTGTTGTGAAGAAACTCGAAGGCGCCGCCCGTTTCCCGCGTCATTTTCGTCACGGTGTCCCACCAGTAATCGTGATTGCCGCGCACGATAATTTTTCGGCCGGGGAGGGCGGCAATCCAGCGGAGGTCGACCATAGCCTCTTCCAGATTGTTTCCCCACGACAAATCCCCCGCCAAAATACACGTGTCGTCTTCCGTGATGGTTTCCAGCCATGAACGCCTGATTTTCTCGCGATGATTCACCCAATTCTCGCCGAAAATGTCCATCGGTTTCGTCGGCGGGTCACCGGAGAGATGGAAATCGCTGAAAGCAAAAAGTCTCATATCAGCCTCCGAAATACGGCGCTTGGCGAAGGCGCTCCGTCATGCCCCGCCGATGTTCCTCATCCATGAGGCTCCGGATGCGATAGCCGGCCTGCAGCGGGCTGCTGCTGTGCCGCGGAAACAGTTTCGCCAAAATCCGCCCGCCGAAGCTGTAAAAGAAAATATTGTAACTTTCGCAGCGAGTCGGAAATTCCGCAAGCACATAGCGCGCCAAAACGGCGAGTGCATCCGCCAGAGGGTCGGTGCCTGCGTCTTTCGCGAGTCGCAAATTGAATTCGGTCATGGTAAAAATGGGGCGGTCCGATAAGGAAACAGAGATATCGGCATTTTCGTAAATAACGGGGCCCGCAAAATCCTCCGGTCTCATGTCTTTCGTATAATCGTAATCCGCAAGGCCCATAATTTGCGAATGGGGATGGCGCTGAGAGCCGCCGGCCATCGCGCCGAAATTGCGGAAATAGAGAACGGAGCGAAATTGCGGATCCTCCATCGTCTGCAACCATTTTTCCACGCCAAAGGAAATGACATCCCTCGCCTTCTCTTTCGTATACATGGAAAGGTCGGCTTCGTGCTCGGCGCTCTCGACCAAAACGGTCGGCCACGTCTTGCGGAAAACGGGGTATTTATTCAAGAGCCAAATCATATCGCCGCGCGTTTCCAAAATATTCGTCAATGTCTCCCGCGCGCAAAAAGGACAAGCATCCCCGCGAGAAGAATGCGGTTTCCCCTTTCCGGCGTCCACATCGTAAATCATCCATTCGGTCATAATTTTGTCCTTTATTTTGTCCTTTATTTTGTCCTTTATTTTGCTACAATTTTTGTGTCAGGCGCAAAAGTAGAGATGAGGGGCGAGGCTTTATGCTACTTTCCTTTTGCGGCAATGGTGCTGAAAACTTTCTGCTGATAGGGGTGAGAAAAGCGCAAGTGCTTCTGTATGTTTCTTTCCTCATCCCTACCTTTCGAAAGCAAACCGTATCTCACGCCGCCAAAACTAAGCCCCCCAAAAGGTACGCCCCTCATCCCTTTCTTGCAAAAATTCTCACCGCAAACGCCTCAAAATTTGAAAAAGAGAAAGCTATGCTCCTCAGCTCTACCTTTCGAACGCGAACCGTATCTCATGCCGCCAAAACCAAGCACCCCAAAAGGTACGCCCCCTCATCCTTTTAACGAGAAAGCTATGCCCCCTCATCATACCACCGGCACCGAAATTGTCAAACAAAAAATGCCCCCGACCGGGAGCATCTCTTGTTTCTTATTTTCTTTCCTTGATTCTGGCCGCTTTGCCGGACAGCCCGCGCAGATAGAAAAGTTTGGCACGGCGGACGATCCCGCGGCGCTTCACTTCGATCTTGGCCAGACGCGGTGAATGGATGAAGAACGTCCGTTCCACGCCGACGCCGTAGGAAATACGACGCACGGTGAACGTCTCGCGAAGACCGGCATGACGACGCACGATTACGACGCCTTCATACACCTGGATACGTTCCGTCTTGCCTTCGATGACCTTCGTATGGACCCGCACCGTATCGCCGGGGCGGAATTCCGGGATGTCGTCACGAAGCTGCTCATTTTCGAGCGTGTCGATGATATTCACGACTGTTTCCTCCTTACTTGGGCAAACGGCTGTACCGCGCCCCCCAAAACGGACATTCATGCCAAATTTCCGGCAGAGGACTGTCACAACATACGGGAAATATTTTACCATGACCGGCCCGGAATTGCAAATCTCCTTATATCGCCCGAAATCTCATATCCAGCCGAAATGCCGACAGGCTTTATAGATGCCGTCCTCGCCTGCGGGCGCCGTCACATACGCGGCCAGCGCTTTAAGCTCCTCCTTCGCATTTCCCATCGCGACCGACATCCATTCCGGACGAAACATCGCGCGATCATTCATCCCGTCGCCGAACACGACGATATCCGCATCGGAGACGCCGAGACGCTGCATCACATAGCGAATCCCCTTATCCTTTTGCGTCGGCTCCAAGAGCAGCGTCCCGCGCCGGAGCCAGACATGCGGGAGCCCGCAAAGATTGATGGCTGAAAACTCCTCCTTGCGGCAAGCGACGAAAATTTTATAAATATGCGGCGCGTGCGCGAAATCAAAATCCGGCGCGACGCGGACATCATAGTAGCGATTCGGCACAGCTTCCAAATAGCGGGCATCCGGCGTGAGCGCGATTTTCGCATTTTCCGTCGCCGCCGCCCAAGGAAACCGCGCGCCATCCGTCCGCGCGAAGAAATCCGCGCATTTTCCGGCGTCCAATCCGTTGTGATACAGCATATCACCGAAAAGCGTGACACACTCCCCGCCGTCGGAAACCGCCGATGTGATCCCCAAAGATGCCGCGACAGCCATCGCATCCGCCTGAATCCGCCCCGTCGCAATCGCGACAAAATGCCCGCGCGCCGAAAGCTGCGCCAGCGTTTCCTTCGTACTCTCCGGCACATCATTCGTCAAAGGTTGCGTCAGCGTCCCGTCGATATCGAAAAAGAAATATTTTTTCATAAGTCCCGATCCGATTTCCTTTAAAATTGTTTTGACAAAAGGAGAAAAATTTGATATGCTATATCCGTTGCATGGGGGTATAGCTCAGCTGGGAGAGCGTCTGAATGGCATTCAGAAGGTCAGCGGTTCGATCCCGCTTATCTCCACCAAAGCCTGTCGAATGACGGGCTTTTTTCTTGCCCGGATTTTGTGCAACTACGCTTTTCTGCTCACGCACAAGATCATGATCAGCGGTTAGCTGTCAGCCGTTAGCCGTCAGAAGAGAGCGATACCGATCAAAACGAACAACCGACAGCCGGAAGCCGGCAACAAACAACCTCGGACATGCCCCAAAAAGCACCGCGCAGATTCCATCCGACATCTGCCGTCTCCCTCTCTATGCGTCACAAACTCCTCACCGCTAATTGCTAATTGCTAACTCTTTTCCCCTTTCCTCCACGCTGCCCGGATCCCCGCAATTTTACAGCACTTATGCGCATACATATCCGACATGACGTTCCCCGTATCCTCGCGAATTTTGGCATTGAGACGACGATAGCCGTATGCCGGATATTTCTCATGATACGTTCGGAAGAGCTCGATATTGCGCGCCAAATTCCGTTTCTGCTCACACGGATCCTCCAATCTCTTTTTCCACGCATAGAAACTGCTTCTGTGGATCCCCATCTCCTCACACACCAATTTGACCGGAAATTCTTTGGACAATTCCAAGATAATTTCATAATCCCGTTCCCGTGCCGCTCGATCCATCTCGTTCTCCTTTCTCCCGATTCCGGCAGCCAAAAGACCCTCATCGCAAACGCCGCCAAAAACAAAGCAAGACGCCGCCGGGCCCCTTAATTCTCAATTCTGCGGGTTTCCCTCAATTCTCAAATCTGCCATTTACATGCGCGAGGCGAAATCAGATTCTCAACGTATGGCGATGATGTGATGATTCATATAATCCCGGTTGCTGCCATCAGGATTCCCCTTTTTATGAAACATATATTTACAGTCATTATATTGCACTTGTCAATATGTTTTGGACACGAGACGATTAATCTTGGACATCTTCGGCTGATGCATACATCAATCTGTACGCTACCGGCGTCATATAGTTGAGCGCATAAGAAGGTCTTTGTTCGTTGAAGAAAACAATATAATCGGCAATCTCCTTCTTTACAGAACGCTTGCCGGTCACGTGTAAATCCATGAAGAGTTCGGCTTTGATCCAGCCGTTGATGGCCTCCATCGCTGCGTTATCCGTCGGTGTTCCGGCGCGTAACATAGAACGCACGATGTACGGCAGCAAGAGCTCATTGTACTCCTTGGAGGCATACACGGCGCTCTGCTTAGTTTACAGAGTCATCTTATATTCCGACGACGGATCAGAAGAGAGCGCGGCCAAGATTTCATCCGTCGTGCCGGTCATGCCGCGCTTGTCCGCCTCGTCTTTCACAAGGCGCTCCAGCATGGAAAGCCAAGCGTGCGCCGATTCGTGCATGACGGTCGAAGCGTTCCCGGCAGAAAAGACGCGAATCAAATTCTCCGCCTCCGAATACTGCCCGGCATACCGCGCCCCTTGTCTCTGGTATTGCCCGGCATTCTCCTCGCGCAATTTGACAAGATCGCTTTCATCTGGTATCCTTAGCGGCATAAGGTCATGCTGAGTCCTCCCCAAAGAGAATTGAACTCCGGCGGGAGAGAGGAAGAGCATGGCCTTTTGCTTGCTCATTCCTAAAACTTCCGGAGCCTTTTGGCGATTGACATACAGAAGGCCGCCGGTGTTGATACACTTTTGTACCCAGCCGTAATCCAATACAGTTTTGCCGTTCTCTTCTTTTGCTCTGGAATACGCCGATTTAATCAGATTCATCTGTAAGCCGTTTTGCGTTTTCTCCAGCTCAAAGGGCACGACGACATTGACATCGTTTGTTCCTTTCAACTCAAGGATGGCCACCATACGACCGGAAACGCTGTCTGAATTGAGGATCATAATAGGATCTGTCAATGCCCGCGGAATTTGTTTTATGACATCATCTGTCATTTCCGGATGCTCATGCATGATTCGCTTAATCTTAAACGCATCCATATACACCGGAAGATCTTTCACCCCGACAAGTTGCAGGGAAAGCGGCGCCTGCATGACACGCACCAATTTATCCGGCGTTGTTTCGATTTTGTCGATGACCGCTTCCCACGCTTTCTCATCTGCCGAAAGCTTCGCCTCCGCTGTCGGTGCATTTGCTTCTTGGTTATACGTGTTGATAATGGAAACGGCCTTATCGTCAAAGACGACGAAACACCGCCCGTCGGCTTCGCCTTCATAGGTGATACCTTTGATACCGTGCTCATTCAGGAAGAGCGACGCCTCTTTGTCTCCGCCGAGAACTTCACTCAAAGCGGCATACAAATTGCGCCCGGATGTATTTCCCGGGCGTATCGGTGGATGTCCTTTCACTTTCCGTTCTTTATTGAGTTCTTTGATGGCACGACTCAGATTCTCTTTCACTTTGTCGGGCTGTTTGCTGTACGATTTCTGTTCGTCCAGCATGACATCGTTTTCAGGGATGTCTACCTCATAAAGGCGGGATGTCTTTGGCGGTATACCTTTTTCCTTCACCAGTTCTATAGCGCTCGGATAGCCGCGAACCATTCCTTCACAATAAGCGATATTACTATCCAAAAACAATTTATCGCTTTCCTTCGTTACGATTTTCCCGCTTTTCATGTCTTGGTAATGTTTCAAGTCTTGTTCTGCTTCTTTGAGTTGGTGTTCAAGGTAGCGAATTGCTTTCTGCGGCGTAAAAGTCCCGTCAGCGGAATGAATTTTGGCGCACGTTAAAACGAGAGCCAGCGGGGAATCGGACGGGATATGATTATTGTTTTTGTCATAAAATTCCCATCCGCTTTCGTAATATGTTTGCCCGTCGTAATTGAAGAATTTGCTGTCCAAATCCTTATATACCTCGGATGTCTTTTTGTCCGCCACAAAGTACAATCCCCATCCGTGCGCCTGATATCCTTCTCCGTTTCCGATTTTTCCCAAATCAAACTTATCGAAGGTATAGGGGCTTCCGTGCCACGCCGGTTGTTCATAGACCGGTTGGGTAAGGTCAGATTTCCTCTTGTAGACCTTGCGCTTTTCTGGTATACTATGACCATCAAGAGCTCCGTCTTGTTGAGGACCCGTTTTTGTTACTCGGTTATCTTCTTCAGACGGAGTTCTTTTTTTGTTGCTTTTTATAATCCTCAAGCGAATAAACCGTATGGTTATAGTATTTCAGACTATCTTTCGGATTATCCAAAAAGTGTCTGACTGTCACAACCACATATTTTTTCTCGCCGTTAATCTCTACTGCTTGATGTAAATAATAGAAATATTCTCCGGCGTGTTTTCCTTTTTCAGCTGCCGAGTCTGTAACTGCATTTGCGTTTTCAATGATTTCTTTCAAACATTTAGTGACAAGTAGTTTTTCAGGATCGGCACTTGTGTTTCTCGCCTCTCTTTTCCCTTTACCTGAAAATTGAATGTCTGCATTCCCATCGATAACGATTTCGCCAAGAATCGGATTTTGTACTTCCGTTCCTTGTAATTCCTCTGTGTAAAACTGAATAACCTTTTTTCTGAGTTCTGTAATGTCTTCATATTCCCCAAATTCGTCGCCCGTGATTTTGGTGACGTTGAGTTCTTCCGGTAGGGCATCGACGTCCAAATCTTCGACTATCAATTCTCCGTATCCGTTGGTTACCGCCCGATCTCCCAGAATGACGCGGACAGCGTCTTCGTAGGAGGTGCCGTAGACGGCGTGGAAAATATCCGCTTGCCGGGCAAGTAATAAGGCGCTGTCCTTGGCCGCTTTTGCGACTTCGGGATTGGCGCCTTTTAGTGTGTCCGTGACGGGGGCATAGATTTGATGGTAGGCTTCCTGTGAGAGGGAGGCACGCGCCGCCAAGTCTTGGGTGTCGATGGATTCTATGACGCCGCGCAGACTGTAGAGGACGTCGCGTCTTTCTTTGGCGGCTTTGAGCGCGGCCTTCCATTCCGTGTCGCCGGCGGCATCGGCCTGCTGATACGCTTCATCATAGGCCGCATCTTCGGCGTCACGGATGGTCGGTTTCTTTCCGAGTTTCTTATACAGCTTGCTGTACCAGCCGTCATTCGAGCTGACTTTGACATTCTGATATTGCTGCACACGGAAATCTTGGATAATCTCGACGGTACCGCCGTGATGGCGGATGTAGTTCGCCTTCTCTTCGGCAGTGCCGGTGACGTCATAAAATTCTTCCCGCGCTTTCTCTTCGGCACGTTTTAGAGCCTCGAGCGGATGGGCGATGTCTTCGGCAAGGATTTCTTTCAATATCGCGCGTTCTTTTTCACGGAGCACAATCTGTTCCTCTTCGATGTCACTGCCCGCCAAGAAATCTTCTCCTTTTTGGCGTGAGGGGAGAATCTCATCAATGAAAGCATCCACGGCGGCGGCTTCGCGTTCCGCTGCCGCTTCTTCCCATTTCGCCATGACGTTTTTGTAATGTTCGCGCGCCTTCTGAATGGCGGCGAGCGTCCGTCCTCCTTTATCGAAAGTCGCATTATCCGAGATGATATCCGCCGTCTCTTGCGTGACTTCCTGCATATAGACGCCGGGGCGGACTTCCAAAGGCGTGCCGTTTGTGACGGCATTTTGTATGTCTTCTGCGGAAACGATATTCTTCTCCGCAAGTTCTGACAAGGCCGCGCGGCCTTCTTCCGTCTCCGCCACGCTTGCCGCGTCGATATACAGCGTTTCTTTCCCGCTTCGCTCCATCTGCGCCTGAATCGTTTTCCCGTAGACTTCGGGCGACTTCTTATAGAGATTGTTTCTGTCCCGCTGTTCCAAAAGCGCGGACACCATGTCTTTTTCCGTTTCGCGTTTGTACTCTTCGACGGCGCCCGCCATCTGTAATTTCTGCAAAGAGCGATAGCCGCGATACGTCCCCGCGCCATGCAAAGCTACGCCCGGGAGCGTCATGCCGACGACGGCGGGCGCCGCTTCCGCCATCGCGTCGACGGCATTCCAGAAAATCTCGCTCACCTCACACACCCCATATGGAATGCGCCCCTATAGGTGTGATGTTATCCGGCCATCAAAAATTTCAATCCACGCACCGCGTGTGGGGTGCGACACAGATACGGCCTTAACACGATGCTCCTTGCGGTATTTCAATCCACGCACCCCGTGTGGGGTGCGACCGATTTCTTCATCCGTCGCGGCCTGCAAGCCTGCATTTCAATCCACGCACCCCGTGTGGGGTGCGACGACATCCCACTGTTTATCTTTGTTTCGCTTTTTGATTTCAATCCACGCACCCCGTGTGGGGTGCGACGCTTCAATCCGTGGTTCTCTATCAAAGTCACGTATTTCAATCCACGCACCCCGCGTGGGGTGCGACCTGGGAGACGCGCCGCCGACTGACGCGCAGATTATTTCAATCCACGCACCCCGCGTGGGGTGCGACACAAACCCGCGCCGCACGGGTACGCGCGCACGCAATTTCAATCCACGCACTCCGCGTGGGGTGCGACAAACCACCAACACGCCGCCTCGGACTTTTTGGATATTTCAATCCACGCACCCCGCGTGGGATGCGACTGACGGAATCCTTCTCCGCGATGTTTCTGTTAAATTTCAATCCACGCACCCCGCGTGGGGTGCGACGGGGAGTTTTATCAAAAACCCTCTAAACGCCACGATTTCAATCCACGCACCCCGCGTGGGGTGCGACGCCTGCTCCTGCGCCTTAATCGTCCGCTCCTGAAATTTCAATCCACGCACCCCGCGTGGGGTGCGACTTTTTATCAGACGATTTTCAATGTCGAGTAGTCATTTCAATCCACGCACCCCGCGTGGGGTGCGACGATTCGATTTTGATTCGGCGGTCAATCTCGGATTATTTCAATCCACGCACCCCGCGTGGGGTGCGACGTTTGTTTAGGGTCGCTTTTGTCACGCCTAAAAACATTTCAATCCACGCTGAAGCAGTATAATGATTTCAGACACGAAGGAGGTATATTTTTAGCAAGAGATGTGTCATAATAATAATAAGTCAAAAGGCACATCTTTGTGCAAAAAATATTTCATCATGAATAGGAGGCTTA
>CAVEFO010000015.1:0-34705 GCA_963615055.1 Lachnospiraceae bacterium
AAAATACCGACCTCCAATCGTTAGAATTTAGGTCTAACTTTTGGGGGTCGGTACATTGGCCGGTGCTTCCTTTTTTGATTGCTTCTCCGATCAGAATTTGTAGCGATAGGAGAGGAGATAGTTGAAAGGTGTCGCGTAGTAGTCGCTCGAGGTGTGGCTCGTGACGTCTTGGCGATTGAGGATATTGTCGATGGTGAGCAGGATGTCACTTTCGTCGTTCGGCGAGTATTTCGCGCTGAATGTGGTCAAGAGATAGGGCTTCTGGTCATAGGAAGGCGTCGAGGTCGGGGTCATGACGCGGTCGGCGAGGTAGGTGAAATTGAGTGCCGTGCTCCACTTTCCTTTTTCGTAGGCGAGGCCGCCATTGAGGAGGAAACGGCCGAGGCAGCGATCCCAATAGGTCTTTTTGGAGGTGAGCTCCGTCGTCTGCTTGGATTCCGGATCCTGCCATGTGAGGCCGGCATGCCAGGAGAAACCGTTTCTTTGCTTGCCGCGGACGGAGATCTCAAGGCCTTGGTTTCGGAAATCTTCATTGATGGCGTACCAGACATCGTCGGATTTGGAGAAGGAAATATTGTCTTTGATTTTCTCGGAGAAGAGGGCAATTTTGTACTGCCGGTTTTCCGTTTCCATTTTCCAGCCGAGTTCGTAATGCGTGCCTTTTTTCGGCTTGAGATCCGGATTGCCGATGATGCGGCTGCCGTCATCGATGCCGGCTCTGGAATACATTTGCGAGAAGGTCGGCAGGGCAAAGGATTGAGCGACGGAGGCGTAGAGGCTTTGCGCGTCGGTGAGTTTGTGCAAGTATTGCACCTGGCCGCTGAGATTATTGAAATTCTGATCGGCGCCGTATGTCCATGTGCCGCGGAGGCCGACGGAGAGAAGGTCTTTTTTCTTGAGTTTCCCATCCCAGGACGCGAAGAGGGCTGCGATATTTCTGGATTGATCTTTTGTCGCATTCGTGAAGGATTCGCGGACGAGCGAGCCGCCGAAGAGGAAGGTGTGCTTCTCGGAGCGGTCCCAGACTTTCTGGATATCGAAGCCGTAGGAGCGGTTCGTTTCTTCGGAATCGGTCAGCGTCGGTGTGGCATTTGGCTTTCCTTTGCTGGTGTAGTAGTCCGTGCCTTCCGTTTTGAGTTTATTCTGATTCAAGAAAACGTGTCCGGAGAGGCCGGCCAAATCTTTGAAATTCAATTGAAGGAAATCTTTGTCGCGGGTGTAGGTCCGAATGTAGCGTTCGGCGCCGTTCAGGGAGGCGGCGCTTTCATCGGTGATGTCGGCGAAGCGATAGGACCAGTTGTTCACGGATTGGTTGTGGTTGTAAAGTAAGTCGACTTTGTCATTGAAGCGATAGGTCGCTAAGAAATCATTTTTCTCCGAGCCAATAAAGTTGTTTTGCATATGGGCGGGGATGGTGGTGCTGCTCGGCTTGATGGTCGTAGTGTAATCGGAAGCGACGCCGGTCTCGCCCCATTTATTGTAATGGTAGGCGAAGGAGAAATTGTCGGCGCTGGCAGAGACTTTATAATCTTGACGGCCGAATTTCCCGAAGCCTACCTGTACTTGATTGGGCATGACTTTTTTCGTGATGATATTGATGACGCCGCCGGTCGCTTGGCTGCCGTGCATGACGCCGCCGCCTCCGCGGACGATTTCGACGCGTTCTACGGCTTCGGTCGGGATGCTTTCCAGATTGTAGAGCGTGCGCCAGTTGATGGGGGTGCCGTTCAGCATGACAACGGTCCCGTCTTCTACGCCGCGCATCATAATCTTGCTCGTCATGGAGGAAATGGAAGCGCCGTTCGGCCCCATTCCGGATTGGATGACGCCGTCGAGATACTGGAGGGCGGTGTACATATTGTCTGCGCCGGTCTGCTCGATTTCTTTGGCTGTGTAGGTCTGCGTGCTGGCTGCTATCTCCAAATCTTTTTTCTCGTAGCGGCTCGCCGTGACGATCATGGGTTCCAATTCATATTCGATATCATCCTCTCCGACATTCTCGGCAAAAACGCTTTGTGTGCCTGTCGCCATCGCGGCGAGAAGGGTCGCCAATAATAGAGTTTGTGTCCGTTTTTTCATTTTGTTTCCTCTTTTCTTTGAAATTCTCGGCGGTGGTTTCCCTCCCACGCGCCATCGGACGAAGCCGTATCGGCTATGCGAAAAATTATACACTGTCTTTTAATGAAATACAATAATGAAATAAAATGATAATTAGAAATTTGTTTTAAGTTGATAAAAAATGTGGAGATGGGGGCGCAATTTGCTTTTATGCAGAGGAGATGTAAATTTATACAGAGACGGTTTAAAAAGACTGAATGGAAGGAACGGGATGAATTTTGTTTCTTATAAAAGGGAAAGGCCGGAGACGGCAATTTTGTTTCCTCTGTCTCTTGCAAGATTTATACATTTTGCTGTATAATGTCGTGCATAATCTAAGACTTCGGCGGTCTCGTCGGAGGGGATTTTGTGAAGAAAGGCGGCTTATCCATGGCGGAAGTCAAGAAAGTGGTTTTGGCGTATTCGGGCGGGCTTGATACGTCCTGCATTATTCCGTGGCTCAAGGAAAATTATGATTGTGAGGTCATCGCGTGCACGGTGAATCTGGGGCAGCCGGAGGATTTCGATGCGATTCATCAGAAGGCATTGGATTCCGGAGCGGATGTCGCGGTGACAATTGACGCGCGGAAGGAATTCATCGAAAATTATGCGTATCAGGTGCTGCGGGCCGACGGTCGCTACGAAGGGAAATATTTGCTCGGGACGTCGATTGCGCGTCCTCTCATCGGGAAGATTCTGGTGGATGTGGCGAAGGAATACGGCGCGGATGCGGTTTCCCATGGTGCGACGGGCAAGGGGAATGATCAGGTCCGTTTCGAGCTGGCGGTGAAGGCTTTGAATCCGCATTTGACGATCATTGCGCCGTGGCGGCTCTGGACGATTAAGTCGCGCGAGGATGCGATGGCGTATGCGGCGGCGCACCATGTGCCGATCCAGATGTACGACGAAAAGCAGACGGACGAGGAGAAGGAAGCGCAGAAGTATCCGTACTCCATGGACTGGAATATCTGGCATTTGTCGCATGAGGGCGACGATTTGGAGGATCCGGCAAACGCGCCGCACAAGGATATGTTCCTCGTGACTTGCGATCCGGAAGACGCGAAGGATGAGCCGGAGCTGATCACGCTGTCTTTTGAAAAGGGCGTGCCGGTCGCGCTGGACGGGAAGAAGCTTTCCGGGCTCGACATGATCGAAGCGCTGAATACGATTGGCGCGCGGAACGGGATCGGGATCGACGATATCGTGGAGAATCGTCTCGTGGGCATGAAGTCTCGCGGCGTGTACGAAAATCCGGGCGCGGCGATTCTGTTCTATGCGCATCGCGAATTGGAATATCTGTGCCTCGACCGCGCGACGTTGCATTTCAAGGAATCGGCGGCGATCCGCTACAGCGAGCTCGTGTATGACGGGATGTGGTTTGCGCCGCTCCGGGAAGCGCTCCAGGCTTTTGCGGATGAGACGTCGAAGACGGTGACGGGCGAGGTGACGCTGCGTCTGTATAAAGGAAATATCATGTCTCATGGCGCGAAGTCTCCGTATTCGCTTTACAATGAAGAATTTGTCACTTTCGGCGAAGACGATGTGTACAACCAGGCCGATGCGGGCGGTTTCATCAATCTTTTCGGGCTGCCTCTTACGATTCGCGCTCTCATGAAGGAAAAGAACGAAAAATGAGTGAGACGATGTGGGGCGGCCGCTTTTCTAAGGCGGAGGAAAAATCCACGGAGGATTTCAATGCGTCGATTTCTTTTGATCGGCGGATGTATCGCGAGGATATCGCGGGGTCGCTGGCGCACGCGAAGATGCTTTGTGCGCACGGCATTCTCTCTGCGGAGGATTTTCGCGCGATTTCCGAGGGATTGACGGACATTCGGAAACGGATTGACGCCGGGGATTTCGAATTTTCCGTTTCGCTCGAAGATATCCATATGAATATCGAGAAGCGGCTGACGGAGGCTGTCGGAGATGCGGGCGCGCGGCTTCACACGGCGCGGAGCCGCAATGACCAGACGGCGGTGGACACGCATATGTACGTGCGCCGTCACATCGGCCATATCGCGGAAAAGCTCACGGCGGTCTGCGAGGCGCTCCTTTTCGTTTCCCAAAAATATAAGGACGTGATTTTGCCCGGCTACACGCATTTGCAGCGGGCGCAGCCGGTGCTTTTCGCGCATCATATGCTCGCGTATTTTGCGATGCTTTCGCGCGATTTCCGGCGGCTGGAGAATTGTTTTGACATGGCGGACATCTCGCCTCTGGGCGCGGCGGCGCTGGCGGGGACGACGTATCCGACGGAGCCTTTGGAAACGGCAAAGGAATTGCATTTTTCGAAATGTTACGGAAATAGTCTCGATGCGGTCTCGGATCGCGATTATATCTTGGAATTTCTCTCGTTCGCGTCGATTTGCATGGTGCATTTGTCGCGCCTGTCCGAAGAATTGATTCTCTGGAGCACGAGCGAATTTCATTTCATCGAGCTTGACGACGGCTATTGCACAGGCAGCTCCATCATGCCGCAGAAAAAGAACCCGGATATCTGCGAGCTCATTCGCGGCAAGACGGGACGGACGGTCGGGCATCTCATGGCGCTTTTGACGACGATGAAGGGCCTGCCGCTGGCGTACAATAAGGATATGCAGGAGGACAAGGAAGGCGTCTTTGATGCAATCGATACGCTGGGATTCGCGCTTGATATTTACGCGGGAATGCTCCGGACGATGACGGTCTGCGGCGATCACACCCGCGCCGTCCTGGAATCCGATTTCTCCAACGCGACGGATATGGCTGATTATCTGGCGAAAAAAGGCCTTCCTTTCCGCAAGGCGCACGCGGTCGTGGGACGCGCGGTCGCGCAATGCATTGAGCAGAAAAAAGTTTTGACCGATTTGACGCTTGCTGAATTCCAAGATATGAGCCCGCTTTTCGAGGCGGATATTTACGAGGCGCTCGATATCGAAAATTGCGTCAGAAACAGAAACGCCTACGGCGGCACGAGTCCGGCGCAGGTCGCGCGGCAGCAGGAAGAAGCGGCAGCGGCAATCGTGCATATGAAGGAAATGGCGGCGAAGTGGAGAGACGTCAGCGCGTTTTTGGAATAAGGGTTTGCGTCATAAAAGGGGCTGCGGGAATATGTCGGCAGTCTCTTTTTTCGCGCTCGGCTTTTTGCGTCAAGCGCAAGATAGTTGTTAGCTGCTAGCTGTTAGCTTTTAGACGAAAGCGGTGTCGCCTGCGGCGATGATAGTAAAATCCGGAGGAGCCGCTACAAGTGATTTCCTTTTGTTCGCGGAAAAGAAAATGAAGAAGGAGAGGATTTTCCACGTGGCATCAGGCGCAATCCGTGAATCGGAACCCATCACATCGAAAGGCGTCAGACCCAAAACGACCACGTGTGATTCTCCGCAAAAAAATCCGAGGGAAAATATGAAAAAATTTCCTCAATCCTATTTTCCGCGTCTTTTTCAGAAAAATTTCTGTTATAAAATTTTTCCATGCCCGTATTAAGATTTTTTTGTAATGAGTTTACGGCCGTTTCGTTGTATAATTTCTTTAGAAAAATTTATGAGGCATGTAAGGAATTTAGGAACCACAGGTTCATCCGAGAAATTCGATTTCACGTAAAATAAGCGGATAGAGGGCCGGAAGTCCGAAGGGGCACACGGCTTTCTCCGACAGGAATATATGCTTTTCGTGAAACCGTTCGGCGAATGAATCCGCGCTGTCCTTATGTCTTGGGAGGCGAGAAGGATGAATATCGATTGGGCCGGCGATTTTCTCATGATTTTGCAGGTCATCTTGTTGGATTTGTCTTTGGGAGGCGATAATTCCATTGTCATCGGGATGGCGGCGAAGGGACTTCCCATTCACCACCAGAAACGCGCCATTATGCTGGGCGCGGCCGGTGCCATTGTGGCGCGTTTCATTTTGGCGGCGATTATTGTCTGGCTCTTGGCCATTCCGTATCTTAAAACGATCGGCGGCCTCGTGCTGATTTACATCGGCATGAAGCTCATCGGGCAATCGGATGCCGCGGAAGAGGACGTCCACATCGAAGCGAAGGATTCTTTTTGGGGCGCGATTCGGACGATTGTGATGGCCGACGTGATTATGAGTCTCGACAACGTCTTGGCCATTGTCGCCGCGACGAATGAGCATCTGGGGCTTCTCATTTTCGGGATGGCGATTTCCGTCCCGATCATCATTGCGGGCTCGACCGTCGTCGTCAAAGTGATGGACCGCTTCCCGTGGATTATCTACATCGGCAGCCTCGTCATCGGCTGGGCGGCCGGCGGTATGATTGCGACGGATTCCCATGTGGGACTTCCGGAAGACATCGCCCTTGAGCTGAAAATCTTCGTGACGCTGGTCGTCGGCTGGGGCGGCTTCATTTGGAAACACATGAAAGCCCGCAAAGGCCCGAAGCAAGACCGCGATCAAATGAAAAACATCTGAGCCGTCGGCTTCGGCCGAGAAATGGCGTTTTATTTCTGATTTCTGTCGTTAAAAATTGGGAGAAACCATGTATGAACCCCGCTGATCCGGAATTTCTGAACCAACGGGGTTTCTGCGTGGGATTTTCCGTCAGAAATGCGGCACATGGCCATACCGGCCGCGTTTCTTTTGTCCTACAGGAGGGAAAACACCATGGACTTTGACTTTATGGAAGGCGCATTGATGTTTCTGCAAATCATCCTGCTCGACATCGCACTCGGCGGCGACAATTCGATTATCATCGGGATGGCGGCGCGGAGTCTGCCGCACGAACAGCAGAGAAAAGTCGTCCTCTTCGGGACGGCGGGGGCGATTCTGGCTCGTATCGCGCTTGCGGTCGTGCTCGTCTGGCTCTTGGCGATTCCGTATCTCAAAACGGCGGGCGGCCTCGTCCTTGTCTACATCGGGATGAAACTCATTGCCCACCAAGGCGCCGAAGAAGATGTGGAAGTCAAGGAGCAGACCTCATTCTGGGGCGCGGTCTATATCGTCATTGCGGCCGACGTGATTATGAGCCTCGACAATGTCTTGGCCATCGTGGCGGCGACGGACGGAAATATCATCATGCTCGCCATCGGCCTTTTGATTTCCGTCCCGATTATCATTCTGGGCTCGACGATTGTGATCAAAATCATGGATCGTTTCCCGTGGATCGTCTTCATCGGTGCGCTTGTGATCGGCTGGGCGGCCGGCAGTATGCTTGCGACCGATACGCATCTGGGCCTCGGAGAGCAGTTTGAACTTCCGCTTAAAATCGGGATGACCGCTTTCGTCGGCGTCGGCGGCTATATCTGGCAAAACCTCTGCCAAAAGAAGAGCGTCAAAAAAGAAATCGAAGAAGGAGAAACAGAGTAATTTATGGATTTATCACCGAAAAAAGATTGGCTGCTCGTCCTCGTCGCAGCCTTTGTCATTCAGCAAATTTTCTGGGGCGACGGATGGACGGAAACGAATATCGCTCTCCTCGTCTGCCTCGTCGTTGCCGTCGGTACGAGTATCTTCCTGCGCACGGAATACGGGCGGAAATTGGAGGAGAAGCGCAAGGAGGAAAAACGGAAATACGAAGAAGAGCGCGCCAAGAAGAAACTCACGCCTAAAGAAGAAAGAAAACGCGACCGCCGTGAGCTGCGCCGCCTCGAAAAAGAAGCGGCTCGCGAGAAAGAAGAAAAGGACGGGGCTTGACCGTTATCCGCTGTCCGTTTACCGTCTGTCATATCCGGTGAATTTTAAGGCGCGCGTGCGTGGTTTACGCGTGGGAAGACGGATGGCAGTGCAAAGAATACAAAAGGAAACGCCGTAGGTCATGCGGCGTTTTTTGTGTGCTTTGACAATGGGGATATTGTGCCGGCTTTGTCGCGTTTGTAAAAAAATCGCGAAGAAAAATCGTTCTTCTGATAGTTAAGGAAGCGCTGATTAAATCGAAGAATCTAATTTTGTGGCATAATTATGCAATACTGCGTCAAAGGACTCCTTAAATAGCCTCACGATTTGCGTCGTCCTTTTCCTTGTCTTGCATAATTATGCTTGTCACAAAATAAGATAACGATTTAATCAGCGCTTCCCTAACGGTTAATAGCGGTCTTGCGCTTGATGATAAAAGCCGAGCAAGCCTCTGATGTCGGATTGTCCGGTTTCCGACGTCTCGCTCTTGATGAGAGATGAAAAGAAATCCGCCCTTCTCCACTTTGCCGACAGCGGATTTTGTGGTATAGTACGGGAAATAGATTTGTGAGGACGGGAAGGAGGCGGCCGATGGATTTGGCGCTGGTGAAATGGCTGAACGGAAAAGCGGCGCGCTTGTTTCCTTTTGACGTCTTAATGGATCTCGTTTGCCGCTTCGGACATCTCGTCTTTGTCGTATATGGAATTTGGCTTTGGTTTGGCGGCAGCGGCGCGGCACGGCGGAAGAGGCGCGAGAGTGCTTTGACGGCGCTCTTCTCCGTCTTGCTTTGTTCCTGTCTTTCGTTTTTGATTGGGAAAGTGTGGGATCGTCCGCGGCCGTTTACGCGGGATGCAGCGATTTGGAATTTTACGGCGCACAAGGCGAATGCGTCGTTTCCGAGCAATCACACGATGAATGCGGCGGCGGTCTCGCTCGTACTGCTTCGGGCGGGGATGCCGGGGGCGATTTTTTTGGCGGGATTTTCGGTACTGCTTGCGTTTTCGCGTCTCTACGCCGGGATTCATTATCTGACGGATTTGGTCGGCGCGGTGCTGATCGCGGCGGGCGTCCATGCGGCGGTGTACTGTTCGCGCCTTTTGCAAATGACGGTGCGGGGGCTGACGGAATTCTCTTTGTATCGCGATTTCAGGCGGCAGTGGGAAACGGGGGCTGCCGGGCGGTCGATGCGATGGAAATGATGAATTGGATTCTGTATATCCTCATCGGCTTTTCGGCGCTCGTTTCGCTCGTCCTGTTGTTTTTGGCCATTCCGGTCCGGTATCGGATTGAGGCGGACGGCCGACAGGCGGATGTCACGGTCTCCGCCGGTTTCGGATTGTGGCGGAAACGGAAAATTTGTCGCTATGAAGAGCTTTTCCGTGCGCGGGAGACGGTAGGCGAAAGCACGGCGGGGGAAACAGTTTCCGAAGAAAAGAACGATAGCAAGGAAACGGTTTTTGTCGGATGGCATTTGCTTCGGCAGGCGTTTCGAAATGGGACGGTGCGGCTTGTTTTCGAGGCTATGCGGAAAATCATCCGGCACAGCGTGTCATCGTCATGGCGGCTGACGGGGCGCGTGGGACTTTTCGACCCGATGGAAACGGGGATGTTGGCCGGGCTTTGTGCAGCGTTTTTTCCGAAGATTTGTCCGGAATGGGATTTCACGGGACCTTGTGCCGATTTTAGGCTCAAGGCCGGGGGACGGATATTTCCTTTATATATGATTTTCGTATTCATGGAGCTTGCGCGGCAGGCACCGGTGCGGGAGACTTTTGCCTACGGGAGGAATTTGTGATGGATGATGCGGTGAGAAAGCAGATTTTTGAGGAATTTAAGCAGATGATCACGACGGAATCGGTCATCGGCGAGCCGATTTACTTGGGGGATGCGACGATTGTGCCTTTCGTGGATATCACGTTTGGCTTCGGTACGGGGACGAGCGGCGCGGACGGTAAAAACGGCGGTGGGGCCGGCGGCGGCAAGATGTCTCCGACGGCGGTTCTGATTCTGAAGGGCGAGCGGATGGAGCTCTTTTCCATCAAAAACGCGGTGTCTGCGACGACGATGGATCGGGTGCTGAATCTGGTGCCGGAAGTGATATCCCGTTTCCAAAAGAAAAAGGAAATTCGGGAAGAGGCGCGCGCGGCGGCCGAGCAGGAAATCCGCGAGACGATGGCAGAGGAGGAATCATTGGAAAAGGCGCCCGCAGCCGAGGATGCGATTCGCTAAGCATTGACAGCGGCGCGCGTGTATATTACAATGGCGTACATATTCGGGGCATGACCCTTGTTGATAGGAGGATACACAATGAATAAGAAACATATGGCGGCAGCGGCCGTTTGCGGATTGATGGCGTTCGGCGGTGTGTTTGGTGCGTCGGCGGCGGGCATCGGCTTTGTGAATACGAGCATTTTGATGCAGTCGCATCCGAAAATGGAACGGGCACAGCTCGACATGAATGCGGCGGCGCAGAAAGCCCGCACGGAATTTGATTCCAAGGCGGAAGGCAAGAGCGACGCGGAAAAGGAAAAGATTGCGACGGAGATCGAAAAGTCTTTGGCGGAAAAGGAAAGGGCCACCATCGGACCGATCATTGAAGAGATCCATAAAGCCATTGCGGCGGTTCGCGAAGAAAAAGGCCTCGATATTGTCATCGATCAGGCGCTTGTCATTGACGGCGGCGTGGACATCACGAACGAAGTCGGCCAGAAATTGCAGAAATAAGAAACGGCAACTGAAAAGGGCTGCAAGGAAATGTTGAAACATTTTCTTGCAGCCCTTTTTGCGTGGTCTTGGAAAAACCGGACAGTCTAAGAGGTTTTGGCGTCAGGCACCAAAAGTCAGGGATGTGCAGTGGGCAGTGCCGGTTGGCACTTCGCGCGATTTGCTTAAAAGTTGTCGTCGCAGATGATATCGGAATTGGCGGCGGCTGGCAACAAATACCGATCCTGCGTCTGACGCAAAAGCTAAGCATGCGCCCAAGTGTCCGGTTTCCGATGTCCGGACCACTTGGCGCCGTCCAAACGGAAGCATCGAAATTTTTATTTCAGCAAGACATCAAATGTAGCCGTCGAGGCTTCTTTGGCCGTGATGTAGCCTTCCTTGGCCATGAGCATGAGGACGAGCGTCATGCGTTTGGCAGCGGCGGTCGGATCCGTTTGCGGATTGTAGACACTGGGCGCGGGGATGATGCCGGCGAGTGTCGCACATTCGGAGAGCGTGAGGTCGGCCGGTTTCTTGTGGTAGTACGTTGCGGCCGCTTGTCCGATGCCGTAGGCGCCGGCGCCGAAATAGATGGTATTCAAATAAATTTCCAGAATTTCGTCCTTCGTATAGTTTCGCTCCAGCTGTACGGCGAGCGCCAGCTCCTCAGCTTTTCTGGTGAATGTGCGCTCCTCGGAGAGGAAAATATTTTTCACGGTTTGCTGCGCGATGGTGCTGCCGCCTTCGCGCGTCTCGCCCGTGATGAGATTCGTCACAGCGGCGCGGCCGATGCCCATGAGATCGATGGCTCCGTGTTCGTAGAAACGACGATCCTCGGAGGCGATGACGGCTTTCGGCATGAGCGGCGCCATGTCGGACAAGGAAACGAAAGCGCTGCGGTCGATGCGCGCTTCGAGTGCGTCGCGAAATGCAAAGACATTGTGGACTTTATCCGGCAGCGTCTCCTCGTCCTTTTGCGCACGGATGGGGTCGGCATCGGGATTGTAATCCGGTGCGGGAGTCGTAGCGATAGACGTGGAGGATTCTTTTTTCGGCGCGTCCGTTTCTGTTTCTGTACCGGCCACCAGCGTTTGGAAAATATCAACGACGGAATCCAAAATGACATCCGGGAAAGCGGGGTCTTGCTCTTTTTTCGGCGCGGCAGATGTGGCCGGCGTGTCTTTTTCGGAGAAACCGAAATAGGCAGGTCCTTGGAAATAGCCCCAGATGCCGGCGCCGATCAAGAGGAAAAGAAAAAGTTTTTTCATACGATGTTCCTTCGTGGGAAAATCCTTTTGACAAAAGTTTGATCAATCGGCTTTATCTTATCATGAAAATGCCGTGCTGTCATTTTTGAGAAAGAAATCAAAAGCCGAGTAGAATATTTCCCCGAAAAATAATAATATATGATATAATATAAAAAATATGTGTAGGGATACACGGGAAACGATTTTATCAGCGAAATCGATTGATTTTTGAGTTTGAAAAGATAAGGGACAAAATGATGAGCGAAGACATTCATGAAATCACCTCTCACCAGGAAGAGGAGATGGGGAAGAAGGATTACGGTGCGAAAGATATTCGCGTCCTGGAGGGGCTGGAGGCGGTGCGTCTCCGTCCGGGGATGTACATCGGCTCGACGTCGGCGCGCGGGCTGCATCATTTGGTGTACGAAATCGTCGACAACAGTATCGATGAAGCGCTGGCAGGCTACTGCACGCATATCGAAGTGTCCATCAATGAGGACGGGAGCTGCACGGTCGTCGATAACGGGCGCGGGATTCCGACGGGGATGCACGAGACGGGGAAACCGGCGATGGAGGTCGTGCTGACGGTGCTTCACGCCGGCGGAAAATTCGGCGGGGACGGTTATCCCATTTCCGGTGGGCTTCACGGCGTCGGGATTTCCGTCGTGAACGCGCTGACGTCTTGGATGCGGGTGCGCGTCCTCCGTGAGGGAAAGATTCACGAGATGGCGTTCTCGCGCGGCGATAAGACGGAAGATATGAAGATTTTGGGTGATACGACGGAAACGGGGACCGTCGTCACTTTCATGCCGGACCCGGAAATTTTCAAGGAAGGCACGGATTTCGTCTATGAGACGCTGAAGGAACGGATGCGCGAGCTGGCGTTTCTGAATAAAGGTCTCACGATCACGCTGACGGATAAGCGCGCGGGCCGCGAGCAGGAAAATCAATTCCACTATGAGGGCGGGATCACGGAATACGTCTCGTATCTCAATGAGGGCAAGGATCTTATTCATCCGAATGTTATTTCCTTTGGGGGGCAAAAAGACCGTGTCATTGTGGATATCGCGCTGCAGTATCAGGCGGGATACAGCGAAAATATGTACACTTTCGTCAATGACATCAACACGATAGAGGGCGGGATGCATCTCACGGGGTTCCGCACGGCGCTGACGCGCGTCATCAATGATTATGCGCGGAAAAACAATCTTTTGAAGGACAAAGAGGAAAATTTCAACGGCGACGATGTCCGCGAGGGGCTGACTTGCGTCATTTCCGTTAAGGTGCCGAATCCGCAGTTTGAAGGGCAGACGAAGACGAAGCTCGGAAACTCGGAGGTGAAGGGCATTGTCGACAATATCGTCAGCGAAGGGCTGCAGGAATATTTCATCGAGCATCCGGTGGAGGCCAAGGCGATTGTCGAGAAGAGTCTCGTCGCCCGGCGTGCGCGGGAAGCGGCGAAGAAGGCAAAAGCGTTGGCCCGGCGAAAGGACGCGCTGGAAATTTCCTCGCTTCCGGGGAAACTGGCGGACTGCACGGAGCGGGATCCGGCTTTGACGGAAATTTATATCGTCGAAGGGGACTCCGCAGGCGGCTCGGCCAAGAGCGGGCGCGACCGGCGCTATCAGGCGATTTTGCCGCTTCGCGGAAAGATTTTGAATGTGGAAAAAGCACGGCTTGACCGTGTCCTTTCGAGCGAAACGATTGGGACGATGATTATGGCGTTCGGCGCGGGGATCGGCGACGATTTCGATTTGGGAAAATTGCGCTACGACAAGATCATCATCATGACGGATGCCGATGTGGACGGCGCGCATATCCGCACGCTTCTTTTGACGTTTTTCTATCGCTATATGCCGCAGCTCATTACGGAAGGGCACGTGTATATCGCGCAGCCGCCGCTGTATCAGGTCAAAAAAGGCCGCTCGAAATATTACACGTATGATGATGACGAGCAGGCGAAATTGCTTTCGGAGATTGGGCTGGAAGGCTGCACGATTCAGCGCTACAAAGGGCTGGGGGAAATGAATCCGGAGCAGCTTTGGGATACGACGATGAATCCGACGCAGCGCGTGATGCTCCGCGTGGAAATGACGGATGCCGTCGAAGCGGACAGACTTTTCACCATTCTGATGGGCGATAAAGTCGAGCCGCGCCGCCGTTTCATCGAAGAAAATGCGAAGAACGTGACGAATCTCGATTTGTGAGGCAGCATGACGGACACGAAAATGACTTGGGAAGAATGGGATGAGCAGGCGAAGGCGTACGCAGGAGAACCGGACGGTTTCACGGATCGCTCGCCTGTGGGATTGTGGTTCACGTATAAAGGACGGCTCAATCGGATGCGGTATTTCTGCCGCGTCGTGCCGATTTGGATGGCGGCGGGCGGCGTCGCCTCTCTGGCAGCGTCGACGAGCGAGTACGCGAATGTGCTCTTTTTCGTCATCTTGGCCGCGCAATTCTCCCTCATCACGCGCCGCGCGCACGATATGGGTTTTCGGCCGTGGATTCTTTTGCTCATGAGCTGTATTCCGGTTTTGAACGCGCTGACGACGCTCTACTGTATCATCATGCGCGGTGACCGCGAGCCGAATCGCTACGGGATGCCGCCGGCGGAATGGCCGGGAAATACACAGATTGTGAATTGGTGAAACAGTCAAAAAGGACTGCAGGAAATGGTGTCACATTTTCTTGCAGTCCTTTTTGTGTGGCTTGAGAAATCGATATTGATTTTTTGTCCTTTTTCGAGGCTTGGGTTTTGGAAACGGCTTGATGGGGGTTGAAAGAGCTTGAAAGGGCTTGAAAGGCTTGAAAAGCTTGAAAAGCTTGAAAAGCTTGCAAAGCTTAATGAGGCTTGATGGGCTTGTGTCGATAGAGGCGCCGGCCGTTTTCCGTGAATCGTTTACTGTCTTTCCGGTCTTGTGAATCGCTTGGCTGTCATGCGTGCCGAAGAGGCGTCTAAAAATGTCGTCGGTGGGTATCGCTAGGCTTTTTCGTTCTTGATCGGAGCCGATAAGACGTAAAAGGACACGAAAGTCGTTCCCGCTATCAAGCCATTTCAAGCCATCCACTCAAAGGCAAGCGAAGGAAAGGACGAAAAAGCAGCGCGGCACAATTTCAAGCTTTAATTTCTTTGTGAGAAAAAGTTGCTCACGCACGGACAACGGACAACGGAGAGCGGACAACGGACAAAGGTCATCATGCGCCTGACACAAAAGCTGTACTCACGTAAAGAATTTTCGGAAGAAACGGCCGAGGCGGGCGAGGAAACTTTGCCCGGTTTTGGCTCCGACGGGCGTTCCGGTCGATTTCGGGATCTTCGGAAGCCCCGATTTCATTCGTCTGCCCTTTTTTCGTCTGCCGGGAGCGGTCGGTGCGGCCTTTTCTTTTTTCGGATGAGACGTTTTTGATGAAACGGGCGACGCAACCCGAATTTTTGTTTCCGAGACAGCCGGCGGCGTAGTTTCGGGAGATGTCGTTTCTTTCGGCAGCACTTGGCCCGTTTTCAAATCGAATTTTTGAAACGCGTTCCGGTCGCGGGAGAAAGCCGGCGGGATGCGCGGCGTCTCCGAAGATTTCTGCGCAGGCGGCGTAGAAAATCCATCGAAATCCGGATTCTTTTGTTTGGCTTTGGCAATGGAGAGAAATCGATTTTGCGCGCCCGGCTTGAACGGCACATCCGTCTCCGGCCAAAATCCCGGCTGCCCGGCGCCCGGTTTCGTCAAATCATAGCGCACCCGATTGCCGCAGCGCGTGCAGCGGACGGCGCCTTTTTTCGCTTTGATTTGGCTGTCGAAAAGCGTGAGGCGCGTCCCGCAATTCGGGCAGATGAGCGTGAAATTCATAGTTTCCTCTTCTCATACAAAAAAGCCGACTTGCGTCGGCTCTTTGCTGTTGGTCTTATGCGCGGGTGACTTTCCCGGAACGAAGGCAACGAGTGCAAACATTCATTTTTTTCGTCTCGCCGTCGACGATGACGCGCACTCTTTGGATATTCGGTTTCCAGGTTCTTTTCGTCTTCAAGTGTGAATGGGATACATTCATACCGGTAGCGGTCTTTTTCCCACAAGCTTCACAATAATTGGCCATCTGCCACACCTCCTTATACGTATCTTGATTCGCAACGTAGATACTATATCATAAATTCCGATAAGTGGCAAGAAAAAGGCATCGCGTGACGGATTTTCGAAAAGCGGGTGAGGCGGGTGGAAATCAATTGTGTGAAAATGTGTGACCGCGGCGGTGAAATGTGGTAAGATGAGGGAAAATGCAAATGGAATTTGAGGAAACAGATTTTTTGAGAGGAGGCGTTTGGCGTGAAACGGATGCAGAGGGTGATATGGAGCGTCGCGGTCTTGGCGGCGACCGTTTTTGGCGCGGAGGCGGCGGATCGGTATGTGTTGTCGGACGCATCAGACGGGCGCACGGGAAATATTTGGGTGTATCATACGCCGCGCGGCGATTTTGCCGAGGCGGTGATTCGCTACGCCGACCCGCCGTATGATCCCGCGCTTCGCGTGAGCGGGAAGCTGGAAGCGGAGGAAGCGGCAGACGGGACGCTTACCAGAAATTTCGTAATCGGCAGCGCGGAATATCTGGGGTTTCAAAATGCAGCATCGTATGAAAAGGGCGCCGTTTATCCAATTTTTGTTTCCGGTGAAAAGTTCTCAGACGGCGCGACGTATGAGGGAGAAATGGGCACGCTTTTAGGGGATGCGTTTACGCTGGGGACGCCGGGGCTTACGGTTTCTTTTGAAACGCATGATAGCGCGGCCATCGTGAAGAGCGGGATTTTGTTGCCGCCGCCGGATGGCCGGTATGTGCTTGCCGAAACCGATTCGGAAAAGGAAATGACGGCAGATGTGGCGAAAGTTTTTCTGAAAGCAGAGATTTTTTGGGAAGAATCGCTACAGGGGAGCGACCGCCGCTATTATGATATTGTTTTGACAGAGGCGGCGCCCTATTTCGGATTGCCGGAGGGCGAGCATCGCTACTACGAGATCACCGTGACGGAGCCGGGAGCGGCAGAAGGCACGCGCTACCTCGTGGAAACATTCGGTCGATATATTTTCCGCGTGAATCCGGATAAAAGTGTGACAAAACTTTATGACGCCATGCACCCGTTTTGAGGCGGATGGAAAGAAAGCTCGTAGGAGAAATCTTGCGGGCTTTTGTGTTGGGTGTGATAGAATAAGAGAAAAAGGGAAATGAAAGAGGAAGAACGGACAACGGACAACGGACAACGGTTTCCTTGATTGGAGGTGAGAGAATTGAAATTGGCGGACAAGGTGACGGCGATCAAGGGCGTCGGGATCAAGATGGCGGATAAATTGGCGCGGCTGGGAATTTTCACAGTGTCGGATTTATTGTCCTGTTTTCCGCGGAAATATCAGGATTGGTCACGCATAGCACCGATGGATGCGCTTCCTTTGGATACGGACGCGGCGGTGCATGGGCAGGTTTTTGATGTGCGGGAGATGCATCCGCGGCCGCAGCTGTCTATTTTGAATGTGACGATTTCGGACGGGCGGGGCGTCGTGGTGCTCGTGTATTTCAATCAGCCTTGGCGACGGTCGGAATTTCAGCGCGGAGACTGGATTTTGGCCTACGGGCATCTGGAGTATCAATATCGGAAATGCCGGATTTCCAATGCGGACATCGAGCATGTCGCGCCGGAGAATTTGTCGAATTTCAGCAAATTGGTGCCTATCTATCCGCTGACGGAGGGGCTCTCGCTTTCGCGGATGCAGGAAATCATGAAATCAGCGCTCGCAGGTGTCGAGGATCTGGCGGAGAATTTGCCGCCGCGCGTTTTGATTGCAAATCGGCTCATGGGGCGGCGCGAGGCGTATGAGAGAATGCATTTTCCGAAAGATTGCGGAGAGCGGCAGGCGGCGCGGCGGCGGATCGCGTTTGAAGAATTGTTTTTCATGCAGGCGGGAATATTTCTACTCAGAAAGAAACGGGAAGCGGGGCGGCATGGGATCAAGTGCAGTCCGTCGGGCGAGCTGGTGGCGCGGGTGCGGCGGGCGATGCCGTTTACGTTGACGCCGGATCAGGCGCGCGCGTTTCGTGACATCGAAGACGACATGGAAGGGCTGGTGCCGATGCAGCGGCTCGTCCAGGGGGATGTCGGCAGCGGGAAGACGGCGGTCGCGGCGCTGGCGATTGCGAAGATGGCGGAAAACGGTTTCCAGTCCGCGCTCATGGTGCCGACGGAGGTCTTGGCGCGGCAGCACTATAAGACGTTTTGTGAATTTTACAAAAATTTGCCGATTCGCGTGGGGATTTTGACGGGCGCGACGAAGGGGGCGGAGCGCGCGCAGGTGTTGCAAGATTTGGCGGCGGGCGAGCTGGAGCTTTTGATCGGGACGCACGCTTTGATTGAGGATCCCGTGGTTTTCGCGCATTTGGGGCTGGTGATCACAGATGAGCAGCATCGTTTCGGGGTGCGGCAGCGGGAGGCATTGGAAACGAAGGGGACGGCGCCGCATACGCTGGTCATGACGGCGACGCCGATTCCGCGGACGATGGCGCTTTCGGTGTACGGCGATTTGGATGTGTCGGCGATTCGCGGCATGCCGCCCGGTCGTCATCCGGTGAAAACGTATGCGGTGGGGCCGGATATGCGGGAGCGTGTGCTGCGTTTCCTCGGTAAGGAAATGGATGCGGGGCATCAGGTCTACGTGGTCTGTCCTCTCGTGGAGGAGAGTGAGAAGCAAGATTTGGCGGCGGCGACGAAGGTGTATGAAGAATTGTGCCGCCGGTTTCCCGAAAAGCAATGCGGACTGGTGCACGGTCGGATGAAGGACAAAGAAAAGCAGGAGGTGATGGAGCGTTTTTCGCGCGGGGAGATTTCGCTCTTGGCGGCGACGAGCGTGATTGAGGTCGGCGTGAATGTGCCGAATGCGACGATTATGTTTGTATACGGCGCAGACCGTTTCGGGCTTTCGCAGCTCCATCAGCTTCGCGGGCGCGTGGGACGCGGGCGTGCGCAATCGTATTGCATTTTGTACACGGAAAACAGAAGCGAGCAGACGAAGACGCGGCTTTCGGTCATGTGTGAGGTCTCGGACGGTTTTTTGCTCTCCGAAAAAGATTTGCTGCTGCGTGGCAGCGGAGAATTTTTCGGCTATCATCAGCACGGGCTTCCCGATTTGCACGCGGCGGATATCATTCGGGATCTTCCGATTTTGGAGGAAGCGAGGCGTGCGGCAAGGCGGGAAGTGGCCGCCGGTTTCGATTGCAAAAATGAATTGTCGCTTCGTTTCGGCGGGAAATTTTTCGAGCGGATTTACCATTGAGTCGTTTCCGGAATTTCATAAAAAAAGGATGATTTTATTTCATCGGCGCGGTTGAATATGAAAATCCAAGATGATATAATAAACTAATTTAAATCCCCATGGGGTACGGCAGAAAGGGACGATAGATTTCCGTCGGATTTTTCTTTTCGGTGGGGGTTCTGTTTGGGTACAAAAAATCAGGCGTATTGGCGATTTCAAAAGGACGGAGGTTTGCGATGAGGGAAGACAAATTCGGAAAGCAGGGATTGACTTTTGATGACGTGTTGCTCATTCCGGCACATTCGGAGGTGCTGCCGAATGAGGTCGATGTGTCGACGATGCTGACGAATGAAATTAAGCTGAATATCCCGGTGATGTCGGCGGGAATGGACACGGTCACGGAGTCGGAAATGGCGATTGCGATTGCGCGCGAAGGCGGTATCGGCGTCATTCACAAGAATATGAGCATCGATGAGCAGTGCAAAGAGGTCGACAAGGTCAAGCGTTCGGAGCACGGCGTCATTGTCGATCCGATTTCGCTGGGACCGGACAATCTTCTCTCCGATGCGGACGATTTGATGAATAAATACCACATTTCCGGCGTGCCGGTCACGGTGGAGGGGAAATTGGTCGGCATCATCACGAATCGCGATATGCGTTTCGAGACGGATTTGGATAAGCCGATCAAGGAAATCATGACGAAGGAAGGCCTGATTACGGCGCCGGAAAACACGACGCTTTCGGAAGCGAAGCGCATCCTGCAGGATCATCGCATTGAGAAACTTCCGCTCGTCGATGCAAACGGCTATCTGAAAGGGCTCGTCACGATTAAAGACATCGAAAAGATGCGGAAATATCCGAATTCGGCCAAGGACGGCGACGGGCGTCTTTTGGTGGCGGCGGCAGTCGGGGCGACGGCGAATGTCATCGAACGCACGGGCGCGCTCTTGGATGCGAGAGCCGATGTGATCGTGATTGATACGGCGCACGGCCATAGTGAAGGGGTGCTCCGCACAATTCGTCATTTGCGCGAAGCGTTTCCGCATATGCAGCTGATTGCGGGAAATGTCGCGACGGCAGCGGCGACGGAGGCTTTGATCGATGCGGGCGTCAGCGCGGTGAAAGTCGGGATCGGCCCCGGCTCTATTTGCACGACGCGCGTCATTGCGGGGATCGGTGTGCCGCAGATTACGGCCATTTACGAATGTGCGCGCGCGGCGGAGAAACGCGGGATTCCGATTATCGCCGACGGCGGGATTCAGTATTCCGGCGATATTGCGAAGGCCATCGGCGCCGGCGCGTCCACGGTCATGCTGGGGAATCTTTTGGCCGGGACGGAGGAAAGCCCCGGAGAGACGATTATTTATCAGGGCAAGACATATAAATCCTACCGCGGGATGGGCTCTTTGGGTGCGATGAATGCGGGCTCGAAGGATCGCTATTTCCAGCAGGATTCCAAGAAACTGGTGCCGGAGGGCATCGAGGGACAGATTCCGTATCGCGGCCATGTCTCCGATGTCATTTTCCAGCTCATCGGCGGCCTTCGCGCGTCCATGGGGTATTGCGGCGCGCCGACAATTCGCGATATGATTGAGAAGACGCAATTTATCCAGATTACGGGTGCCGGTCTTCGCGAAAGCCATCCGCATGATGTCAGCATTACGAAAGAAGCACCGAATTACAGCGCCAAATGATCGAGCAAGTCAAGCAAGCGCATGAAGTCTTGGACATCCGAATCGCGGCGATTACGATGGAGGAAACCGTTTCTCTTTGCGAGGGATTGACGGAAACGGAACGGCCGCACATCATCTTGACGGCGAATGCGGAAATGTTGATGCTGGCAAGGCGGCACGAAGGTCTTTTTCGCTGCCTGTCCGAGGCTGATTTGGTCGTCGCGGACGGCGCGGGGATCCTCTGGGCGGGAGACGTCTTGGGGACACCGTTTCCCGAACGTGTCACCGGTGCCGATTTATCGAAACGTCTTTTGACAAAAGCGGCGGAGATGCATTGGCCGGTCTACTTTTTGGGCGGCGCGACGGGCGTGGCCCAAAAAGCGGCGGAGAATTTTGCGGCAGCGCATCCGGGATTTCCCATCGCGGGCACGCACGACGGTTTCTTTGATGAAGCGGAAGAACAAAATATTTTGCGAGACATTCGCACGGCCGGGACGAAAATCCTCTTGGTCGGCATGGGCGTCCCCAAGCAGGAGCTCTGGCTTTCGGCGCACAAAGAGCAGCTGGGCGGCGTCTTGGCCATCGGTGTCGGCGGCGTTTTCGACATCATGGCGGGAAATTTGCGACGCGCCCCGCTCTGGATGCAGCGACATCGGCTTGAATGGGCGTATCGCCTGTGGCAGCAGCCGTCACGCATCGGGCGTATGATGGCGCTTCCGAAATATATGCGCGCCGTCAAAGCGTGGAAGAAACAAAAAGAAACAAAGAAACGTTAATTTCAAAATAAAACAAATTTCAGGAGGAACAATTTGGACACGGCGGAGGAAATCGTCAGAAATCCCAACACAAAGCCCTACATTTTGCACGAAAGCTATCCTTTCTTGGCAGTCTGCGCGGCGTTGGCGGGAGGGTTGGCGTATTTCGGCCATCCGCATGCCGCGATTGTTCCTTTTGTGTTGGGACTTTACTTCGCGTATTTTTTCCGTTGCCCGAAGCGGGACATCCCGGAAGGTGACGACATTTTGGTGTCGCCGGCCGATGGGACCGTCATGGATGTGGCGGAGGGCGTCGCGGAAGATTCGTTTCTGGGAGAAAAATGCCATCGCGTGACCATTTTCCTCTCCGTTTTCAATGTGCATACGAATCGCGCACCGATGGCGGGAAAAATTTCCTTTATGTCCTATACGCAGGGGCGCTTCCGTCCGGCGTATGAATCGAGCGTCGGGTATGAAAATGAGCGCGGTGCGATTGGCATTGCCGGGAAACATCGGCAAATTTTGGTCGTGCAGATTGCGGGTCTCTTGGCGCGTCGCGTCGTGCTGTGGAGCCGGCTCGGCGAGGAAATAGGGAAGGGCGAACTCTACGGGATGATTAAATTCGGTTCTTGTACGGAGCTGTATATTCCGGGAGATGTCGAGATTTTCGTCAAAAAAGGTGATACTGTCACCGGCGGGACGAGTGTGATAGGGAGGCTGAAATAAAAGTGAACAAATCATGGGCTGCCAACGCGGCGACGGCGACAAACGGTTTTTTCGGCGCGTTGTCGATTCTGATGACGATAGAGGGGGCCTACGATTATGCGGCGGCCTGCATTTTGGTGTCCATGGTGGCGGATTTTCTGGACGGACGCATTGCCCGCGCCCTCCACACGACGGGACCTTTGGGCGTCGAGCTTGATTCCATGTGTGATGATATTTCCTTCGGCATTGCTCCGGGGGCGCTTTTGTATGCGTCCGAACTTCGGGAATTGGGGCTCATCGGCATGATCGCCTGCTCACTTTTGGCTGTTTCCTGCGCGTTTCGTCTCGCTCGTTTCAATGTGAAGAGCGATGAAGTGCACGGCTATTTTGAGGGACTCCCCTGCCCGATGACCGGCATGATCACGGCGGGGTATATCCTCTCCGGCATGAAGCTGTGGCCGGTTGTGACGCTGCTTTTGGTGCTTTTGATTGCCTATCTCATGGTGAGTGAAATTCATTACCCGACGAATAAAGGCGCGACGGCCGATCAGCTCCACATCGAAGCCTTGGGCGCGGCGCTTATCGTTTTCATCGTGCCCACTTTTATCCATTGGCCCATCTGGTTTGCCGCGCTTTGCTTTGCTTTCATCGTGTTCGGAATGTTGAATACCTACCAAAATCGTCGCAAAATGGCGCGGCGGAGAAGAAGAAAAGCAATGCGTCGCTATGTGGATGAGGAAACCGAAGATTCGGAGTGACACTTGGCATGAATACCCCCTTGGACTATCTGATGATTCCCATACAGTGGATCGTGGCGTTTTTCACCATCTACTATATGCTGCTCGCCGTGTGCGGGACTTGGCATCCGAAAGAGAAAAAAATCCTCACACCCCGGCATAAATTTGCCGTCGTCATTCCCGCGCACAATGAAGAAGCCGTCTTGGGCGCGCTTTTGGACAATTTGAAACAGTTGAAATATCCCGATGAACTTTATGATATTTACGTCATCGCCGACAACTGTACGGACAGAACGGCGGCGCTGGCCAAAGAGCACGGTGCCTACGTCTTTGAGCGTTTCAATCAAGAACTCGTGGGCAAAGGCTACGCGATGGACTGGGTGTTTCCCAAAATCTTTGCGCTTCAAAAAAATTACGATGCCTTCTGCGTCTTCGATGCGGACAACCTGGTGCATCTCGATTTTCTGACAGAAATGAACAGCCGCCTCTGCAAGGGACAAAAAGTCCTGCAGGGGTATTTGTCTGCCAAAAATCCGACCGACACATGGGTGTCCGGCACCTTTGCCATTGCGTTTTGGACGATCAATCATCTCTGGCATCTCGGGAAATACAATTTAGGCCTTTCCACGGCGCTGGGCGGCACGGGCATGTGCATCGCGTCGGATATCATCGAGAAATACGGCTGGGGCTGCGAATGTCTCACCGAAGACATGGAATTTTCCATGAAATGCCTCACCTACGGCATTCGGACTTGCTGGGTACACGACGCCATTATTTACGACGAGAAACCGCTCACCTTCATGGCCTCGTGGCGCCAACGAAAACGCTGGGCGCAGGGACAATTCGACTGTGCGGGGCGATACATTCCGAAACTTTTGAAAGAAGGCATTTGCAAAAGAAATCTCATGATTTTGGACGGCATCATCCAGCTCTCGCAAAATTATTTTCTGCTGCTCTCGACCTTCTACGCCATCATGACGTACATCAATATTTTTCACCCGTGCTTCACCGTCATTCTCTACAATGACCGGCTGTTGCCGCATCAATTCTGGTTCATCATCACTTTTTTGCAATACATTTTGCCGCTCATTGTGCTCGTCCAGATTCAAGTGCCGGCCAAAATTTGGTTCTATTGGCTCCTGTACCCGATTTTCATGTATTCGTGGATCCCTGTCACCTTCCTCGGTTTCTTGGATCGCCACAAAAAAGCGTGGGTCCACACGATTCATACGAGAAGTCTCCAATTTCAAGATACCGCTTTGACGCGGAAGGAAGAAACGCATGGATAAGCCGCACATTTTTCTCACCAATGACGACGGGTATGAAGCGCCCGGCATTCGCGCCATGGCGAAAGAGCTGGCGACTTTTGCCCGCGTGACCGTCATCTGTCCCCATCGCCCGCGCAGCTCTTGCGCAAGCTCGCTCACGCTCCACGAATATTTGCGCATGTGGAAACGGGAGCCCTTCGCGGAGAATACGGACGTCCTCACCGTCACCGGCACGACGGCCGATTGCGGAAAAATCGCGCTCGAATATTATCTAAAAGACGACGCGCCGGATCTCATCGTCTCCGGCGTGAACAACGGTTTCAACGTCGGCACCGATTGCCTCTACAGCGGTACCGTCGCCGGGATTTTGGAAGGCATTTACCAAAATATTCCGGGAATCGCCGTTTCCGTGGAAGATGCCAAAGATGAAGAACTTTTGAAACAAGCGACGGCGCTTGCCGCCGATGTCATTCGCCTCTATTTCCTGCAAAATCATTGGAAAGGGCTTTTGAATCTGAATATTCCCCGCGGCGATCATCTCTCACTTTCGGATATCAAAATTGTCCGCCAAGGCTTGCAACATTACGAAAATGCCATCCGCGCGCTCAAAGACCCCTCCGACCGCACGGGCTACTGGATTTCCGGGAAAGCCATCCCGACGGAGGACACGGAAGAAGACACCTACTGGATTTTCCGCGGCTACCCGACGCTCACCCCGCTCCTCTGGACGCAGACGGACAGCGCGCGCCTTACGGAAACGGAAAATATTTTGAAATTGGCGCAAAACGTTTGACACGGCGCCGGATTCATGATATATTTTTATACGCCGATTCATGCCGGAGTGGCGGAATGGCAGACGCACCAGACTCAAAATCTGGCGGTGGCAACATCGTGTGGGTTCAAGTCCCACCTCCGGCACCAAGAGAAAATCTCGCAGACGAAAAGCTGCGAGATTTTTATTTTGCTTTTTGGCAGCGCGTCATCGCATTGTGATGGAGATAGGATTCAATCGGCGGTGACTTTGTCGCAATAAGACCGTGGCCGTCGTATGTCGCTCGCTGACTGCTTATATTCACGCATTTAATGCGACTCGTAACTTTCCACGAATGGTCAACGGTTCACGGTCCACGGATAGCGGTCGGCCGCTGATTGCGAATAATGATTTGGCCCCCGAAAGTAAAAGTGATGGATACCAAATCAAAAATTTGTAAAAATCATTTTGAAAAAACTTCAAAGCATGATATACTGTAAAAAATCACAAGACGATTTGTTTTTGAGATAAGTAAACCGGTACGATACTAGATTCGGCGATTGGACGAGCTATAGCGCTCGAGGCATTTTGTTTCTTTGGATTTCACAGATGAGGTCGAATGTTTTGGTTTCATCGGTGAGTCTCTGTTTCAGAGAGGCGCGCGGAGGCGGGAATTTTGGTTCCCTTTCCTTCGGCACGCGGTTTTGAAAAGGAGGAAGCTATGCTGTATGCACCGAAGGAGGGGACGAGCCCGTTTCGTATTTTTTGTAAAAATTGCGGAGCGCCGGCGGAATTTTCCATTGAGAAGCAGTCGTATGTCTGCTCGGCTTGCGGCGAGGTGTCCGGAGTCGAGGAGTTTCGCGAGCATGTGCTGACGTGGCGGAGTCTGCAGCAGCGAAAGACGAAAGAGTCGCTCGCGGCTTTGCCCGGCGAGGGCGAGAAGGCGCGGCCGGCTTGCTGGCATTGTCCGTCGTGCGGGGCGGAAGTCTTGATGCCGATGAATGAAGGGACGGCGCATTGTGATTTCTGCGGATCGAATCTGGTGTCGCGGGAATTTGAAGTGGCCGAAGATTTCCCGGGATTGGTGCTCCCTTTCAAAATCACGGCGGCGCAGGCAAAGGATGCGCTTACGTCTTGGGCGAAAGAAAATGCGGGGACGCCGGAGGCCGAGGCCGTCACGACGTCGCTTTCGGAAATGCAGGCGTATTATTTGCCGTATCGTCTGGTGCGCGGCGCGGTGCGGGGCGAGGTGACGCGGGATCGGACAAGCCGAGCGTACACGTTTCACGGCTATGTGACGGATGCACTGGTGAATGTCTCCGAGCAGCTGGACAATGACGTCCTCGATCACGCGGAGCCTTTCAATCCGGATTCGTTCGTACCCTTTGAGCACGGCTACATCGCCGGGCATAAATTGAAACTGTGCGATTTGTCGGCGGCGAAAACAGAAGAGCGCATCGCGGCGGAATCGGCGGACGACATCCGGCCCATCGTCGAAGAGGTGCTGGAGTACGATGACGTCGCGGTATCGGTCGCGCCGGACGAACTCTCGGAGCTCCCCGTCCTCGTTCCGATGTATTTCATCAAAAACGAAAGCCTCATGGCGGCGGTGAATGGGGAAACGGGGAAAGTCGCCGTGTCCGTCAATATGCAAGAGAAAAGCAAGCGCTGGCTCGTGGAACCGACTATCATTTCTCTCGCGCTGATGGCGGCCGTGTGCTACTGGATGGTTGATTGGACGCAAGATGTCATAGACATCTTGGGGCATCTTGTGTTGGCCGGTTTTGTCATAGGAATGATCGTATATAGCGTATTTGCCAATGGCCGTCACAACCAGTCATTCAAGAAAATCGTCGCGGGAAAGGAAATCGCGGGCATTCCCGAAAAGCCGCGCGTCCTTCCTATCTTTTATGAAATACGAAACGGAGTGGAAACCGCAGTCCGATATCGTTTCCACGCGGGCAGTCGAAGTATCATCATGCTGGGAGAAGTGCTTTTTATGCTCTTTTTACCGGCGCTCATTGCCATGGTCATCCGTCTTTTCAATCCGCTGCCGGGCTATGGATACTGGGACAGCTTAGCCTTTTGTAATGGCGCCGCCTGGTATACACTCCTGTCTCTTCCCCTCTTTCTCTATTGGAGCCTAATTGTTCGCAGAGTGCAATATAATTTCCCCATTACCTATGAAATTCTGCCGGATCAGTCCTTGCAGCTCATCACGAAAAATATCCGTCTCTATGTTTTACCGGGCATTTTCAAAATGATTCGGACAGGGGAAGTTTTCAACGCACCTTATCGCTGGATGACAGTCATTGTCATTTTCATATTGGTCATGAGCGTCATTGTTATTTTGGACCCGTAGCCATTGGCCGTTGGTTGTTATCGTTCGAACATGGAGGTGAAAGCTTGAAAGGGCTTGAGCTTGGTGCTTCTGTACTTTTTCAAGCGTTAAGATAAAAGCGGAAAATCGAATGTGAGTGCTTTTTCAAGCCGTTCAAGCTTTTCAAGCCTTCAGGCCTTTAAACCCACAGGTCGCAGTTCGATGTGCGCAAAAATTTAATCACATCATTGGAATTGATTTTATTAAGGAGGCGAACACATTGAAAAAGGAAATAGGATGGACGCTCGCGGCGCTGCTTGCGGCTTTGTGCCTTTCCGGCTGCGGCGGCGGCAGCGACAAAGGCGGTGAAAAAGCTGCGCCGAAAGCAGAGCCGACGATGACGGCCGCTTGCGGAAACAAGACCGTCCGCATCTATGAGTACAAAGGCGCGGATCTCTCCGGCATGGACGGCGCGTATGGGAATGACATCGTCGTGTACCGCAAGGGCATTTATTTCGTCGCGAAAAATAACGGCAGCGGTACGGAAGATTTCTACCTGTACAGTCTGAAGACGGACGGCGAGACCGTGACGGAGATGAAGCAGCTCGCGCCGGCGTATAAGCCGAAATTGTCTGTTTTCACCGACGGCACCGATTTGTATTTCTATCAGAAAGACGGATCGCGCGCTGCGTTTTCCCTGTACAACGGGACGAGCGTGAAAAAGGCCGGAAACCTCAGCGACCGAGGAGATACGATTCGCGGCGCGGCCGACCGGCGTGAATATGTCTATCAGCTGGACGGGAAGGAGCTCACGCTGCAAAAATCGGAGCACGGACGTTTCACCAAAGAGGGCAATCTTTCCATTTCCTCGCAAAGTCTGCGCCATGTGATTCGTGCGTCGGCTATCCGCGCCAGCCAAATGTCCATCTACGTCAAAGGCACCGCGAGCGCCGACGGGAAACAAGTGACCGCCGTGGCGGAATTTTCGACGCAGGGCCGCCAGAAATATCTCTACCGGGGCTACGATATCGGCTACTCGGACGGCTACGGCGGAACGGCCATCACATCCGATTACATCGTCTTTGCGACGGGACATGCGAAGGACGGGAAATATCCGTATAAAGTCTATGATAAAATGAACGGAAAAGTCATAGGTGAATTCACCCTCGATTTCGCGGGGACGCGCATGGATACGCTCGACAAAAACCAAATCCTCATCCTGTCGGCGACGACGAATAAGCTGTATCGGATGGAATTGTAAGTTTTGAGGATTGGGTCCGTCGTCCGTGAACCGTCGTCCGTAAACCGTCGTCCGTAAACCGTTGTCCGTTTACCGTCCGTCACATAGAGATGAAAGCTTGAGAAGGCTTGATGTGAGTGCTTCGATGCTTTTGGGGGCTTTCTCATGATTAGCTTTTGGCGGATGGCTTGAGAAGGCTTGATGGGGGTGCTTCGGTGCTTTTTGGGCCTTTCTCATGTTTGGCATTGGTCGGATGCTTGAGAAGGCTTGAGCTTGGTGCCTCTGTGCTTTTGCGGGCTTTCCCATGTTTGGCATTGGTCGGATGGCTTGAGAAGGCTTGATGTTGGTGCTTTTGTACTTTTTCAAGCATTAAGATAAAAGCGGAAAATCGAATGTGAGTGCTTTTCAAGCCTTTTCAAGCCTTTATAAGCTTCTTCAAGCTTTCTCCAACTCACGGCTAACGGATACCGACGCCATGCGCGCAAAAATAATCACATCATTAGCATCCATTTTTTTCAAGGAGGCGAAACAAATGAAAAAGAAAATTCTTTTGGCATTGGCGGCAGCAGGGACGGCGTTTCTCTTCTCCGGTTGCGGCGGCAGCGGCGGAGCCGGCGGTGGCGGCGGGAGCAGCCTTCCCGAATCCAAACCGCGGACGGATACGCCGGCGGCCATGACCGTCAAGTACGGGGATCGCACTGCGTATTTCTATGAATACAAAGATGTCGACCTGTCCGCGGCAAAGGGGCAGCACTTCCGTCCGGGGCTCGTCAAGCAGGGCGAGAGTCTGTATTTCGTCATGCGCGATCCGGACGCCGAACGCTTGGATTTCGCCCTCTATGAAGTGAAGATTCAAAAGGAAACGGGAAAAGATCTTAAGAAACTCGTCACCATCGCCGGCGCCGAACCGGTGTACGGAGACGGAAAAAACGTGTATTTCTCGGAAAAATACCAAGAGAACGGGAAAAACAAATACATCCTGAGTTACTACGACGGGACGGCAGTGAAGCGCGGCCCGAATCCGGAAGACACGGGCGAGCGCACGCGTTGGTACGCCGGTAAAGACGGCTATCTCTATGAGCTTGTTTACGGCGGCAAAGATTCCTTTGTGAATTTGGTGAAAGCGGAGAACGGGACTTTCAAGCAAGAGAAAAAGGAACTTCTTTCCGCCACAGCTCTGAATAAAGACATTTATACCTACAACATTCGCGCCGATGCGCAGGGCATCTATGCCGGCGGTATCCTTTTGAAAGACGGCAAAGAAGCCACGAATGAGCAGGGCAAAAAAATGGCGGCGATGAGCATTTTCGATACGCAAGGGAAACTCCAACGGACGCTTTCTCCCGGCTACATGAATGGCGCTCGGACGGCAGTTTCCGATCATTTCGTCGTCTTTGCCAATTCGTACTACACGAAACAAGACAACAAGAAGCTCTATGAATACACCATCTACGATAAGTCAAACGGCAAAGAGCTGGGCCGCTTCGGGCTGGAATTCCTCACCTACGCCATGGTCGGCGCCGACGGTGACAGCATTTACCTCATCGGCAATCAAAAATTGTATCGCATGGATTTGTGACGGGAAAAGAAACGGAAATAGGATAGCGGCATAGCCAAAGCGTCGCCGGAGACGGAAAATCCGGCGACGCTTTTTTTGCGCCCGATTTCCCTGACTTTGAAATCGGCGGCATCAATCAGATAGGATCTTTTAGGGGAAGGTGTGTTTGCTTTTATGATATATATTTTGTATACTGTTGGAAATTTAGGAGATTATGAAAGCCAAAGGAGTTTGAGAAGATGAAAAAATCGATTCTGACTTCGTTGCTGTTGGGACTCTCGCTGACCGCTTGCCTTTTTGCCGAGGCCACGTCTGGCCAAGGGGCGGGACATGTCCCGGCGGCACCCGTAGCTTATGCGAAAGCAAACGAAGAAACGGCGACAAAAGACCGGGCTCAATTCGCGGCTGCCGCCAAAAACGCCTTGCGGTATGATGAAACGGAAGCTTATCAAGAAGCGTATCGGAAGACGAAAGAGACTTGCAAGACGGTGTTTCCTAAAAATCCGCTGTATAGCAAAGGAATCAATTATCAAGGGAAAGAAGTGGAGCTGACCGTTCAGACGCCTGAAGCGCAGCGCTTTTATAATGACGTGTCGCAAGGTCAATTAAAATCTGTGGAAGAATTAAAAACAGATCCGGTGGTGCTGCTGTTGGATCGTATTTCGGAAGAAAATACGAAAGCCATCGGCGGGGTGACTGCCGATATCGATACACCGGAAAGAGCGGCATTGAGAGCGGCCATTTGCAGAGATTTCCTGCAAAACGGGTCGGCGCGGAAAACGGAAAACGGGCGCTATGTTTACGACGGGAAAGTGAAAAAAGAATACAGAGCTTGTATCGTATTCGGACTTCCGGCTTCGGGTAAGACTTCTTTTGTGGAATCTTTCAGTGAAAAAGAAGGGATGTTTGTCTTCGATAAGGATATGATCAAAGCCATGATTCCGGAATGTGCGGCGACCGGGGGCGCGTTAGACGATGCGGTGCATCGGGAGGGTACGAGTATCGCCAATAAAGCGTTTCGGGAATTTCTTTCCGGAAGTCACAAAGGAGATAATATCGTTATCCAGACGACCGGGGATCATGCTAAACCATTGATTGAGCGATACCTCAAGCCTCTGGTAGCGGCCGGCTACGATGTGAAACTTAAATATATAGACGCCGATTTGAAAGTCAGCGCCAACCGAGTGGTGATGCGCGCGATTGAAACGGGCAGAATCATTTCAAGCAAGGCGATTTTGAATTATGGGACAAAACCGGCCGAGACGTATGAATGGTTCAAATCCCATGAAGCGTTTCGGAAATTTCTTTCGGAAGTTGAAAAGGAGGGCACAAAATGAAACTGGAGTATTACGGGCACGCGGCGTTTTTGATTGACACGGGGAAGGAGCGGCTGCTTTTCGATCCGTTTCTTTCGGGAAATGTGGGGGCGTCGATTCGGACAGAGGATGTCCGCTGCGATTATATTTTGCTTTCTCATGCGCATGGGGATCATTTCGGAGACGCCGATTCAATTGCGGCGCACACGGGAGCGGCGGTCGTGGCCATTCCGGAAGTATTGGGACTTTTCGAGAAAGCGCCGAAGGCGTATCCGATGAATATCGGCGGCACGGTGAAACTTTCTTTCGGAAGCGTCACGATGACGCCGGCTTTGCACAGCGCGGGCGTCGCAGGCGGCGTGGCTTGCGGGTTTTTGGTTCAATTCGCAGATGGGCCGGTCGTGTATTATTCCGGCGACACCGGACTTTTCGGCGATATGGCTTGGATCGGAAAGAAAGCGGCGATTGATTATGCGATTCTTCCCATCGGCGATAATTACACGATGGGGCCGGAGGATGCCGCGACGGCCGCCAAACTTTTGGGCGCCTCTCACGCCATTCCGATTCATTACAATACTTGGCCGGTCATCGCGCAGGATCCGCAAACATTTGCCGCGCTTTGCGAGTCGTCCGGCATCTCGGCTTGCGTCGTCCCGGTGGGCGGCTCGTTAGAGTTGTAATGACAGATTGACATTTTTCGATATACCGACTATAATCAAGACAGAAATACAGGAAACGGGAATAGAAAACCAGTTTCCGATATCAGTCGTATAGGAGGGAGGAATTTTCATGGAAATCGAAAGAATCACCGGAACGGACGTATTTGAAAACGCGATTGCCAAAGGCGCGGCAGTCGTGGCGTTCGGGGCGCCGTGGTGCGGGTATTGCCGTCGGCTGGAGCCGGTCATGGCGAAAGCGGCCGCGGAAGAAGAATCGCTTCCGTTTTACGGCATCAATATCGATGAGGACAAAGAGCTGGCGCAGCGTTTCCGGATTGATACGGTGCCGACGGTCATCTATTTCCAAGACGGCACGCCGAAGGATCAGTTTGTCGGTTTCGTCAGTTACGGAGACGTGAAAGCGTTTTTGGAAAAGAATAAATAAGGTAAGTTTGGTGAAAGAGCTCCCTTCGGGGAGTTTTTTCATGTGGTAAAATAGAAACGAAATTTTCTTATTCTGATGATCCGGAAGGAGGGGACGACATGCCGGAAACAACATCTGTGGCGCAGCTTTTTACGATGGGGAAAAATTATTTCGCCATTCGGAATTATGAAAAGGCGCAGGAATATTTGATGGCGGCGGTGCTGAAAGGCAGCAGCAAAGCGGCGCGGGAATTGATGCGCCTTGCGCAATATTTTTACGAGGAGCGCAATCCGGCGGCCGAAGCTTGCCTGCAGACATTGGCCGGGCGCGGCAGTGCGGAGGCTTGCCTGTATTTGGGGCGGATGTGTCTGAAAGCCATCGGGCGAAAGCAGAATTATGATGAGGCGTTTTCGTGGTTCGACCAAGGGTACACGCTGGGCTCGGCGGAAGCGGCGTATGAAGCGGGCATGATGATTTTGCCGGATATTTATCGGGATGAAACGGCCAAAGCTTGCGCGATAGATTGGTTTCGTGCGGCGGCGGACGGCGGCTTCGTGCCGGCTTTGACGCAGCTGGGCCTGATTTGCTGCACACACGGGACCGGGCAGCTGCAGGAAGCGCTGGAGTATTTTACGGCCGGGGCGGAAGGCGGCGATACCGATGCGATGGTGTATGCCGCACAAATGTATCTGGATGGGTCCGGCACGGCCAAAAATCCGACATTGGGATTGTCTCTTTTGCAGCGTGCGGTCGATGCGGGCAGTCCGAGAGCTTGTCGTTTCCTGAGTCTTTTGTACGAACAGGGCGCGCAGGTCGAAAAAGATACAAAAGCAAAAGAGTATTTGAATTTGGCGGAGAAATACGATGAGGAACGAAGAAACCGTACTGAAACGAACTGATTTGGCCGCGTGTCTTCTGCATGTGCAGGAGACTTGTCCGCTCGTGCATCACATTACGAATTATGTGACGGTGAATGATTGTGCCAATATGACGCTGGCAGTCGGCGCTTCCCCCGTCATGGCCGACGATCCGGCGGAAGTCGCCGATATGTGCGGTATCGCGCAGGCGTTGGTACTCAATATCGGTACGTTGAATAGCCGGACCGTCGAGGCCATGCTGGCAGCCGGGCGCGCGGCCAATGTCCGTGGGATTCCCGTTATCTTGGATCCCGTCGGTTGCGGGGCGACGCCGCTTCGGAAAGAAACGGTGTGCAACATTTTGGCGGAGGTCAAAATGGCGGTCATTCGGGGAAATGTTTCCGAAATCGCTGCCGTTTCCGGGGAAAATGCCCATACGAAGGGTGTCGATGCCGCGGCGGAAGATGCCGATGCCGATATCGCAGCCTTGGCGCGCAGCGTTTCCGATACGCATCACTGCGTGACGGCAGTGAGCGGCGCAGTGGACATGGTGACCGACGGGCATCGCGTCGCCACTGTCCGAAACGGCTGCCCGCGTATGAGTCGCATCACCGGGACGGGATGCATGGAAACGTCCGTGCTGGGCGCTTTTTGCGGCGCCAATCCGGGAAATCTGTGGCAAGCGGCGTTCGCCGGCATGATTTTCATGGGACTTTGCGGCGACATTGCCGAAAAAACGGCGGGCTCTGTCGGCCTCGGAAGTTTCCGAAACGCGCTGCTCGATGCCGCCGGCCACATGACGCCGGACATGCTTGCCGAAGGAGCGAATTACGATGTGTGGGAGATTTGATCCGACACTGTATCTGGTGACCGATCCCGGCGCGGGGAAAGCGGTCCCCGGTATCGTCGAAGCGGCCCTTTCGGGCGGCGTCACCATGGTACAGCTTCGCGAAAAAACGGCAGATTCGAGGGTGTTTTTTGAGCGCGCCCGTCTTTTGAAAACATTGACCGATGCCGGCTGCGTGCCGCTTATCATCAATGATCGCTTGGATATCTGTTTGGCGACGGATGCGGCGGGCCTTCACATCGGCCAATCCGATTTGCCTGCAGCAGTTGCACGGAAATGGCTTCCGGCAGATAAAATTTTGGGCGTTTCGGCGCACACCGTCGAAGAAGCGAAACAAGCGGAACAAGACGGTGCGGATTATTTGGGCGTCGGCGCCGTTTTCCCGACAGACACCAAGCCGGATGCGGAATCCGTTTCCATAGAAACATTAAAAAAGATTTGCGCCGTTGTCCGTATTCCCGTCGTCGCTATCGGCGGGATCGGCGAGGAGAATATACAGAAACTGGCCGGCAGCGGCATTGCGGGCATCGCCGTTGTTTCCGCCGTTATGAGTGCGAACTGTCCGCAGGAAGCCGCTTTGCGGTTGAAGAGGAAATTATTTTCCGAAATTTTTCAAAAAAGTATTTGACAAAGAAAATTTGATGTGATAGACTA
>CAVEFO010000016.1:0-34113 GCA_963615055.1 Lachnospiraceae bacterium
TTTCGTTCTCTTTCTTCCACGGGGAAGAAAGAGAATGAAAAACGACAGGAGTTCTGCGGGCTAGCACCCCCGTTGATGGAACGAAGAAATATTACGAGAAAATGAACCCATTTTCCCGCAACCCTTCAATCGAGCATGTGCCCCATTTTTTCTTTTTTCGTCTTGAGATAGGCGGCGTCTTCTTTGCCGGCTTTCATTTGAATCGGCACGCGCTCGGTGATGTGGATGCCGTAATCGGCGACTTCGTCAATTTTGTCGGGATTGTTCGTCAAGAGGCGAATGTCCGTGACGCCGAGATCGCGCAGCATTTGTGCGCCGACCATATAGTCGCGGAGATCGGCCGCAAAGCCGAGCGCCAGATTGGCCTCGACAGTGTCGTAGCCTTTGTCTTGCAGCGCGTAGGCGCGAATTTTATTGATGAGACCGATGCCGCGTCCTTCTTGGCGCAGGTAAATCATGACGCCGCGCCCCTCCGCTGCGATTTCTTTCATCGCCGCGTCAAATTGCTCGCCGCAATCGCAGCGAAGCGAGCCGAAACAATCGCCCGTGAGACATTCGGAATGGACGCGCGTCAGGACGGGGGCGCCGCCCTCGATATCGCCCATGACGAGCGCGACGTGGTGCTCCCCGTTCAGCCGATTGATGTAGCCGATGATTTTGAATTCGCCGTAGCGCGTGGGAAGCCGTGCCTCCGCGACGCGGTCGACGAGTTTCTCATGTTTCTTCCGATAGGAAATCAAATCTTGGATATTTCCGATCTTCATTCCTTTTTCACGCGCCAGCGCAAAAAGTTCCGGTTTCCGCGCCATCGTGCCGTCGGCGTTCATGATTTCGCAGCAAAGTCCGGCGGGCGAAAGGCCGGCCAACCGACAGAGATCGACGGTCGCTTCCGTGTGGCCCGGCCGCTCCAGCACGCCCCATTTCCTTGCGCGCAGCGGGAAGAGATGGCCGGGGCGCCGGAAATCTTCGGGTTTGGCGTCCGCTTCGACGGCTTTTCGACACGTGAGCGCCCGCTCGGCCGCCGAGACCCCCGTCCCCGTTTCCACATGGTCGATGGATTCGAGAAACGCGGTCTGGTGGTTGTCCGTATTTCTTCGAATCATCGGCCCCAAGTACAATTTATCGGCCAGCGCGCCATCCATCGGCATACAAATGACGCCGCGCGCCTCCACGGCCATCCGATTCATGTTTTCCGTCGTCGCAAAATCCGCCGCGCAAATGTAATCGCCCTCATTCTCGCGCGATTCCGCGTCCTGCATGATGACGATGTGTCCTTTTTTGAGCTCCGCGACAATGTCTTCGACGGGATCGTATTGAAATTCCATGCAGCCTCCTTATAAAAGTGTCCTCAGTTTTTCGACGGAAAGTCCGCCGTCCGCCTCTTTCAAAAATTGTTCGATATATTTCCCGACCATATCACATTCGAGATTGACAAGGTCGCCGATACGGCGCTCCGAAACGGTCGTCTCGGCGGCTGTCGTCGGAATGACGGAAACGGTGAAACGCCCCGTCTCGCGTTTGGCGACGGTCAGGCTCACGCCGTCTATCGCGACCGATCCTTTTTCCAAAATGTATTTCATCAGGTCGCTATCGGCGGAAACGGAAATTTCCACCGAATTGCCGACCGTTCTTTTTTCGACGATGCGGCCCGTGCCGTCGATGTGGCCGGAGACGAGATGACCGCCGAGGCGCGAGGAGAGGGTGAGCGCCCGCTCCAGATTGACGCGCATCCCGACGGGGCAGACGGAAAAGGCGGTGCGCCGCAGCGTTTCCGGCGTCACGTCGGCGGTAAATCCCGTCTCCGAAAGGCTTGTCACGGTGAGGCACACGCCGCCGGTCGCGATGCTGTCCCCTATCTTCGTCCCTTCTATGACTTTATGACAGGAAACGGTGAGCGCGATCGATTGGTTTCCGTGTCGAATCGCCGCGATGGTCCCGATTTCTTCAATGATCCCCGTGAACATGTCGTTTCTCCCGCGCCACATAGGCCGTCACTTTGATGTCCGGCCCGCTTTTTTCGTAGGTCATGTCACAGAGGCGCGCGGCGCCCGCCATCGTCTCCGCTCCGATGCCGGCCAGGACGCCGGGCGCGTCTTTTCCGCCGATTAAAACGGGGGCGATGTAGGCAATCATTTTATCGACGATCCCGGCGCGAAAGGCCGCTTCCGCAAGGGTCGCGCCGCCTTCCAAGAGCACGGAATCAATCTCGCTCATCGCAAGCCCCGTCATCGCCATGGAGAGATCCACTTCGCCGCTGCCAGTGTCGGCGATAATGATGTCGACACCGCGATTTTGCAGTTCGATCCGTTTCTCGCGCGGCGCCGCCGATGTCGTCAAAATGATCGTGCGCCCCGGCTCTTGCAAAATTTGCGCCGTCAGAGGAATCCGAAGCCGGCTGTCGGCGACGATGCGCACGGGATCCGCAAGGCCGGCTGTCCGCGCCGTGAGCTTGGGATCATCGGCCAAAATCGTGCCGATCCCGACCAGAATGCCCGCCGTTTCCCCGCGGAGCCTTCTGGCATCCGCCCGCGAGACGTCGGAGGAAATCCATTTCGAGTCGCCCGTGCGGCAAGCCGTGCGCCCGTCGAGGGACATGGCCGTTTTGTACGTCACGAAAGGTTTGCGCTCCGTGATGTATTTGATGAAAGCTTCATTGAGCCGCCGCGCTTTCGTCTCCAGCACGCCGACCGTCACGGGAATCCCGGCCGCTTCGAGCGCCGCGATGCCTTTCCCCGACACGAGCGGATTCGGATCGATCATCGCGCAGACGACGCGCCCGATGCCCTCCTCGATGAGACGCTTGGCACAGGGCGGCGTCTTGCCGTAATGCGCGCACGGCTCCAGCGTCACATAGAGCGTCGCGCCTTTCGGGCTGATACGACAATGCTCGAGCGCTTCGATCTCAGCGTGCGGCGCGCCGAATTTTTGATGCCAGCCCTCTCCCACGATGCGTCCGTTCTTGACGAGTACGGCCCCGACCATCGGATTCGGCCGCGTCAGTCCCCGCCCGCGCGACGCCAGCTCCAGCGCCCGCGTCATGTACCCGATATCTTCATCGGAAAACAAAAAACCACCTCCCGCAAAGTGCAACACTCTCCGGGGGCGGTTTCCATCACAAATCAACTCTCCTATCATCCGGACTTACGGAAGCACCGATTCAATCGAAGAATCTGGTTTTGCGGCATCATGGCGCAATCCTGCGTCAAAAGGCTCCTTCAATAGCATTCACTATTCGCGTCGCCTTTTTCCTTGTCTTGCCCCATGATGCTTCTCGCAAAATCAGATAACGATTGAACCGGCGCTTCCTTGCGGAACCACTGATTCCGATTCACCGTCGGCTCCGGATTCACACCGGATCGGCGCTTTTTGGGGAAGCGTTCGCGGGCTTAGGGATTTCTCCCATCACCGCCGGTAAGGATTTGCACCTTGCCCCGAAGAGAAACATTTCGTTTCCGCTATTATATCGAATCGGACGGATTTTCGCAACGCGCCGCCGATACTTCTTCGGCATGGATGGCGATACCCGAAACGCGCCGCCGCTCCGTTTCCGCCAAAAAAGCGCACAAAAAAACTCCGAATCCGAAGACTCGAAGTTTTTTGAAAATGTTACGCCGGTTCCTCTTCCGTTTCCGATTTTTTGGACGAGCGGGCGTTGCGCATACTGTTTCCGTGCTCATGCCATTTCACCCAGATCGAGCTGGCCACGCAGATGGACGAATAGGCGCCGCTGATGAAACCGATCATCATGACGAGCGCAAAATTTTTCGTCGTGTCGCCGCCGAAGAAATAGAGCGACGCGACGGCAAACATCGTCGTCGTCAGCGTGTAGCAGGAGCGGCGGATGGTCTGGCGGATGGAATCATTCGCCAAGACTTCGTAGCTGTCCGTCTTTTTGTGCGTGTGCAAATTTTCGCGAATGCGGTCGAAAATAACAACGGATTCATTCATGGAATAGCCGAGCACCGTCAGAATGGCCGCAAGGAAACTGCCGTCGATTTCCAGTTGGAAGAAGGCGAAAACGCCGAGTACCATCAAGATATCATGGGAAATCGCCGCGATGGCCGAGATGGCAATGCGATGCTCGAAGCGAAGGGACATATAGCCGATGAGGAACGCCATGCTGAGCACGACATTCAAAAGCGTGTGCTGCGTGACTTCCGAGCCGATCACGGCGCCGACCGTTTCGATGCGATTGACTTCCACTTCGCCCAGACCGTCCGCGATGTGCATAATGACCGTCTGCGCTTCTTCGCTGGAGAGATTTCTCGTGCGAATCATGACGTTTCGTCCGCTCTCTTCGTAGGTGTCGCCGGAAAGCTGAATGACGCTCGTTTCCAGTCCGTCTTCTTTCAATTCTTCGCGCACGGCGGCGACGGTCACATTTTGCCCGAATGACAAATCCAAAATGGTGCCGCCCGTGAAATCGATGCCGAAATTGAATCCGTTCATCAGAATGGCCGCGATGGACAAAATCACCGCCAGACCGGACGCCGTGAACCAGATTTTCCATTTGGAAATGATATTGAAACCGCTCATCTGTCGTACCCCGTCTTTCCGCCAAACCACCACGGATTGTGAATCCAGGAAGCATCAATGAGGAGCATCAAGAGGGTGCGGCTCACGGTAATGGCTGTAAACATGCTGACGGCGACGCCCAGACCCAGCGTAAACGCAAAGCCTTTGACGGTGCCGCTGCCGAGGAAAAACAGAATGGCCGACGTGATGATGACGGTCATGTTCGCATCGAAAATCGTCGTGAAAGCGCGCTTGAAACCGGATTGGATCGCCAAGCGCAAAATCTTTCCGGACGCGATTTCTTCTTTGAATCGTTCGAAAATCAAAATATTCGCGTCGACGGCCATCCCGATGGAGAGGATGACGCCGGCGATACTGGGCAGTGTCAGCGTCGCTTGGAGCGCGGACAGAATGCCGAGCAGAATCAGGACGTAGACGAGAAGCGCGACGTCGGCGACAAAGCCGGCCATGCGATACATCCCCAGCATGAAAAGCACGACGAGCGAGAGGCCAATCGTGAAAGCCGTGACGGATTTATCTTTGGAGTCTTGCCCCAGAGACGGTCCGACGGTCCGGACTTCCATGACGGACACTTTGACGGGAAGCGCGCCGCTCCTAAGGAGAATTGCAAGATCCTTCGCTTCGTCGAGCGTCCGCTGCCCCGTGATGACGGCCGAGCCGCCGGTGATGGCATCATTGACGACGGGATTCGTCAAAAGTTCGCCGTCCAAATAAATGCCGATGCGCCGCCCGATATTCGCCGACGTCAGCGCCGCGAATTTATCGCCGCCGACATCCGTGAATTGGAGCGCGACGACCGGGCTCTTGTTCTGCCCCATTTGCTCGCGGGCATCCTTCAAATCTTCGCCCGTCAGGCACACTTCGCCCTCTTCGTTTTTGAATTCGAGGACGGCCGTCTTCCCAATCGTTTCAATCGCCTTCTGCGGATCCTTTTCGCCCGGCAGCTCGATGATAATCCGGTTTCCGCCTTCGCGCTGAATGATCGGCTCGGTGAGCCCCATCTCATTGATGCGCTTTTGCATGATGTTGATGACTTGGTTCACGGCCTCCGTCGTGACCTTATTTTGCTCCGTGTCTTCCGCCTGCATGACGATGTGCGTCCCGCCCTGCAGATCGAGCCCCTGCCGAATGCTGCCGGCCAGCCAGCCGATGGTGGTCGCAAAGACGGCAATGATGGCGGCAATGACCACAAAGAAACGCAATAATGCGCCCTTGCGGAGCGGTGCCGCTTTCTTTTCATTCTCTTTCAAAATACAATACTCCTTTTTTCCGTGATGACGGCGCCCATGGACAAATCATGCGCCTCGTGCGGAATCGTTTCCAAAAGCTGAAAATCCCACGCGACCGCCACCCGTTTTTCTTGTGAAACCCGTGAAAGGAATCGGTCATAATATCCGGCGCCGTGCCCGAGCCGATGTCCGGAAATATCCGCCGCGACGGCCGGGACGAGCACCACATCCAATTCTTCCGGCGCGGCTGTCTCGTACCCCGGCGGCAAATCGCGCAGCCCGTACGGCCCTTTCACAAAATGCTCCATATCCGAAAGCCGTCCCGCTTCCATTTGAAAATCCGGACAGCACACCGGAATGTATATGTCCTTTCCGTCCGCCAATGCCCGCCGAATGAAATCGTCCAAATCGGCCTCGCCGGAAAGGGCCAGATACGCCATGATTGTCCGCGCCCTTGCGTAAGCCGGAAACCGCCGCAGCGCTTTTGTGAGCGCGGCTGTCATCTCTGCACGCTCCGCCGCCGAAAGCGCGCGCTGCCGATCCCGCATGACGCGGCGCAGCGCTTGCTTTTCCTCCGGCACGGACAGACTCATTTTGCGCTCTCCGGTTTCTTCCCGTCGTCCGTCTCATCTTCTTCCACTTCGACGACCTCTTCCACGATTTCCACTTCCTCATCGTCATCGGAAGCCGAAGCGAGCGTCTTGGCAATCGCCGCCTTCTCAATCTGAATGATCACACCGTCTGCGATTTCCAAGAGAATATACGTCTCGCGAATGAGTCTCACGACACCGTGAATCCCGCCGGCCGTGACGACATCGTCGCCGACGGAAAGCGCCGCCAAAAATTTCGTGCGTTCTTCATCATGTTTCTTTTGCGGCTTATACATAAAGAAATAGAAAATCAAGGCCAATACAAGGAAAGGCCAAAACATTTCCGCATACCCGATCAGTTGCTCCATCCTCTCACCTCCGTCAATCGTAACGCCCCTATTCTACCACAGCCGCGGAAAACTGTCTTGAAATTTTTCAAAGAAACGCAAAATAAAAAGCTGCCGAAGCAGCTCATTCCGAAACGGAAGATGATTTTGTTTCCTCTTTCATCAAATTTCGCAATTTCCGACGGAAAGTTTCTTCATCGTGATAGCCCACGATGCGTCCCCGCTCCCGGCCGTCGCAAAATAGGATGTAGGTCGGCGTGCCCGTGATGGAAAACGGATCGCAAAAATCTTCCATCGCGTCCGTGTCAATGAGAAAGACGCGGAGGTCTTCCGTTTCTTTTTCTGTCTTTTCGACGGTGGGCATCATCAAGCGACACGGGCGGCACCAAGTCGCCACGAAAGCGAGGAGCATCCGGCCCCGTGCGTCCCCGATGGCTTCCTCCAATTCTTTTTCATTTTGAAACAGTTTCATCATTCTTCTCTCACTCCATTTCGCTGTCACGAAGCAGGCTGAAAACGTCCCGGCGCATCGTTTCATTTGGCGAAATCCGCACGGGGCGCCACGCAATGGATTTCAGCAGAAACATGTCTTCCGGCGCCGAAAGAATGTCCGCGACATCCGGGTGACATTCGATGCCAATCGGCCAGTTTCCTTTTCCTTTTTCGTGGGCCAGCGCGCGATGAATGGCCAGCACGACCGAAGAGAGAGACGGCACGCGCCCGCTGCCGCCGCAAAAAGGGCATGGCTCCGTGTATTGATCGATGAGACGCCGGCCGGTCCGTTTCCGCGTCATTTCGACCAGACCCAGCTGCGTCATGCCGAGCACGACCGTTTTGACGGGATCGGTCTGTGCGGCCTTTCGGAGAGCGGCGACGACGGCCTCTTTTTGCGCGTCCGTTTCCATATCGATGAAATCAATCAAAATCATGCCGCCGATCCCGCGCAGCCGAATTTGCCGTGCCATCTCCGTCGCCGCTTCCAGATTGACCAGAAACGCCGCTTCCTCGTGTGAGATGCCCGCGCGCCGAAATCCGCCGGAATTGACGTCGACGGCCGTCAGCGCTTCCGTATGCTCGATGACAAGGCTTCCGCCGGACGGCAGCGGCACTTCGCGCGAAAAGAGAAGCGCCACGTCGTCCTCGATACCGTGCGCGTGAAACAGATTTCCTTTTTTGCAACGAACAGAAATGGCCGCCCGCCCTTCTTCCCGCAAAAGAGACGAGAGGAGCGCGGCGGTCTCTTCGTCATTGGTGACAATCGTGTCGGTGTCGTCCGTCAGATATTCTCGAAGAGCGCGCACCGCCAGGTGGCCGTCTCGCCAAATCAGCCCCGGCGCCTTTTGTATCCGCGCGCGTTTTTGTACCGTTTCCCAAAGCGTCACGAGACGGGAGAGCTCCGCTTCCAGCGCCTCTTGCGTCGCCCGCGCGGCCGCTGTCCGCAAAATGACGCCCAGCCCCGGCGGCACGATTTTTTTTACCGTGCCCCGAAGCCTCGCACGCTCCGCATCGTCTCGGATTTTTCGGGACACGCCGATGTAATCCGATTCCGCCAGCAAAACGACGAGGCGCGACGGAAACGATATTTTCATCGTGACGAGCGGGCCTTTCGTGTCCGTCCCGTCCTTCAGCACCTGCACGAGACAGGCCGCGCCTTCCGTCGGAAACGATTTCCCCGCCGCCAACGCGTCCGCATCGCGCAAAAAAACATTTTGTCCGATCCCGATATCCAGAAATCGCCCCTTGACCGTCGGCACGACGTTTTTGACGACGCCTTTGTATACGCGACCGACCAGACTTACCGCGTCTTCCCGTTCGGCGGCAAAATCGGTGAGGCGCCCGTTTTCGGACACGGCAAGGCGCGTCTCTTTCGGATAGACGGACAGCAAAATCTCTCTCATTTCGTTTCCCGCTTTCCTTTGGCTCCGATTTTCGGCAAAAACGCATCCGGATCGAGCGGCGTCACCCGTTTCCCGTTTTCCGAATGAAAGGCGCCCGTGCGTTTGCACACAAATTCTCCTACCGTCCACGGCATCCCGTAGCGCTCGGCAAAGAGTTTCCACAAATCGCGCGGCTGGATGCTTCCCGTCGCCGTGCGCTGAATCGAAAAGCGGAGATACGCGCGCTCTTTTGTCATTTCCATTTCGACCGGCGCCGTCAAAAGCGTCTTGACGTCAATCGTCCGCGTCTTTTTCGGCGTGACGCGCTCGTAGAGTACGGATGTTTCCTCGTGAAATTCCGACAGTTTCCCGGAAATCTCCGCCTCGGACAGATATCCGCAGACCGGCCCTTCCGCTTCATAACAATCTTCATTCAGAAAATTGATCAGCTTCGGCCATTCCGGCGCCGCTTCGATGACGGTGTGAATCCGAATGCCCGGCGGGCACGCAGCTGCCAATTTCTCTTTGATTTCCAAAAGAGTTTCCGCGCTTTCGATCCGCAGCTCCATGTAGAGCGGATCGCAGGCCACGCCGACGCCGAGCGCCGCATCCAGCGCGATACGCATATGCGGATTGAATCCTTCGGAAAATGTCGCGACGAGGCCGCTTCGCATGACGACGCGCTCCAGCGTGCGAAGCAAATCCAGATGGCCGAGAAAGCGGAGCTCCTCACCTTTCGCGATAGACAAAAACAGCCTTCTCATGACTCTCATTCTCCTTATGATAATCGACAAGCGTCGCGGGCAGCACCGGGCAAACCGCACAACCGTTGCAAGGATGGCGGCGGCAATCCTCCGTCGTGATTCCTTTTTGCGAAAGGCGCCATTCCCGACGCAGGAAATCATCGGATACGCCGCAAGAAATCAGATTCCACGGCAGCGGCTCATACAAATCCCGCTCCCGCGCGCAGTAATCGTCCGGACAAATGCCGCAATCGTCAAAGGCATCCAGCCAGCGGTCGTAATCGAAAAATTCCGTCCAGCTGTCAAATTTTCCGCCGCGTTTCCACACCCGCTCCAGCACGCGCGACAACTTTCGGTCCCCTCTGGCCAAAACGGCTTCGATGAGACCCGTCTTCGCGTCGTGATACGCGTATTTGATCCGGCTCCCCGCAAAGCAAGATTTCAGATATTGCTGTTTCCGCTCAATTTCGGGGACGCTGCATTGCCCCATCCATTGAAACGGCGTAAACGGTTTGGGGACGAAACTGGAGACGCTGACCGTAATTTTGACGCCGTAGCGACCGCGGACTTTTTTGTACAATTCCTGAATCCGCATCGCCAAATCGGCAATTCCTTTCAAATCCTCGTCCGTTTCCGTCGGAAGTCCCATCATGAAATACAGTTTCACCTTGCTCCAGCCGTTTTGAAACGCATTTTCGCAGGCTGACATGATGTCCTCTTCCGTGACGTTTTTATTGATCACGTCGCGCATCCGCTGCGTCCCGGCTTCCGGCGCGAGTGTCAGGCCGCTTTTGCGCACCTGTTGAATTTTTTTTGCGATATCGACGGAAAAGCTGTCGACGCGAAGAGACGGCAAACTCACGCTCACCCGTTTCTCTTTGAAATCATTCAATAAATGATCGACGAGCTCGCCCAGCTTGGAATAATCGGCCGAGGAAAGTGACATGAGCGACATTTCATTGTATCCCGTACCGGCAACGAGCTGCGCGGCAATTTCCCGAAGGCGCCCTTCCGATTTCTCCCGCACGGGCCGATAAATCATCCCCGCTTGGCAGAAACGGCAGCCGCGCGAGCATCCGCGGAACATTTCCAGCACCGCGCGGTCGTGTACGATTTCGATATGCGGCAAAATCGGCCGGTCGTCCACCGTGACGCTGTCCATATCTTGGATGATGCGCTTTTCAATCGGAAGCGCCGCCTCTTTGCTTTTGGGTTTCGCCGACAAGAATCGCCCGTTCTCATCGTAAGAAATCTCATAGAGCGACGGGACATAGACGCCTTTGATCTGCGCGGCGCGGCGCAAAAATTCCGCGCGTCCGCCGGGGCGCCCTTCCCGTTTCCACATTTTCAAGACTTCGATGAATTCGCCCATCATCTCTTCGCCTTCTCCGATAAAAAACAAATCGAAGAAATCGGCGACGGGCTCCGCATTGTACACGCAAGGCCCGCCGGCAATGACGAAAGGATCCGCCTCCGTGCGATCCTCCGTGTCAAAAGGAATGTCGGCAAGCGAAAGCATATTGAGGACATTCGTGTAGCACATTTCATACGGAAGCGTAAAACCGAGCACGTCAAAATCGCGGACCGGGCATTTCGTTTCCAGCGTAAAAAGCGGAAGCCGCCTCTCCCGCATGAGCGCCTCCATATCCACCCACGGCGCATAGACGCGCTCGGCCAAAGCGTCATTTCGTTTATTGATGACGCTGTAAATGATTTTCAGCCCCAAATGGCTCATGGCGACTTCGTACACATCCGGAAACGCCAGCGCCACGCGCACATCGACCGCCTCGTGGTCCTTGACGACGCTATTCCATTCGCCGCCGATATAGCGCGCCGGTTTTTCGATATGCATCAGCCATACCGGATCGATCCTGACTCGATTCATCACTTTCTCCTCACTCTTTTTATTTCTCAATTAAACATTTGCCGCTTTTTCCGCCAATAAATATTCATCAAAAGACCGCAACAAAGCAGATTGACGACGAGCGCGCTTCCGCCGTAACTGATGAAAGGAAGCGGAATCCCCGTGACGGGCATGACGCGAATGGTCATCCCGATATTGACAAAAATTTCCGTCAGCCACATGGAAAAAATTCCGCAAGCGATAAAACTTCCGAAGGCATCGCCGGACACACGGGAAATCACAATGGTGCGATACAGCAGCAGGAAATACAGAAACAGCAAAAACAGCGCGCCGACGAATCCCATTTCTTCTCCAATCACGGAAAAAATAAAATCCGTGTGATTCTCCGGCAAAAAGTTCAGCTGATTCTGCGTCCCTTCAAACAATCCTTTTCCGATAAATCCGCCGCTGCCGATGGAAATTTGCGATTGAATGATATGATACCCGGAGCCCAAGCTGTCGATTTCCGGGGAAAATTGCACCAAGACCCGCTCTCTTTGGTAATCATGCATCAAGAAAAACCACACGAAAGGCGCAACCAAGATCCCGGCGAAGAAAGATTGTTTCGCGATTTTCGGGGAAAGGCCCGCCAAATACAGCATCCCCATACAAATGGCGACCACAATGATACTGGTCCCCAAATCCGGCTGCAAAAAAATAAGGCCCACCGGCGGAATCATCAAAAGAATAGGCGCCGCCAAACTTTTCCACGTCTGAAACCCATCCCGATGCAAGGAAAAAAAATGCGCCAAGCAAATGATCATGAGCAGTTTGGAAAATTCCGAAGGCTGAATCGTAATGGGTCCGATTTGAAACCAGCGTTGCGCGCCCAGTGCGCTGGTCCCGAAGAGATACACCGCCACCAGCATAATGAAATTGGCGATATAAATTCCCTTCGTGTACTTGATTAAAGAGCGATAATCGTATTTCAGACTATAGACCGCCGATAAAAATCCGACCAGAAAGAAAATCCCTTGCCGCACGACGAAATAGAATCGATCCGGTTCATTGGGATCGTTGATATGGGTCGCCGACGCAATCGCGAGCATCCCCATCCCGGCCAGCGCGAAGAGGACAAAGAGCAGCGTCCCGTCGATTTTTCTGAGAATATCCGTAATGCTCAACGTCTGCCTCTCCTTCCGTACCGCGCGCCGAGACGCATCCGATGCAAGCGGGACGGCCCCGAAAGCGCCATCGGATTCTTTCGGCTTTCTTCCCTTTCCGAAAGCGGCCGAAACGCCTCTTCCGAAAGAAATTCGCCGGCATCCGCAGCCCCCATCGCCATTTGAATCGCTTGCGCAAAAGCGGATAGTTCCGGATATTCCGCCAGACGGCCCTGCTGCGCCAAGACGTTCACGGCATCCGAATGGGGAATCAGACCGCCGAACGGAATCCGCGCCGTGTCGTCTCTGGCCTCCGAAAAGGAAATCGCATCTCCTTTTATAAAATCATTATATAAAGCGCGAATCTTCGTTTCCGACCCATTCATCGCTATTTTCTTGGCGCTCCGAAGCGAAGCGAGAGACGGGCCCATCACCAAATACAAAATATCCGCGACCTCTCCCGCAAATTCCACGCCCTTTCCGCGACCGGCCGGACAATCGAGTATCATCCAATCATACTCATCCGCGTACTCTTTCAAGATTTGAAGAATGTCCGATTTTTTGACATCCCGCCAATCTTTTTTGAAATGCGCCGCCAAAAAATCCAATCCGGGCATGACGGACAGCAGCGCATCCTTTTCCCGGCATTTTCCCATCAAAAGCCCCAGCATGGAATATTTCGGCGCCAAGCCCAGCACCAAATCCAAATTGCCCATGCCCATATCCAAATCCAGCAAAAGGACGCGCTGCCCGGCCCGCGCCGCCGCGACGCCGAACGCCGCCGAAAGGACCGTCTTCCCGACGCCGCCCTTCCCCGAAACAAATGCCATCACTCGGCTCATTGGACTTCCTCTTCTTTCTTGGCATCAACATCGACCGTCGTCGGTTTTTCCTTCGGCGGCTCCTGCTTCGGCGTGACTTTTTCCGTAAACGCGCCGATACGAAAATACGCATCCATGACCGTCTTGACGACCGGCGCCGCCGAGCTGCTGCCGAAGCCCGCGTGCTCAAACATGACGAGCACGACGATTTCCGGCTTGTCAAAAGGCGCATACGCGACAAACCAGCCGTTATCCAGCCCATTCGTTTCCGCCGTCCCGGATTTCCCGGCAATCGGAATCGGATAATGTTCAAAAACGCTCCCGCCCGTCCCTTCATGCCCCATGACGCCGCGAAGCGAATTTTGAATGATGCGCAGATTCGTCTGGGAAACGGGAATCGTCCCGGTCTGCAGCGGCTCCGTCGCCAAAAACGGCGTCCCGTCCAGATTGTCCACGCGGAAAACGAGATACGGGCGATACAGGAAACCGCCGTTCGCAATGGCGGCATACACCATCGTCATCTGCAGCGGCGTCATCAGGTTGTAACTCTGCCCGATGGCCGCGTCGAACGTTTCGCCCAGATACCAATCTTCTTCGAAAATCTGTTTCTTATATTCCTCGCTGGCGACATTTCCTTCCGATTCGACGGGAAGATCGATGCCTGTCTTTTTCCCCAGACCGAAAGCGCGCGCCATGTGCGACAAGCGGTCGATTCCGACGCGGCGTCCGACTTCATAGAAATACACATTATCGGATTTGGCCATGGCGATATCGAAATTCACCCAGCCGAACGCTTCGCCCTGCGCATTCTGTTTCGGAATAATCCAATGCCGCCCCGTGTCGAAAATCATTTCTTCCGGCGTGATCAGCTGACTTTCCAGCCCGACCGCGCCCGTGATGACTTTGAAAATGGAGCCCGGCGCGTACATGGATGTGATGGTGCGATTTTCCAGCGGATGATTCGGATTGTTCAAAATCGCATTCCATTCGTCGGAAGAAATCCCCTCACTGAAACTGTTCGGATCGAAATCCGGCCAGCTCACCATTGCCAAGACGGCGCCGGTATTCGGATCGACGGCCACGAGGGAAGCGCCTGTCGAGTCGATGCCTTCGCTCTGCATGACCTCCAGCTGCTTTTTGATCGCGTCCTCCGCGACTTGCTGCAAGCGCGAATCGATGGTGAGGTGAATGGTCTTCCCCTGAATGCGCGGCATCCCTTCGATATTGCGGACGGCGTGTCCCATCGCATTGACTTCGACATCGCGCGACCCGTTTGTCCCTTCCAGATACCGATTGTACATGTATTCCAGACCCGCGCGGCCCACAATCGTCGTCGTCCGATACGGATTTCCGTTCCCGTCCACATCGTCCGGCCCCGATTCGCCGACGTAGCCCAAGACGTGGGACGCGATATCATGAAACGGATAGTAACGAAGCGGCTGAATTTCAATTTCCACATCCGGGAAATCCTGTTTCTGCTCTTCGATGACGGAGAGCACATCCAGCCCCACATCCGTTTTCAAGACGACGGGCGAAAATGTGTTTTTATTGTCTTCGATTTTCTTGGTAATCATCTCCGCCGGAAGCCCGATCAGATCGCCGATGCGAAACAGTTCATCGAGCGGAATTTCTTTCGATTTCCGTTCATACGGAATGACGACGCTGTAGACTTGGCGGGACCCGGCCATCAGGATGCCGTTTCGATCGTACATATTGCCGCGCGGCGCTTGCATCGGCACCGTGCGGATACGATTGCCGTCCGCCTCGCTGCGGTAATACGCCCCTTCGATAATCTGCACGTAAAAGAGACGTATCGTCAGCACCGACAAAAGAAAAATGGCCGCATAAAGCATCCGCGCGAAGCGGGATTCCTCCTGTTTCGGGACCAGCTGCCGCAAAATATTGGGCAGTCGTTTTTGTTTCACCATCTCGCCACCCAATCCTTTTTGACACTCCAAAGCAAGGGATGCACGAAGAAGACAGCCGCCACATTCAGCAAGGCCATCGGCAACCCGCGATACAAGACATAATCAAGGAAAACAATATGTCCCCCGGCCATCCAAATCACAAACCACATGGCCGGCACATAGAGACAGGACGCCATGGCGACGAAAAAAAACGACGTGAAAATCCGGCGATGATATTTCTCGCGGATATGAAACGCGATGACGGAAAGCGCCAACACGTAGGGAAACAGGTGCAGCCCGAAAAAATTTCCCGTCCCGATATCGATGAGCACGCCCCCGACGAGAGCAAAGCCGAGCGCGGTGATTCGATCATGGGCCAAAAGAGCCATGACCACCGTCACAAGCCACAAATCCGGCATCCACGCCCCATTTGAAAGAAACGGCAGGAAAGCGCTTTGCAGCAAAAAAATCAGGAGGCAAATCGCCGCGAAAGCAAGCCGACTCATTGCGATACCTCCGCTTGCTCCGCATTCGGATTCATCGGCGGCGCTTTCAGCGGAATGCTCGGATCGATTTCCGGCGGCATATCTTTTTCAAACGAATTGGTGATGATAAAAACTTCTTCCAAATGCGCAAAATCGGCGGCCGGCAAAACCTTTGCATTCCGGATGGCTTCGCCTTTCACATCGTCGACTTCCGTGACAGTCCCGATCAAAAGACCGTGCGGATACACCCCGCCGAAACCGGATGTAATCAGCACATCCTCTTTGACGATATCCGCTTCCCGCGCCAAACCGGTGAAAGCCAAATTTCTGACCCCACTGCCGTTTCCTTTCACCAGCGCCATAATCCGAGACTTCGGACGCTGCACCAAAGCACTGACGGACGTGCGCGGGTCGGTAATCAGCTGCACGCGCGCCGAATCCGGAAACACTTCGCTCACAAAGCCGACAAGCCCCTTGGGGACGATGACGGGCATGTATTTCGTGATACCGCTGTCTTCTCCGCGGTCGACAATCATCGTATCCGTCCACGAGCCGTAATCGCGCACCATGACATGAGCGCCCAAAAGGGTAAAGCGCTTATAACCCTGTTTGAATCCGGCCAAATCCCGCAGACGGATATTTTCGGCCAAAATCTCGGAGTACGCCGTCTGCTCGACCAAAAGCGCCTCGTTCTTTCGTTTCAACGCATCCAGTTCCTGCCAGTTGTTCCAATTTTGATCGATAATCCCGATGCCCGTCCGCAAAGCAAACGCGCCTTGGGAAACGGTATACGTGAAAGGCGCCGTGGCAATCGAAAGCGGCTGTGACACAAAAGGCACAGCCTCGCGATGACGCCAAAGCCAACCGCAAAGTCCCATAAAGACAAAAATGCCGATAAAAAGAAAAATCTTACGCGTTCCGAAGAAAAACAAAACAAACCTCCGTTTTGTGCGACCGCTTTTATCAAAATTTTCGGGGAAACAAACGCTTCGAAAACAGCCGTCTCCGCTCTGTCTGCCTCACGTTCGGCTTCAGATGTCGCTGAAATCGCCGGAAAGTAAATCCGGATATTGCTTGCCATGCTCCGCCGCTTCCGCGCACCCCTCCGCCACGACCAAATCCGGATCGTCCGGGACTTCTACCGCAATCCCCAGCTCGGCCGAAAGCCAATCGGCCAGCCCGGAAAGACGCGCCATCCCGCCGGAAAACAAAATCCCGCTTTGCAGGATATCCTCCGCCATTTCCGGATTCGCCTGCCGAATAATCCGTTTCAAAAGTCGAACAGCCGGTGAAAGAAGTTCGTGAATCATCGCAAACACTTCTTCCGCCGACAACTCGACGACATATTCCACGCCATCCGTCGCACGCCGTCCGCGCACAGTCAGCACGACGTCTTCCGTCCCGGCCGGCACCGCCATCCCCATTTTTAAGTTTTCCGCTTCCCGGTTTCCCAAAATCAACCGATAGCGATCCATCATATACAAGCGAATGCCTTCATCGATGTTGTGCCCGCCGAACGGAATCGATCCTTCGGCGACCGTACCGCCGCAAGCAAAGAGCCCCACATCCGTGACGTCTCGCCCCATGACGACCGACAGCCGCACATCATCTCGATTCGGTCGCATCCCGGCCCCCAATGCCGCTGCCGCCGCCGACGTGATCAGAAAAACGTGCTGCGCCCCGGCATGAACCGCCGCTTCCGCCAACGCATGACGCACCACGCTGCTCACCGTTGACGGACGAGACAGCACGACAATCGGACTGGAAACGGCGCGCCGCAATGCCTTTTCGATAAAATAATGAAGCATATCCTTCGTCGTGTAGTAATCCGTGATGATTCCGTTTTTGATCGGCCATTCCAATCGATACCGCAACGCATCCGAATGGTAGCGCACCAAAGCCGCGCTGCCGAAAGCGACGATGTCTCCGTTCGTTTTATCCACGGCCAGGACGCTGTTTTCCTGCAGCACCGTGCGCCCTTCCGTAAAAATACGAACCTGCGAAGAGCCCAAATCAATCCCGACGCGGCTCCTCGATTCAGAAAAAACTTTCATGTGATATATCCCAACGCCTATTTGAATTTTATTTCAGAGTGTCTTCTATTGTACCACAGCTATATAAATATAAGAAATAAATTGTCCTGTCTCGTCATTTTGACAAAACGCCGCCTCACGTTTTTCCCGTCTCCGTTTCCTTATTTATTTTTCTTTCGTTAAATTTCGAAATGCTTTACCTCATCATTCCTTGACCAAATCTTATTTTAGATTTAATATAAACGTGTGGGAACTTTTCTCACGACGATTTTTAAGTTCCGCAACGCAGGGAAAATTGCGGAGCTCTTCTGTCACAAGGAGTGATACCATGAAAAAAACCGTAAAAGCCATTCTCTCCGCTTCCATGGCCGTGCTTTGCGCCGCCGGGCTCGGCGTGACAGCCGGCGCTTACGAATTGTCCGACGAAGTCAAACCGACGACGCCGGCCCTTCGCGAAGCGACCACCGTCGGCATTTGGACCGGCGGAAACCCGGCTCTCGCGCAGGCCGAAAATAAAGATGCCATCCTCGTCATGACCTTCGGCACCACGTTTACCGATTCCCGCGCCAAGACGATTGACGCCGTGGAAGCCGCCATTCAGAAAACGTTTCCGAACATCCCCGTCTTCGAAGCCTACACGTCTCACATCATCATCGAGCGCGTCGCGGCCAAAGAAGGCATCAAAAAATTGACGCCGGAAGAAGCCTTTGAAAAATTGAAAGCCGAAGGCTACACCCGCGTGGCCGTCGTTTCCTTGGACGTCATTCCGGGCATCGAATACGGCTACGACGCCATCGTCACCAAAGACTATGCCAAATATTTCAAAGAAATCTCCCTGGCAACGCCGCTGATGTACTACCAAGGCACGGAAGGCGAAGCCGATCAAGTCGTGGACTTCATCAAAGCCCTCTCCTCCCAGCTCCCGCAGATGGGGCCGGAAGATGCGACCCTTCTCATGGCGCACGGCACACCGCATCCGGCGAACGCTTACTACGCCGTCATTCAGGACCGTCTGGAAGACCTCGGCATGAATAACGTCTACGTCTACTCCGTCGAAGGCCGTCCGAATCTGGAAGACGTCATTCCGAAGCTCAAAGCCAAAAGCATCAAACACATCACCCTCATGCCGATCATGATGGTCGCGGGCGATCATGCGAATAACGACATGGCCGGCGACGAAGAAGATTCCCACAAGAGCATTCTGCAGAAAGAAGGCTTCACCGTCAGCGCCTACATCCACGGCCTCGGCGAAAATACAGACATTCGCGATCTCTATGTGCAGCGCGCACAAGAAGCGGTCGCCGCTCTGCAATAATTTCCGAGAAATCAAAAGACACCGATGCACAAGGCACATCGGTGTCTTTTTTTGTGAGAAACAGAGGAAACAGGCTCCCCACACTCAAAATTTTATTTGTACTTTTCCCGTAGGGGTGGTACAATCACTTTGGGGAACGTCGATTCAATCCTTATCTGATTTTCCGATTTGATCGGCGATTCCGCAAAAAAACGATTGATTGGGAAAGGAGATTTTCATCATGGAAACAGAAATTTTGGAACGACTCACAAACGGCGCAAAAGATTTGCTCGCGGCACCGTCGGCCTGCCCCGAAGCGAAACAGGCAGCGGAAACGTTCTTGCAATCGGCCAAGACGGAAGCGGACTGCGACGCGCTCATCGCGGAAGCCAAAGCGGACATCATGCCGATTGACGGCCTCCTCGCCTTCGCCAAATCCGATGCGGCCAAAGAACTCTTCGGCGACGGCGCCGCAGAGTTTCTGGCCCACGCCGAAGAACACAAAGCCTCCGGCGCCCGCTACTGCGATTGCCCGGCCTGCCAAGCCTGCGCGAAAATTTTGGGGCTGTAAAAGACAGAATTGAAAAAAGCAGAATGGAAGATTGAGGGGCGAATCTGATTCGCCCTTTTCTTTTGGCGGCGTTCACCGCCGCGAACGCCGCAAAATAAAAACACGAAACACCCACGCCCCTCAAATCGCAATTCTGCCTTTTTCATTTCCGAAACACAAACAAATACTCGTGCGCAATCAACAAGAAATTGTATTTCACGCTGTTCGTTTTCCAATATCCTGTCGCGCGGCAGTTATGCTGCTCTTTAATGATGAGTTCTTTGAGGCGAAATCCGGCGTGTTCGAAAATGCGCATGACTTCAAAAGACATGGGAATCATGTGCCCTTTTTGGCGCGTGTCGCCCATAAGAATGGCACAGAATTTATCTTTTTTCAGAACGCGATAGCTTTCTGCGGCGACCTTTTCCATTTCCGCCAAAAAATCCTTCACTTTGAGATGAGATAAGTCTTCTTCGATATCCTCGCTGTATCGGATAATATCGGCATAGGGCGGATGCGTGCAAATGAGATCGATGCCTTCATCGGGAATGAAATCCAAATGCCTCGCGTCTCCTTTTCGGATGTATACTTTCCCGTTTGCGCCTTCATGTTCAAAATCTGTTTTTTCGCGGCAACGGGCCAGCGCGACATCATTGACGTCCACGCCGATAATATTCCGATTCAGCAATTTGGCTTCGACAAGCGTCGTCCCGCCTCCGGCAAATTGATCGAGGACCATGTCACCTTCTTGCGAATAGCGAAGCAAGATATTTCTCGGAATATACGGAGACCAATTCCCGCGCCACTTGGCGTCATGCGTCGCCCAGTCACCGCGTTTGGGAAACGACCAATGCGTCGTCATTTCCAATTCAAAATCTTCCGGCTCCCATTTTGTGATTTTCTTAGTCATTATTTGAAAACCTCTGCGATGATACCGTTCTCCAAATCCCGGATGTTGTAAAGGTGCGCCATCGCATCAAACGTTTCTTCCAAATTATTTCGGGCGCTCATCCAGCCCTTTCCGTCCGTAAACCAGACAAAGGTAAAACCTTCGATGGTATCCGTTTCCCATGCAAGCGTTTTATAGCTGCGGGCTGTCTCATTGAGTTTGCTGCCGCCGCTGCCGTAAAAATTTGTTTCGATACCGTAAATCATGGTCGGCGTTTTGATCACGAAATCGAAACGCTTTTCCGTTTTGCCTTGATTGGAAACAGCGGAAAGGTCAATGCCCCATTTTTCGGTCATTTCGTGAATATACATTTCCTTGAAATACGTCTCAGCCTTTATGAAACCGGCTTTCTGAATAAAGCCCTCCACCAAATTTTCCATCAAGTGGCCGCCCCGATTCTTACGTCCATTGGAGTCAAGTCCGGTTTCGACGCCGGTCACATAATCAACAAGATTATGGATGATGTGATTTTGAAGCAAATCGAAAAGACCCGTATGCTCCATAAAATAGACATAACGTTCGCATTGTGCGGGATCGAAGCACGGACATTGTTTCAAGTTAAATTGATACCGATAGCTGCCGTTTTCATCTCGGCAATCTATCTCGCCCGCTCTCACCGCCAATAGCAGGGGGATGCATTTCAGCGTCTCCGGATATTTCCGAATCAAAGCTTTGAAATCCTCTTCGATGTTTTGCGCACCGATAAGAGAATTAAGAATGTTCAATTCCACCCTGATCCCATCCACGTTTCGATGGACTTTTTCAAAATCGATGTAATATCCGTAATCGGCAATACTATCCCGAAAACTGGACAGCCACGTGCCAAAATCTCTATCTGCCATATTACTTCCTTCTTCCGCCGAAACCCGCTGTCGATATAATTTTGAAAATATCTCGATCTGTTTCCAGCAGCTCTTCGATAATTTCCCCGAACATATACGCATCCGGCCTATTTGTCTTTTCCTGCACGGCCAACAGTTTCATCAAAACGTACAAAAATTCCACATCATATTCACCGAATGCATTGAGCGCCGAATATTGCACTATCTCAATTTCTTCTTCGCCGGTCTCTATCAATGATTTCAGCGCGTCAAAATCATTGGCAACAAGAGGCTCACAAGTCTTCCAATGGTTCTGAATGGCTTCCAGATACTGCTTCGTCAATATTTCGTTTCCTTGCATTTTCATTAGAACGTCAACGACCCAATGAATATGCTTTGGGGTGCGAATCCGTTTGCCGTCTTTCCGGTATCGGATCACAATGTCAAATCGGGATCTGGATCCTTGAAAAACATAAATGATATAATCGGTGAAGACAAATTCTATGATTGCCTTTTTCGTTTCCTTCTCTATCCGTTGCGTCCCTTCCCGTATTTCCATCCTCATCCCTCCTTAGAAATTCGATATCAACAATTCTTTGATTTTTCCTCTGGCCTCACTGTTGCAATTAATCATACGCGTCGCATCCACGCGCCGGATATGGTGCGCCGCATACAACGTGTCAAAAAATTCGTCCCCCTCATCGGCATTTTTCGGATCGGAATTGCTGACGACAATTTTGGCTCCCTTTCGATTCATTTGGGCGACAAAATCCGCCAACTCCTTCTGTGCCTCGTCATTAAAAAGATTTTCGGTATAGGCCGTAAAAGCGGCTGTCCGAGTAAGCGGGCGATATGGTGGATCAAAATAGACAAATGTTTTTTCGTCGATAAAATCCGCAGATGCCCGATAATCGCCGCACACCATTTCGACATTTTGCAATTTTTCAGAAACGGCGCGCAGATTCTTTTCATCGCAAATCAGCGGATTTTTATACGCGCCCACCGGAACATTGAAAAATCCTTTTCGATTCACACGGTACAAGCCATTGAAGCAGGTTTTATTCAGAAATATCAAAAGCGCCGCTCTTTCTGTGGAAATCCCTTCGTCGCCGGTTTCTTTTAATGCATTGAAACATGCCCGCTGTTTCAAATAATAAATTTTTCGTTTCTCCGTATCCAAAGGAAGAAATTCAGTTTGCATCGCCAAAAGTGTCTCAATGAGATTTTCGACGTCGGTTTGAATCGCACGATACGCATTGATAAGCGCCCCATTGATATCACTGATGTACACGGCATCCGGCGTGTATCGACTCAGAACGTCAAAAAGAACTGCACCGCCGCCGACAAACGGCTCGGCATATTTCGTAATATTCCCCTTTTCAAAAGGATAATATTTTTCAATTTCGGAAAGGAGCTGCCCTTTCCCACCGGCCCATTTCAAAAACGGACGAACCGCTTTCTCTTCCGATTGCTGATAGCGCAACAATCTTGCATCCGTCGGTTTCGGCGCACTCGTCGGGATGACCCACATATTTCCGAGCATTTCCGCCTTGTCAATTCGCTTTTCCGAACAAAGATTCGCAACGCGACGCTGCGAAATCCCCCATTTCTCCGCCGCTTCTCTGGCTGAAATATATTCCATCCTATCTCCTCCGTGAATTTTAGATTTACTGTCGGTATTATTATATTCCAAAACGCGAAGGTTTGTAAAATCATTCGCGTGCTCAGCTTTTTCTCAGACGCAAGATCGCTATTAGACGTAAGCTGTCAGCGATTCGTTTTAAGCGGTGTCGCCTTGTGCAACGAACAGGAGCCTTAGGAACGTAGTGACGCGAGACGACTGTGAGTGTCATGCAAAGCTCGGCGACAATTTCAAAATGTGCCAAAGGCACAGCCGGTCAAGCCCTCTTTTGAAAGAGGACTAATGCGGAGTCTCTTCGCGCCACCTTCCTCCGATAAGGAAGGTTTGACTCGTGCGCACTTTGCGCAATTTGATAAATTTAGAAGGAGGCCGACATGCAAAACGAAGCATTGGAATCGCTTTCCAAAGAAGAACTGATTGCACTCATCTCGATGTACGCCAAAAATTGGCTGGCGCATGACGGCGTGTGGTTTCAATCCGTCGAGCGCCGGTACGGCATGGCAGAAGCCGTCCGTCACGATGAAGAAGCATGGCGGCGTTTCACGGTGATTGAGGCGACGCGCATCAAAGAATTTTTGAAACTGCCGGCGCGCCCCGGACTGGACGGATTGGAGAAAGCGCTACATTTTCGTTTCTATGGAAATTTGAATCGGCACGAATGTATCCACGCAGGAAATACGCTCATCTACCGCAATTTGGATTGTCGCGTGCAGACGGCGCGGAAACGAAAAGGAATGCCCTATCATCCCTGCAAATCCGTCGGCCTCTTGGAATACAGCGGCTTTGCCGAAACAATTGACGACCGCATCCGCTGCCGCTGCCTCAGCTGCTATCCGGACGTGACGGAAACGCCCGACGGCTGCGCGTGGGAATTTACCATAGAAGAATAAGAAACTCCCGGATTCGATACCGATGGCGTCAAATCCGGGAGTTTTTTGTTGAAAAAATTTTTATTTTACCGCTCTGTATTCCGTTTCCGGAAAATCATCCCACGTGACATCGTGGTTGTCTTCCGGATTGATGGCGATATGCGCGAAAGAACTATCGGGCGCGGCGCCGTGCCAATGCATCACGCCCGGCGGGCAGAAGACGACGTCGCCCGGGTGCAGGATTTCCACGGCGCCGCCCTTGATCTGATGGAGGCCGATGCCGTCGATCGCGATCAAGACTTGCCCCGTCTTGTGGCTGTGCCATTTGTTGTAGGTGCCTTTCGGAAACGCGACGTAAGTCCATTCCGGCGAGCCGGCGGCGTTTGGCGTGGTCAAAATTTTTCCCACATACACCGGCCGATTGAAGTTTGGGGAAACAAATTCTTGCAGCGAATCGCCGAAGAGGAAACTGCGCGACAATTCGTTTCTCGGCGCGTCGCGCCCTTGCGCCGCAGGTGTCCTTTCGTATTCTTCTTCGGCCAGCGGGCCGACATGTGCCGAAAGTCCTTCCGGTGCTTTCCACCGGCTGTCATAGATGACGAATTGCTGAAACGCGGCATTTTTCGTCGCGCCGTGAAAATGGCTGACGCCGGCCGGAATTTGCACCACGTCGCCCGGGCGAATCAAAATAGGCGCTTTCCCCCATTCTTGATACAGCCCCGTCCCGGCAATCCCGACGACTGTCATGGCGCCGTGCGTATGCCAACCGCTGTGGCTGCCGGCTTCAAAGCTGATTACATTGGCCTGCGGCAGGCGGTATGTATCATCGGTTGAAATTAAGTCACGACGATACACCGTCCCGACGAAACGATTCGACACATCCGTCCCGACGGGCAATGGAAACGCACCGAGTTCCGCCGCCCGGTTCACCGACCAGAGCGATGTACAAAGTACCAAACAAATGAGAAGCTTAAGCATATTATTTTCATCCCTTTCTCTTATCTTTTCCCTTTCTGCCGCCTACAGAAACCGTAGACCGTTGTCCGTTGTCCGTGAACCGTGAACCGTCCGTCACATTCTATGTATCACATCATTTCTCATGCGCGGTAAACGGATAACGGATAACGGCGCCCCGTGAACCGTCCATCACATTCTATGACGCACATGATTTCTCATGCTCGGTTAACGGATAACGGTAAACGGTAAACGGATAACGGAAAGCGGAGACAGCGTCTTACAAATTGTCACCGAAGAAAACTTTGAGCGCCTCGACGGCCTTGTCCACGTATTCCGGGACCCAGTACGTCCGAATGTGACTGGCGCCCGGAATTAAGACCAGTTCCTTTTTCTTCGTGCCGATGGCCTTTTCGTATGCGGCCTCCGTCATGTAGAGCGTGTCCGCCTTTTCTCCGGCCAACATGAGAAGCGGCTGATTGATGAGATCCATCCGATCCTCCACATCAAAAGCCATCAGTTTCATAAAAGATTCCGTAGTATAGCTGCCCGTTGCGTTCGGGTGGCGGTGCGACAGGCCGTAATACTCGATCCCGTCCCGGTAGAGCGTGTTTTCCGGAAGCTCCTCCATCTTTTGACGAAGCTCGTCATCCGTGGCATGCGGCGGCAAAAATCCTTCGTACAAAATCTCGCCGCGAAGCGCCCTATTTCTGGCATCGGCCGCTTTGGCAAGCCTTGTCGGAATGCCCGCAATGTCCGCGTCCTGAAATCCGTTTCGTCTCACCCTGCCGGAATTGAACATGGAGAGCGTGGCGACCGCTTTGATGCGTTTGTCCGTCTGCGCCGCCGCCAAGGTGTAGCCGCCCCCGCCGCAAATCCCAAGCGATGCGATGCGTTCGGGATCGACTTTCGGAAGCGTCGAAAGATAATCCACCATGCCGCTGATATCCTCGATGCGATTCGCCGGATAATCCCGCAGCCGCGGCTCTCCCCCGCTCGCTCCCTGATAGCGCGCGTCGCAGGCCAGCGCGATATAGCCGAGCTCCGCCAGACGCTGGGCATACAACCCGGCCACCTGCTCCTTGCTGCCGCCGTTCGGATGCGCGACCGTCACCGCCGCATAGCGCTTCTCGCTCGTTTCTTCGTAATCCGCCGGCAAATACAAATTCGCCGCCACGCGGATTCCATCCACTTCATACGCGACCGGCCGGATTTGCACCCTTCCCGGCACATTTTCCGTCAACGCGTTTCCGTACACCAGCCCGAAAGGATTCCCGTTTCCGGTCGCCGCTTGCTTTTCAAAATCCATTGTCTTTATGCCTCCCTGTTTCGCCAAACCTTTTTCTTGCATCCACCGATCCATCACATCGGCCACATCCTTATTATTCAAATCCGCCATCAGGAAATGCGTATTTCCCCGAATCCCGATATCCGGCAGGTACACGACCTCGACGTCGCCACCGTGCCGCTTCATGACCGCTTCCCACTTCTTGGCCAAATTCAGCCGCACCCGCCAATTATCCAGCCCCCAATGGACATCCGGCTCGCTCCCGGTCTTAATATTGTCGCCGAAATACACCACCATGGGAATCTGCAAAAGTTTCCGGAAATCCTCATCACTGACCTCCATTCCGGCCGCCGGAAACGGGCTGATCGTCGCTTCCGTCTCCGGCACTTCGCCCTTAGGAAAAGGAAACGTCCCGGGTTCCAGCGCTATGACGCCCTTCACCTTATCGGACCGCGCCGCTGCCAGCCATCCCGGGCCGCCGCCCGCCGAATGCGTGACCAAGACACCGTCACCCGCTTTTTCCATGACGGAAACCATCGCCTCCGCCACCAAAGCTACGTCAAACGCTCCGGTATCGGGCGTCATTTGATAGAAAAATTGCGCCCGCGACTCCGCATCACGCGGCACCGCCACATTCTCGTAAATCTCCGGCCAACGTCCGATACGGAAATTGTCATACCAAAGCTGATCCTGCGGCGTCGCCGAAAGCGTGGCCGGCACCGTGGAATTTCCGGCCCGTCCCCGCCGTGGCTCATCCACAATGAATGTCTTGTACCCTTTCGCCAAGAAAATATTTTGGAAACCGTCTCGCCCGTCCGGCGTTGTCTCCCACGTCTTGCCCGATTGACCGTATCCGTGCAAAAAGATCAGCGCCGTCTCTTTGGCCGGAAGCGGCTCTTGCCAAAATACATACGCGGCATCGCCGTGCAGCGTTTCCCCGTCGAAATTCGTCGGCTCCTCGTCCTTGTACACACCGGGCGCCGTCACGACCTTCCCGCCGGCAAAGAAACTCCCCTGCCCCGCCAAAGTCACCGGCGTATCCATCGCCGCCGCCGTCCCCGTCCCAATCAGACAAGCCGCCAAAATCGCCAACACATTTCTTTTCTTCTTCATTCTGTCATCCTCCCGACAAAACAAATCTTCCGAGTCCTGCGTTTCTACGCGCCAAACCATGGAAAAAAGAAATCGAATCCGATATAATACAAAATAATGCTATTTCCCCGATTCGAGTTTTCTTCCTTTTCGTTTTACCCTATTCTACCCGCTTGCCTGATAAAAATACACTGCCAATCCCGTATACTGCTATAATTGAAATTTATACTGCAAGGAGGACCCCATGATTGAGCTATACCGATTGAAACAATTCATCGAATTTGCCAAAACCGGCACCCTACTCAAAGCCGCCGAACAGCTGCACCTTTCCCAGCCGGCCCTCTCCCGCAACATGGCGGCGCTGGAAGATGAGCTCGGCATCCGCCTTTTTGTCCGCCGCAAAAACAAATTGGAACTCAATGACACCGGCCGATACGTCTTGACGCTGGCGACGACGCTTTTGGACGAAGCCGAGGCTCTCCCCGGCAAAGCACGAGAATTCGATCGGCGGCTCAGCACTGTTTCCCTCGGCGTCTGCGCCCCCGCGCCCATCTGGTTTCTGACGCCTCTCATCGCCGACGCCTTCCCACACATGACACTCGCCACCGAAATGAAAGATGTTTCCGAACTTCTCCCCGCCCTTTCCCGAAGCGAATATCAACTGGTCGCGACGAATCAAAAACCCGAAAACGACGATTTTTATTTCATCGAATGCGGAAAAGAACGCCTCAAATTCGCCCTCCCGCCCCATCATCGCTACAAGAACCGGAAGACACTTTCTTTCGCGGATATCAACGGCGAACCCATTCTCATTTTTCACAAAATCGGATTCTGGAATCTCGTCCGAGAAAAACTCCCCGACTCCCGCTTCCTGACCCAAGACGACGCCACCAATTTCGACGAACTGATCAAAGCCTCCTCCCTGACATACTTCACCACCGATCAGGCAGAAAAATACCTAAACAGAAACGACGGCCGCCCCCACATCCCCATCTCCGACCCGGAATCCGTCGCGACCTACTACCTAGTCTGCCGCGCCGCCGAAAAAGAAACCTTCCGCCCTCTCTTCCGCACCGTGTCCCAAAGAAACAAATAAAAAAATCCGTGTGACATCTCCGAAAAGAAAACCGTCACACGGATTTTTTGTATGAAATTTATAAAATGCGCCGCAGCCGTCACTTAAAACTAACGGCTAGCAGCTTAAAACTAACAACTTTCTTGCGCCTGCCGCAAAAGCACAGCACAAAACAACCGGCCCCCTCATCTCTATCTTGCTCCACTTCTCATCTCACACGCCACAAAAAAAAGAGAAGCCACAGCCGGCCTCTCTTCCCTCTTTCCTCATTGATTTTTGAACGCGTACAATTTTTTCGTCACCCTTGCGACTTCGGCAGCAAGTTTCTCCGTATCGATTGTCGTGAGTTCTTTTTTGCGCATGACGACGCGTCCGTTGATAAGGACGGTGTCGACGTCCATGGAGTTCGCCGCGTAGACGGAAAGGGACACGCTGTCCAAGGTCGGCTGCCAGTGGAGGCCGCTGCGGTCGACGAGGATGATGTCGGCCAAGTTTCCTTCGGCGAGCTCGCCCAAATCGTCGTAGCCCAAGCATTTCGCGCCTTCTTTTGTCGCCATGTCGAGCGCGTCTTTGGCGGTGACGGCGAAGGGATCGAGTTCGTTGGCTTTGTGGATGAGCGCGGCGAGGCGCATTTCCGCGAACATATCGAGTTTGTTGTTACTGGAAGCGCCGTCCGTGCCGAGGCCGACGGTGACGCCCGCTTTTCTCATCTTGGTGACGGGCGCGAAACCGGAGGCGAGTTTCAGATTGCTGCCCGGATTGTGCGCGACGCAGACGTGTTTCTCCGCCAAAATGGAAATATCTTCGTCCGTCACGTGCACGCAATGCGCGGCAAGCGTCGGCGCGTCGAAAAGTCCGATGTCGGCCATGTGACGAATGGGCGTCACGCCGTGGCGGGCAATGCAAGTCTCGACCTCCCCTTTCGTTTCCGACAGGTGAATATGAATCGGAATCCCGTGTGTGAGCGCCGCGTCCCGCACTTTCCGAAGATAATCCGCGGGGCAGGTGTACGGGGCGTGCGGTCCCAACATGACGTGAATGAGGCCGTCCGCCGCGCCGTTCCAATTTTTATAAAATGAAATATTTTCGGCAAGCGCCGCTTCTCCCGTCGGTGCGACACCGGCAAGGCCGCGGGCGATGTTTCCGCGCATCCCGATATCCTGCGCCGCGCGCGCCGTCGCTTCGACGAACATATACATATCGCAGAAAGCCGTCGCGCCGCCGCGAATCATTTCCGCAAAGGCGTGGAGCGACCCCCAATAGACAATGTCATCGTCCAGATGTTCCTCGGCCGGCCAAATCATCGTCTGCAGCCAGTCCATAAGCGCCAAATCGTCCGCGTAGCTCCGGAAGAGAATCATGGCCGAATGGGTGTGCGTATCGATGAGACCCGGCAGCGCGAGCATATTGTTTCCTTCGATGATCTCGTCGATCCCCTCCGTCGGGGCGTCTTGAGGAAACGCCGCGATTCGCTGTCCGTCAATCAAAATATTTTGATGTTCGTGAGCCTTCCCCGCGCGGTAGACGGCCACGTCTTTGATGAGAGTTTTCATGCGCGCCTCCTTTTACGCTTGCGCCAAATAGGCTTTTTGTACGTCCGTCAGAGAATCGATGGAAACGCCCATAGATGCCAGTTTCATTTGCGCGACTCGGTCATCGATCTCGCGCGGCAGGAGCCACAATTTTTTCTCCATGTCCGCGCCGTGCTCGGTCAAATACACGGCTGAAAGCGCTTGCATCGCAAAGGAGAGATCCATGATTTCCGCCGGATGGCCGTCGCCCGCCGCCAAATTCACGAGGCGTCCTTCCGCCATGAGATAGACCGTCTTGCCATTGGCCAGCACATAGCCTTCGATGTTTTTCCGCGCTTCAAAATGCGACGTACAAATCCGTTCCAAATCTTTGCGCGACACTTCCACATCGAAATGGCCGGCGTTCGCGCAGATGGCGCCGTCTTTCATTTTCAAAAAATGCGGCTCGCAAATCACATCGATGTCGCCAGTAACCGTCAGAAAAATATCGCCGATTTCCGCCGCTTTTTCCATCGGCAGCACGGTGAAACCGTCGAAGACCGCCTCAATCGCTTTGATGGGATCGACTTCCGTGACGACGACGCGCGCGCCGAGCCCTTTCGCCCGCATCGCACAGCCTTTGCCGCACCAGCCGTAGCCGCAAATGACCGCCGTTTTCCCCGTGACCGTCAGATTCGTGCTGCGAATGATGCCGTCCCACGCCGACTGGCCCGTGCCGTAGCGATTGTCGAAAAGATATTTGCAATACGAGTCATTCACGGCAATCATCGGAAATTCCAGTTTCCCGGCTTTCTCCAAATTCCGCAGACGGTGAATGCCCGTCGTCGTTTCCTCCGATCCGCCCAAAAGCCGCTCTTTCGCGTCCCGGCGCTCCGTGTGGAGCAAATGCACCAAATCGCCGCCGTCGTCGATGATGATATGCGGCTTGTGATCGAGCGCTCTATGCAGAAACATCGTGTATTCTTCGTCCGTGCAGCCGTGCCACGCGTAGACCGTGACGCCTTCTGCGACGAGCGCGGCCGCGATGGGATCCTGCGTCGAGAGCGGATTGCTCCCCGTCACGACGACATCCGCGCCGCCGGCCTTGAGCGTCAGCGCCAGATACGCCGTCTTCGCCTCCAAATGAATGGACATGACGATGGTTTTCCCGGCAAAAATTTGTTTCGAGACAAAATCGCGCCGCAGCTCCCGCAGCACGGGCATGAACGCTTCGACCCAACGAATGCGTTGCTTTCCTTCGGCGGCAAGCGTGATATCGCGAATCATGGATTCATTCATGAAAAAGGCTCCTTTCGTATCGGGAAACGGAAATCTCATAGGGCGGCGTCAGCACCCCTTTTTCCGTGATGATCCCGGCAATCAATGACGCCGGCGTCACATCAAACGCCGGATTGTACACGGGGACATTCGCAGGCGCAATGTAGCGGTTTCCGATTTTTCGCACTTCGTCCCCGTCGCGCTCTTCGATGGGAATCTCCGCGCCCGTTTGAATGGAAAAATCAAACGTAGAAAACGGCGCCGCGATGTAAAACGGAATGCCGAAATGATGCGCCAAGACAGCAAGACCGAATGTCCCTATCTTATTCGCCGTGTCGCCGTTTTTCGCGATGCGGTCCGCGCCGGTGATGACCGCGTCAATCCCTTTGTCGCGCAGAACGGACGCCGCCATATTGTCGGAAATGAGACGGCAGGGAACGCCCGCCGCCATGAGTTCATACGCCGTCAGCCGCGCGCCTTGCAAGAGCGGCCGCGTCTCATCGGCGTAGACGCATCCGATTTGGCCGCGCGCGTGGAGCGTCGAAATGACGCCGAGCGCCGTTCCGATGCCCGCCGTCGCGAGCGCCCCGGAGTTGCAATGTGTGAGGAGTGTCAGATTTTCGCGCCCGGCAAATAAATCCGCGCCGTTCTCCCCGATTTTCCGGCAAATTTCCTCGTCCTCCGCTTCGATTTCTTTTGCGCGAGCGAGGAGCGCCTCCTCCGTTTCCTCTTTTTGAAACGCCCGCTCCATCTCCGAGACGGCCCAGCTCAAATTGACGGCTGTCGGCCGCGCATTCCGCAGTGTCTCGCACAATTTTTGAAACGTGTCCCGGTTTCCCGCGCTCTCCCGAAACGCCAGCACCACGGCATACGCCGCCGCGACGCCGATGAGAGGCGCCCCGCGCACGGCCAGCGTCCGTATCGCCTCGGCGACTTCCAAAGACGACCGACACATCAAATACACCGTTTCCAAAGGGAGCCGCCGCTGATCCAAAAGCACCAAGGCCTCGCCCGTAAACGAAAGCACTCTCACGCGGCTCATAGGTGGAATCCTCCGAAGGCCGCCAACGCATCGTGGCAGCCGCACGGCGTTTCCGGATCGTAATTTTTCGCCAAGACGGAAATGAGGCAGCGGAAACTTTCCACATTTTTCTTCATGCAATCGACGACTTCTTGGTGCGTGAGCGGCGCTCCGGAAATGCCGGCCGCCATATTCGTCACCATGGAAACGGTCGCGTAGCACATTTCCGCCTCTCGCGCCAGCACACATTCCGGCACGCAAGTCATCCCGACGACGTCCGCGCCCCACATCCGATATGCGTGAATTTCCGCCGGTGTCTCGAAGCGCGGTCCCTCCGTGCAGACATACGTCCCGTACGGATGGAGCATGACGCCCGCCGCCATGCCCGCTTCCGCGACCGCTGCCCGAAGCGTCCGGCAAAACGGCTCCGTCATATCCAAATGCGCCACGCCGTAAAGTTCACCGTCGAAAAACGTATTTTCGCGCGATTTCGTCATGTCGATGAATTGATCGCAGAGCACCAATTCTCCCATCCGATAATTCGGATTGAGCGAGCCGACCGCCGTCGTCGATACAATCGCGGAGACATCCAGCATTTTCAGCGCGTAAATATTGGCACGGTAATTGATTTTGTGCGGCGGAATCGTGTGCCGCACCCCGTGCCGCGCCATAAAAATCATCTCGCGCCCGTCGTAAAATCCGGATGTGTACGCGGCCTGCCCATACGGCGTCCCAATGAGATGAGACGTGACGTGCGAAAAAATTCCGGCGTCATACACGCCGGTGCCACCGATAAAAGCGATTTTGCTCATGCCCTCTCCTTCCTCTTTCCGAAATATCTATCCATTCTCTTTCAAAAAATCCGTCGCCACACGATACGTCTTTCCGCAATAGCGACACGTACTTTCGACGGCGCCGTCCGCGATGAGTTCTTCCTTTTCTCTTTCGGGCAGCAATCGCAAAGCGTCTCGAATCCGCTCCTCCCCGCACGTACAGCGAAAGGAAATCGGATTTTCGGCCAGTTTCTTGAAGCCGCCCGCCGCCAAAAGCGTCTCCGCCTCCCCGTCCGCCGTCATATCATAGCGCGACAAATCGGAAAATAGCCGCACAAATTCCGTTTCCTCTCCCTGCGGCAAAAGTTCGGCCAGAAATCCTCCGCATCGGCGGCAATTCCCGTCCGCCGCCCCTTTCCAATCAATCCGGACGGCGGCGCGAATCTGCTCGGACCCTTTCAAATACGCCGCAAGACCCTCCGAAACATCGTCCGACGCCAAATCGACGGCCCCGGTATACGGCTGGCGCAACAGCGAATACCGCGTCACAAAGAGATGCCCCGCACCGTTTTTTTTCGCGTCATCCGCAAGCTCCGCCTCCTCCGCATACCCGCGCAAAAAACGTCCTTCATGCGCATCAACGTGAAATATTCCCAAATCTCTCCCCGTCTCCCATTTGACGGAAATCCCCTCGTGATTTTTGAAATCCGTCGCCAAAAGCGCCGCGCCGACAAAAAGTTTCCCCAAAAACGCCGCTCGCGCCTCCGAAAGCGCGTGCATCCCCTGCGCCTCAGCCGCCGCTGCCGTCGCATCGCAGACCGTAAGACGAATACCGTCGTCGGATAAAAAATGAGAAATCGTATCTATTTTCATATGAATCCTTGGTTGTCCATGGGATTTCTTGTTTTTGCAAGAAAGAATTGAGATTTGAGAACAGGTGCCGCCTTTGGCGACATTTTATAATGCGGCGAAGCCGTCACTGATTAGCTTCCTTCCCGGAAGCGAGCTTCCGATGTACGGTCGCCGATGCCCCTAAGAAGCGAATAAGGTATAAACGTATTGGCAAAAAGGTCCGCGCCCCGAAGCGCGGCTCTTGTCAATGGCGGCCTTTTACAATTTATAGGCCGCTGTTTCCGATTTTTTGTGAGCAGCCAAGCGACGCGCAAGGGGGCCCGCCTGTTTGAAATTTTCCGTTGGCGGGCCCTGAAGGCCCGTCAGGTGGAGGGAGTAAAAAGTTAGCAGTGAGTAGTGAGCAGTTAGCAGTTTCTACGTCATCTGCGGCGATGAGGTTTTAGAAAAATTCGCGCGAAGCGCTTCCGCTTTTAATAACTGCTCACTGCTAATTCCTAACTTCTAACTGTTTTACCCTGGCGGCGTCTTCTTTCTCTTGTTTCGTTCTCTTTCTTCCACGGGGAAGAAAGA
>CAVEFO010000017.1:0-29485 GCA_963615055.1 Lachnospiraceae bacterium
AAGAAAGTTAGCAGTTAGCAATGAGCAGTGAGCAGTTCAGGTGTCGCTTCGCGACGATTTTAAAATGCGGCCGCAGGCCGCCACCTATCAGCCCTCCTTTGAAAGAGGGTGCCCCGTAGGGGCGGGAGATAGACGGCACTATGTGAGAGAAAAGTTTTTTATAGAAGGCCGCCACATCTAAGACCTTTTTCGATAAAGAGGGCTTAAGTTGTGGCGCTTCGCGCGATTTTTATAAAATGCGGCGTGAGAAGCGTCGCGTTTCATGGAATGTGACGGACGGTCAACGGTCAACGGTGATCGGTGAGGTGATCGGTGAGCGGTGAGCGGACGACGGATGACGGGAAAGGAGGCGCTTTTCTGGGATTTGGTATATAATAGAAAAAATACGTCGGAAGAGACGGGATGTTTCTGATTTTTATGTTGATTCGCGGAGGGTGAGCGATGGGCTGGGACGGGAAGCAAAGGAAATATGCGATGGCGGCCGTTCTGCTGCTCTTGACCATGGCCGCGATTTATTTTTATACGCATCGAAATGTCGGAGGGGGAAATTTGCCGCCGGCGGCGCCGCTTGTGCGGGTGGAGAAAATGGTGATGCGGGATATGAAGAAACGTGTCGTGCTGTCCGGTGAGACGGTGGCGCGGGCGTCGGTGGATATTTCTCCCAAGTATGCCGGGCGGATTGCGTCTGTCGAGGTCGAGCTGGGGGATGTCGTCGCGGCCGGGGAGGTTTTGATCCGGCAGGACGCGCGGGACGTGTCCGTTTCCATTTTGCAAAATCATGCGCAGCGTGCGGAGGCGTCGGCGGAGGCGGTCGCGGCGCGGGCGACGTTCGGGGCGGATACGGCGAAGGCGCGGACGAATTTCGAGACGGCGAAAGCGACGTATGAGCGCTATCAGACGTTGTACGAGGCGGGCGCGGTGGCGCTGCAGGAGCGGGATGAAAAGTATCGTGCGATGACGGAGGCGGGCGCGGTGCTGGCGGCTTTGGAGGATCAGGATCTCGGCGGGGTGTCGGCGACGGTCGCGGCGAAGGAAGCGGCGGCGGCGAAAGCGGCGTACATGGTGGAGGCGCTGGAGCTGGAACGTGAGGATTTGGCGATTAAGTCGCCCGTGGCCGGTATCGTCTCGTACCGGAAGGCGGAGGCGGGCGAATGGGCGACGGCGGGCGAGACGCTTTTGACGGTCGTGGATACCGGTCGCCTGTATCTGGATTGCCTCGTGGCGGAGCAGGATGTTTCTGTTCTTCGTGAGGGCATGGAAACGGATGTATCGCTGGAATCAATCGGAAAGACGGTGAAGGGGACCGTTTCCTTTGTCGCGCCGGCGCTGGAGAGCGGCTCTCGTGCGTATCGGGTCCGGCTCGTGTTGGCCGAGACGGGGGAGGCGATTCGCGCGGGGCTTTTCGGGCGTGCCGCGGTGGAGGGTGTGCAGCGCGTGCGGACGATGTACGTGCCGAAGGAAGCGGTTTCCAATGAAAACGGGAAATTGTATGTCTATGTGATTTCCGCGGACGGCGTCGCCGAGAAACGGGCGGTCAAAACGGGGCTTTCCAATGATGAGGATGTGGAAATTTTGTCCGGGGTCGCGGCGGGCGAGACGGTCGCGGTGACGAATGCGGCGCGGCTTTCGGACGGGATCAGGGTCCAAATCGATGGGTAAGTGGAATCTGACGCGTTATTCGGTGACGCACCCCATCGGGATCACGATGATTGTGCTCTTTTTCATCGTGCTGGGGCTGTACAGTTATTGGCGGATCGGGGTCGAGCTGTACCCGAATGTGAATACGCCTTTTGTCGTGGTGTCGGTCCGCTATGACGGCGCGGATGCCGAGTCAGTCGAGCAGCAGATTACGAAACCGGTGGAGGACGCGCTGTCTTCCGTTTCCGATGTCCGGCATATCAATTCGCGTTCCCGGACGGGGCGCGCTTTTGTCATGCTCGAATTGTCGTATGATGCTAATGTGGACGCGGCGGCGATCGATGCGGCGCAGAAGGTGAATGCGATTCGGAGCAGCTTGCCGGAGGATGCGGATGATCCCGTCGTGGAGAAATGGGATATGGACGCGGCGCCGATCATGGATATCGCTGTGATGAGCGCCCATCCGCTGGATACGATGTATTCTGTGGCGGAGCATACGTTTAAGAACGAGCTGACGAAGGCGGGCGGCGTCTCTGAGGTGGAGCTTTCGGGCGGGCGCGATACGGAAATCGCGATTCTGGCCGATCGGGATAAATTGGCGCATTACGGGATCGCGATGCGGGACATTGTCGATGCGGTGAAAAATGAAAATCATTTGGCGCCGGCGGGCTCGTCTTACACGGATCGGCGGCAGACGCAAGTCCGTCTGAATGCGCAATATGCGACGCCGGACGACATTCGCCGCGTGACACTGACGGCGGCGGACGGCACGCGCATCCCGCTCTCGGCGGTCGCGGAGGTGCGGCGCCAGGACGAGCGCGTGTCCCGCTATGCGCGCATCAATGGCGAGGATGCGATCGGAATTTCCATTTATAAAAACAGCGATGCGAATCTCGTGTCCACGGCGGACGGCGTGAAGGAAATTTTGGAGGAGCTGCGGCGCGATTATCCCGATTATCGCTTTGTCGTGATCGGCGACGATTCGGAGTATGTGCGGACGGCGCTGTCGGGGACGCTGGGGACGCTTGCCGAAGGGCTCGTGACGACGGGGCTCATGCTCTTTTTCTTCCTGCGCGGCTGGCGGAGTACGGCGTCCGTCATTATCGCGATTCCGGCGTCTCTCATTGCGGCGTTTTTCGCGATGTACATGGCCGGTTTCACGTTTAACATGATGTCGCTCATGGGGATGACGCTGTGCATTGGGATTTTGGTCGATGATTCGATTGTCGTTTTGGAAAATATCCATAAACATTTGGAGCGTGGGGAAGATGCCGCGCGTGCCGCGGTGGAAGGGCGGACGGAAATCGGGATGGCGGCGGTGGCAATTACGCTCTGCGATGTCGTCGTGTTTTTGCCGATTGCGTTCATGAGCAGTCTCACGGGGCAATTTTTCAAGCAATTCGGCCTCACGATTGTCTTCGCGTCGCTGTTTTCCCTTTTTATTTCCTTTACGTTGACGCCGATGCTCGCGTCGCGTTTCTTTAAGAACGGGCTCGTCATTCCGGATCGGAAAATTTGGCGCACGGTCGATCGCATCGAGGCGTCGATTCAGCGCGAATATGAGTATTGGCTGGAGATGGCGTTTTCCCATAAAAAGAAACTGTTCGCTGCGGTCACGGCGCTGTTTCTCCTATTCGTTTCCTTTGTCCCGACGGGCATTATCGGCACGGCGTACATGCCGAAGACGGATGAGAGCGGGATGAATGTGATGATTCAGCTGCCGACGGATGCCGGCGTGGAGCGGACGGAAGCGGTGACGCGGCGGCTGGAGGCGTATATCGGCGCGATGCCCGAAGTCGAAAATTACATGGCGATGGTGGGCGGCGGCAGCGGGGTGAATAGTGCGCGCATCCGCGTGGAGCTCAAAAATCGGCAGGATCGCAGCCGCAGTATTTGGGAAATCGCCGATGATGTGCGTGCGTTTGCGGCGGCCGAGATCACGGAGGGCGATGTGCGCGTTCGTGAAGATCAGGCGTCCGTTTCCGGCACAGGCGGCGGTATCGGCACGGGCGGCGGTGAATTTCGCATGGAGCTTCGTGGAAACAATATGGATGAGCTGATTCGCGCCGCGCAAAATGTCCGGGAAAAGCTGAAGACGGGGCCATACGGGTTGACGGATATCAGCTCGACGTACCAGGAAGGTCTGCCGGAAATCACGCTCATTCCCGACCGCGAGCGCCTTCGCCATTACGGCGTCACGGTGAAAGAATTGTATGACACGTTCTCCTCGGCGCTCTCCGGGGCGGGCGCGGGCGTCTTGCCGAATGATCCGGAAAATGACGGAAACGACACGGATATTCATGTGTATTTCGCCGGCGGGGAGAATTATAAGAAATCGGATTTGGCCGCGGTGCCGCTGCAGGCAAAAGAGGGGACGGTGCGCCTCGCCGATGTCGCGACGCTTTCCGAGCAGATGGGACCGATCACGATTCATCGTACGGACAAGCAGCGCTCTGTCACGATTGGGGCGAATATCGGCGGACGGCCGCTCTCGACGGTTATCGAAGACGTCACGGCGGATTTGCAGAAAATGGAATGGCCGAAGACGGTGAGCTATCGTTTCGCCGGGCAGGCCGACCGAATGCGGGAAAGCGCGATCGAGCTTCTCTCGGCGCTCTTGATGGGTATGATTTTGGTTTACATGATTTTGTCCGTTCTCTACGAATCGGTGAAAACGTCTTTCATCCGGATGTTCTCGCTGCCTTTCGGGCTGATCGGCTCGCTGCTCTTCCTGTTTCTCATGAATGACACCATCAATATTTATTCCATGATCGGCATCATCGTCATGGACGGTGTCGTCGCGAAAAACGGGACGCTGCTTTTGGATTACACACTGACGCTCATGCACCGCGACGGAATGCCGGCCGCGGCCGCTGTCCGAGAAGCGGGGCGGCAGCGCTTGCGCCCGATCCTGATGACGACTTTCACGATGATCGTCGGGATGTTGCCGACGGCCCTCTCCCTCACCGCCGGCGCGGAAGTCCGAAGCTCCATGGCCTGGGTCATCATCGGCGGTCTCCTGACGTCCACGCTCTTTACGCTCCTGGTCATTCCGATTATTTTCCTGTGGTTTGAGGAGAGGAAATGGGGGAGAAACAAGGAACCCGGCCGATGATCTGCTTTCCTTGGCCGGCGTCCGTGATAAAAAACGGAGAGATGAAAGAGATGAGAGATGAGGGGCGAGGCTGTTTCTTATTTTGCTTTTGTGGCGTTGGATATGAAAATCTTTCTGCTGATAGGGATGGGGAGAGAGAATTCCCGAATTGACACCATATGCGACACCATTTATAATAAAAGAGGTTCAAAATGTCGAAATGGGATAAATTGATTGCCAAAATCCGTCAAGTGGATTCCGATGTGCGATTTGAGGAATTGAAACGAATCTTGGAGAGTTACGGATATGAAATGCGATCGCCGCGAGGAGGAAGCAGTCATTTTGTCTTTCGGAAAGAGGGGCATTCTCCGATTACCATTCCCAAGCACAAGCCGATCAAGCGTGTGTACGTGGAAATGGTGCGGCAGATCGTAGAGGAGGAAGAAAGATGAAACGGTTGGAAGACTATATGAAATTGCCGTATCGGATGGAGATTACGGAAGATACAGAGGAAGGCGGCTATCTGATTTCGTTTCCGGATTTGCCGGGCTGTCTGACTTGCGGCGATACGATCGAGGACGCTCTCTCCGGCGTGGAAGATGCCAAGCGTACTTGGTTTGCGGCGGCGCTGGAAAGCGGATGCGACATTCGAGAGCCGTTTTCTGCCGAAAAATTTTCCGGACAATTTAAACTGCGTTTGCCGAAAAGTTTGCATCGCAGTCTGGCTGAGCACGCCGCACGAGAGGGCATCAGCATGAATCAATATTGCGTTTATCTTTTGGCGCAAAATGATGCGATTCAGTCTCATCAGGTAGGGGCGGCGCATTGAATTTACATTTATAAAAGAACATCGCCGAGCTTTGCAAGGTGCTCACAGCCGTCTCGTGTGACTACGGTCTCTAGGGCTTCGGTTCATTTGTACAAGGCGATACTGTTTTTGGCTAAAAGCTAAAGGCTAATAACTAATAACTATCTTGCGCCTGACAAAAGGCACATCACGCAACATTTTCAAGGAAACGCACATGAAAAAGATTGAACTTTTAGCTCCCGCCGGAAATCCGGAAAAACTTCGGATGGCGATTCTCTACGGAGCCGATGCCGTCTATTTGGCCGGGAAACGATTCGGGCTTCGCGCATACGGCGGAAATTTTACCGACGAAGAGATGCGCGAGGCCGTTTCCTTTGCGCACGCACGCGGAAAAAAGGTGTACGTCACGGTGAATGTCATTCCGCGCGAGGAAGATTTGACGGGACTGGATGCATATTTCCGATTTCTGCAGCATATCGGCGTCGATGCGGCGATCATATCCGATTTGGGCATATTTTCCATCGCCCGAAACGCGGCGCCGCATTTGCCTCTTCATGTATCCACGCAGGCGTCTTGCGCCAATAGCGCCGCGGTGGCGGTCTGGAAACAATTGGGTGCCGAGCGCATCGTGCTGGCAAGAGAAGTTTCCATCGCGGAGATGGCGGAAATCCGAGGGAAAGTCGATGTCGAGCTCGAATATTTCGTGCACGGCGCGATGTGTATTTCCTGGTCGGGGCGCTGCCTTCTCTCCAATTATTTCTCAAACGGCACCCGCCAATCCAATCGCGGCGAATGCATCCAAGCCTGTCGTTTCCGTTATCAAGTCGTCGAAGAGACGAGGCCGGGGCAGTATTGGCCGGTGACGGAGGATGAAAATGGGACATACATTTTCAATTCCAAAGATTTGTGCCTCATCGGAGAGATTCCTGCGCTCATTCGCTCCGGTTGCGAAAGTCTCAAGATTGAGGGTCGCATGAAAAGCGTGTACTACGTCGCAGCGGTCACGGCGGCGTATCGTCGGGCGATTGACGCGTATTATGAAGAAGGAAACGAGTGGTCATGGCGCCCAGAATGGGCAGCGGAGCTGGAGAAAATCTCTCACCGCCCTTATACGACGGGTTTCGCATTGGTAGCGCCGGGAGAAACGGCACAAAATTATGCGGCGTCGCAGCCGGAGCAACCCTATGATTTTATCGGGCTTGTCCTTGAATCCGAGGCGCGCGGCACGGTGGTCATCGAGCAGCGAAACCGTTTCTTTGCGGGCGAGACAGTCGAATGTCTCACACCGGCAGGCGATGTCTTTCTCCTTTCGATCGGGAAACTCAAAAATACGGAAGGTGAAGAAATTTTGGCAGCATCGCACTCCAAGGAACGCGTGACGATGGAAACAGAGCGGGACATTCCGGCACACAGTATGTTGAGACGGAAAGCAGGGAGGCATTAACCATGAGTCGTGCAGATGTCGCCTTCGGCGATATAAAGTCTGTCGTCTGATTGTCTATTGCCTGACGCCTCCATCTCCATGAGATGCCAAAATCTAACAGCAAACAGCTAACGGCTGATAACAATCTTGCGCCCGACACACAAAGACAAGCTAAATATTTTATATTTTCAAATCGAGGAGTGTAAAATGGAACCGGACAGTGTATACATCGAGCTTGATCCGCATGACGTGAATTTTGTGAATCGAATCTTGGAAAGTTATGAATACTTAGGAACGCTGACGACAATCGATCCGACGCGGGCACTGTGCTGCATTCACAGTACGGCGGATACGAAAGGAGAAGTCGTAGCGCTTCTCGGCACCTTGGATGTATCGGTTCGGATTGTCTCCGAAGAGGAATCGGCACCGTGAGGTGCTTTTTTTATGTTACAATGAAGAAAAAATTTTGCAGGATCGGAGAGACGGATGAAAGAATTTATCATTTCCGAAAAAAATGAAGGGCAGCGGCTCTTGCGGTTTGCGGAGAAAATGTTGCCGCAGGCGTCGCGGGGATTTTTGTACAAATCGCTGCGCAAGAAGAATATCGATTGTAATGGGAAGAAATGTACGGGCACGGAAATTTTAGAGGCGGGAGATGCGGTCCGCTTTTGGTTTTCGGAGGAAACGTTTGCCAAGTTTTCTGAGAGCGCGCCGAAAGAGGAGCACGCGACAGACGCAATTTCGCTTCCCGTTACCATCGTGTATGAAGATGCGGACGTTTTGTTGGCGAAAAAACCGCGGGGGATGCTGACGCAACGGGACGGGTCGGGCGCGTCGTCTTTGAATGATTGGCTCTTGTTGTATGTCGGTGAGGCGGCGGGCGCGCGACCTTCGGTATGTCATCGGCTGGATCGGAATACGGAGGGGCTCGTTGTCTGCGGGAAGACGGTGCGGGCGCTTTCGCAAATTTCGGAGTGGATTGCGGAGAGAAAGATTCGAAAACTGTATCGCGCGCTGGTCTTGGGACGAATGGAGGCGGCCGGGATCATTTCGGCTTGGCTTTTGAAAGATGCGGGCACGAATACGGTCGCGGCGGTGGCGGATGAGACACCGGGGGCGCTGCCGGCAGTGACGAAATTTCGACGGCTTTCGGAGACGGCAATCGGCGGCGCCATCGTCACGGAGATCGAGGCAGAGCTTTTGACGGGGCGCGCGCACCAGATTCGCGTGCATATGGCATCCGTCGGCCATCCGCTTTTGGGCGATAGGAAATACGGTACAAAGGAAAGTATCGCGCTTTCGCGCCGTCTCGGATTTTCGGCGCAGGCGCTGTCGGCGACACGGCTTGTATTTCCGGAAACGGACGGATGTCCGGCGTCGCTTTCGGGACGGGAATTTTCCATCGAGCCGGATTTTTCCGAATGGCTGAAATAAAGGGGCGCGTTTTTCTTTTTCTTTTCAAAAATGTGGTATAATGACGTTACAGTAATTTCCGATAAATTTCGGAGAAGTCTTCTGGAAGGGAGAGGTTTCATGAAGAAAATTTTGATGGCACTCGGGATAGCGGCGGCCGTTTCCGCGGCTTGCGTTTCCGCATCCGCTAAGGAATGGAAATACAGCGATACGCTGACGCTCGACATGTCCAGTGTCGAAATCAAAGTCGATACGAATGGGCACGAGATTTGCACGTTTGAGGGTGTGGAGAAGATCCCGAACGGCACGAATAAGTATACCTATGTGTATGACGTGACGGCGCGCACAATCCAGATTAAAAATATGGAGCAGAAAACGGATAAGCTCCATTATTCCACGTCTTTCAATCCGCTTCCGATTGATTCGGCCAATGAGGTCGTCCGCGAACGGGGCGAGATGGCGCAGCGCGTCTACAATATGAAGATGGCGCTGAAGAAAAAATAAATATGGCGATGCAGGAAGGGAACCCGTTTTTCGATATTTCGCGCGACCTTCTCCATTTCATCTCCAAAGCACCGACGCCGTTTCACGCTGCGCAAGCGATGAAAACGGCGTTTGTGTATGATGGGGCGACGGAGCTTCGCGAGGAGGATGAATGGGAGATTGCGCCGGGGCATAAATATGTCGTGACGAGAAACGGAAGTGCGCTCGTCGCTTTTGCGGTGCCCGAAAGCGGTGCTTTGGATTTTCGGATTCTGGCTGCGCACAGTGATTCGCCGACGTTTCGGATCAAAGCGAATCCGGAGCTGCGCGATTCTTTTTACGTGCGTCTCAATGTCGAGGGCTACGGCGGGATGCTCATGCACACGTGGCTGGATCGGCCGCTCGGCATCGCGGGGCGCGTCATGGTGCGAGAGGGCGATCATGTGGTGCCGCGCCTTATCGCGACGGGGACGCCCCTTTTGCTCATTCCGTCTTTGGCCATTCATATGGATCCGAAAGGAAACGCAGGGCACGCGTGGAATGTCGCGAAAGATTTGCTCCCGCTCTACGGCTTGGCGGATGGAAAAATTTCTTTTATGGATGTCATCGCGGCGGAAGCGCGTTGTGCCAAAGAGGATATTCTGGGGCATGATCTGTCGCTCGTATCTCTCGTGCCGGGAACGATCTGGGGCGCGGAGGATGAATTTGTGAGCACGCCCAGGCTCGATGATTTGCAATGTGCGTTCGCCGGATTTCGCGGATTCACGATGGGGCAAAAGGAGAAACATATCGCTGTCTTTGCGCTTTTCGATAATGAAGAGGTCGGCAGCCGGACGCGGCAGGGCGCAGGCTCGGCTTTCCTGTCGGATACGCTGCTTCGGATTGGCGAAGCGCTGGGGAAGACGAGGGGACAGCTTTCGGCGATGCTGGCGAAAAGTTTCCTTATTTCCGCCGATAATGCACATGCCGTGCATCCGAATCGGCCGGAGGAGGCGGATGCGGTCCATCGCCCGGTTCTAAATGGCGGGATCGTACTGAAATTTAATGCGGAGCAGAAATATTGCACGGACGGCTACAGCGCCGCGCATTTCCGTCTGCTTTGCGAAGAGGCGGGTGTGCCGCTCCAAGTGTATACGAATCGGAGCGATAAGGCGGGCGGCTCGACGCTGGGTAATATCGCGATGACGCACGTCGCGCCCCCGGCGGTCGACATCGGCCTTCCGCAGCTGGCGATGCATTCGTCCTATGAAACGGCGGGCATCCGCGATACGGCCTATCTCGTGACGGTCGCGGCGAAGTTTTTTGCATAAATAGAAGCAATCAAAAAGCGGAGAACTCTTTTGGTGGAGTTCTCCGCTTTTTGATTGACTTGAAAGGCTTGTTGCTCGTAAAAAACTTTCGAAAATTTCCGTGTCTGACTTTCGCTCGGCTGATAAAGCTTGATAGAGCTTGATGAGGGGAAAGGGGTTGTTCCTCTTTTGCAAGCTTTGGCTTTCCGATGGCGCAAAAGTGAATGATCCGAAAGTGTCCATCAAGCCCTTGCGAGCCTTTGCAAGCCTTTGCAAGCTTTTATATTCGGTTAACGGAAAACGGTCGGCGGAAATCGGATCAAAGCAGTTTCAAAAGATCCACAGCCGGCTGGGCGGGGAGGAAGACGTCGATCGCTTCACTGATGCCTGTCGGCGTAGGTGCCGTGAGCCAGAGGCAGACGGCCGCGAGAATCGTGACGGAGAGGGCGACGAGATTCATGTGGCCTTTGCCGGAGACTTGGTAGTAGCCGAAGAGGCGGACGGCCAGCGCTGAGAAGAAAGTCAGAATCAAGCCGGAGAAGGAGAAAATGCCGAAGAGAATATTTCCGGCCAGAAATGCGATGTAGAAGGCCGGCAGATAAATGAAAGGCAGATTTTTGGAAAGAAGGGTTTGCTTCCCGTTTCGCCGCATGTCGGTCATCCAATCGGAAAGATCGAGGCCGAAGAACCCGGCCGGCGCAAATGTCGCCAAGATGACGGTATCCCATACGGCAGTGAGGCGATTGCGATTTTGGCCCAGCCACCAGAAGAAACCGGCAATGAGGAGAATGGCCGTCGCGGCAATCCCGTAGTACCAATTTTCCGGGATCATCATCGTCGCGGCAAAGCAAGCCGTCGTGATGGCGCCGGCTATAGTGGCGTATGTCGCAAGCGTTTGGAGCGGCATACGGTCTTTGGGATCCATATCCCGATAAATGCGCGCCAAGAGTTCCGTCATGAAGAAACCGAGGAAGAGCGCGAGGGCTGCGAAAGGATAGACGAAGAGCAGCAAGACGACGAGCACGGCCAAGAGCGCGAGTTTCCATCCTTTGAAAACGAGAAGATTGCCGTAGCCGATACGGTGATGCTGCGTGTACATCGTGAGGCGCATGAAGACGAGATAGGTCATCATGATCCCGACGATTTCCACGGGACGTCCGCCCAAATAGAGAAGCGAGGCCAAGATGAGAATGGTCGTATTCGCACCGGTGAAGCGTGATACAATGCCGGAAAAGAATCCGACATTCAGGAAAGCAATGACAGCACTGACAAGATCCAAAATTCCATCTCCTTTTTGTTTGCGTGACAGGAAAATTTTCGCCACGATTTTGTATTGTGACTATGTTGCTATAGTATACAAATATTGCGGCGTGACTGCAAGAGGGCATAAAGAACAGAATGGAGAATTGAGGGGCATGGGTGATTTCTGTTTTATTTTTTTACGGCTACGGCTGACAAAAAAGTTGATTACGGATTCTGCGCTTTTTGCTTTGCATAGGTATAATAGAGACAAGTGAATGGATTTCTTGAAAGGAGAAAAGGAAATGAAAAAGACGGCGGCTTTGATGTTGGCGGCACTCTTGGTATGCGGCGGTTCGCTTTGTGAGGCGGCGACGCGGGAGATTGTCGTGTCCGGCAAGGGGGAAGTCTCGGCAGCGGCGGATTGTTTTTCGTTTTATGCGGAGATTATTTCGCACGGTAAGAGCGAGGAAGACGCGGCGGCGGAGAATGCGGCGCGGATGAAAAGAGTGCGGACGGCGCTCATCGCGGCCGGCGCGGAGGCATCTCGGCTTGCGACGGAAAGTTTCTCTGTTTCCCCGGAATACAAAAGTGACGACAAAGGAAATCGGAAGCTCATCGGGTACATCGCGGAGAGTTCGCTTGACGTCACGGTACTCGATTTGGCGCGGGCCGGCGCGGTCGTGGATGCGGCGACGCGAAACGGGGCGGATCGGGTCGCGGGGATTCGTTTCTTGACGGAGAATCGGACGCCGTATGAGGATGAAGCGTATCGGGCAGCGGCGGCGGACGCAAGCGAAAAAGCGACGGCGGCGGCCGAGCAGCTCGGACTGTCCAAGGGGATGGTGCTGGCGGCGGAGGACGCGTCCGATGTGAGCCCTCGCTTTCATGCGGTGATGCTGGCGCGGGCGGCGAATGCGGAAGCGGATACGGCGACGCAGATGTTGGCGGGCGAGGAGCGCGTCTCGGCCGGACTTTCGGTGACGTACGGCGTGCCGGATGCGGACACGGTGCGAAAAATTTCGGCGGAGGGCGTCGGCACGGTGACGGAAACGGCGGATACGGCCGTGCTTTCTATTGTGACGGAGGGAGAAGCGGAGACGGCGTCGAAAGCGTCGGCTGCCAATGCGGCGCGCGCCGAGCGGGTGTTGTCGGCTTTGTCGGCGGCAGGCGTCCCGCAAAATCGCATTTCGACGGCGGGGTACTCTTTGTATCAATCCAGTGGGAAGAAAAAAGGATATACGGTAAGAAATACGCTTCGCGTCCGGTTGTCGGATATTTCGCGCGCGGGGGCTGTGGCGGATGCAGCGATTAAAGCGGGCGCGACATCGGTCGATGGTGTGGAATTTTCGTATTCCGAAGCGGCGAAATTCCGGGCACAATCGGTGTCCCGTGCGGTCGCGGCAGCCAAGAAACGCGCGGAAGTCATTGCGGCCGGTCTCGGCTGCACGCTGGGTGAGGTGCGCTCTGTCACGATTACGGAAACGGGAACGAATGATTACGGCGGCGCTCTCTATAAAGCGATGGGCACCGACGGCAGCGCGGCCGTGACGGAAATCACGCCGCCGCGGCAGGAAATCACGAGCCGGGTCATCGTGGAATTTGGGATTTTGTGAGAATCGTTGGCCCTGGGCTATTATCCGCATGACCGTGAACCGTGCGTGAGCAACTTGGAAATGCAAGAGATGTGAGAAACGGTAAACGGTAAACGGTAAACGGTAAACGGTAAACGGAAGGCGGATTACGGGCTTGAAAGGGCTTGAAAGGGAGTTCGATGCTTTTGGTCTTTTCCGAAAGAGAAGTGCGGGAAAGTTTGGAAATGGATAGAGTCGCAAACCGTCAAACTTTTTCAAGCCGTGAGATAGGGCGGAGAAGGAGAAATGATGAGAAGTTTTTGCACCACGATTTCAAGCTTTTCAAGCCCGGCGTGCGAATGCGGAAAGTGGAACATGAGGAAAAAGCGGCTGAAAAATTTTTCATTTCACCTCTTGCCAAAAAAAGTTTCCTCTGGTATAATGCCCTCATCCGTTCCTGAATAGCTCAGTTGGTAGAGCAATCGGCTGTTAACCGATCGGTCGTAGGTTCGAGTCCTACTTCAGGAGCCATTGGCCTGTTCGTCAAGTGGTTAAGACACCGCCCTTTCACGGCGGGTTCGGGGGTTCGAATCCCCCACAGGTCACCATGGGCGATTAGCTCAGCCGGGAGAGCGCTTGCCTTACAAGCAAGATGTCAGCAGTTCGATCCTGTTATCGCCCACCACGGATAAAAGGAAACCTCCGATGTCGGGAAACCGAGTCGGAGGTTTTTGTGTATCAAAAGCGGACGGGGAGTCCGTTGTCCGTCATCCGTTATCCGTTATCCGTTATCCGTTATCCGATTTTCACATTCCGTGTTGCGCGAAAGTCGTCAAGTACGGTCTACGGTTCACGGTTTACGGTTCACGGTTTACGGTCTACGGTCTACGGTCTACGGCCTACGGTGACGCGGACATCACCGCTATGTGACGCATCAAGCTTAAAACAAAAGGAGTTGCGAGAAAATGTGAGATCATTTTTTCGCAACTCCTTTTGTTTTTGAAATTTCACTCCACCACGGCGATGCTTTCGATTTCGCAAAGACCGCCGGCGGGGAGGGCTTTGACGGCGAAGCAGCTGCGCGCGGGCTTGCCGATGAAATGTTTCGCGTAGACTTCGTTGAAGGCGGCGAAGTCGGCCATGTCCGTCAGGAAACAAGTGGTCTTGACGACATTTTGCATGGACAGGCCGGCGGCGGCGAGGACGGCTTCGATGTTGCGGCAGGCTTGTTCCGCTTGCTCGGCGACGGTTGCGCCTTCGATTTTGCTGCTTTCGGGATGGATGCCGAGCTGGCCGGAGAGGTAGAGAAATTCACCGGCGCGAATGGCTTGGGAGTAGGGGCCGATGGCGGCCGGAGCGTGTTCGGAATGAATGGGTTTCATAAAATCCTCCTTTGAAAAATTTTTTTGGAAATATTGTTGTCAGTATACGGTATTTTTGCTTTTTTGTCATGCCTTCCCGTGCTATAATATAAAATAAATATAATTCTATGGATTTTTACGATTTTTCACTCGATTATTTTTTTGGAGAAAGAGAGTGGATCGGTATGAATACGGTTTCTCGGAAGATTGGGAAAAAAGAGCGGACTTTTTTGATGGCGCGTGTGGTATTGGCGTTGGGCGTTTTCGGCGCGTTGGCGCCGGCGGCGTGGGCGAATGTTGTCGTGAAGGATTCGTCTGCGTACGGAAACACGGTAAAGACGACGGTCGTCGGGAGCGGGACGCAGTATGACATTACGAATCAGCAGCTCTCGGCGGATAAGACGGCGGCGCTCAATCGTTTCAGTCAATTCGATCTGGGGGCGGCAGACATCGCCAATCTGCACATGGGCGAGGCGTCGCACCAGATTAATATCGTCGATTCGAAAATCAATATCGACGGTGTGGTGAATGCGCTCAAGAACAACAAGATCGCCGGCGATGTGTATTTCATGAGTGAAAACGGGATTGCGGTCGGCGCGTCGGGCGTTTTCAATGTGGGGCGGTTGACGCTGGGGACGAATACGAGTTTTGGGACGGCGTTGTTTGCGGGGACGTCCGGGCTGAGTAATTTTTATACGGCGTCTGCGAAAGATCGCGCGGATATGATGCGGGATTTTGTCATCGGGAAGAAAGGCGGTGATATTTCCGTAGCCGGCACGGTGAATGCGGCAGAGGCTGTCGTTGCGGTGGCCGGGGGCTCTTTGAAGCTGGAAACGGGCTCGAAAATTTACACGGGCGCGACATTCAAAGATCTTACGAATGCGACGGCGGCGGAGTATCGTGCGCCGCTTTTGAATACGGAAGGCGTCACGTCGGCGACGGTGGCAAAGATCACGGACGGCGGGATTGCGCTCGCGGCGAATGGCGATGTTACCTTGAAAGGGACGTTGTCCTCGGCCGGGTGGGACATCACGGCGGAGACGCAAAAGGATCTCACGGTGTCCGGTGCGACGGTCACATCCGGCGGCGGAAATATCGCATTGACGGTCGCTGTGTCGGAAGGAAAATTGCAGGCGGATCCCACGAAAACGCCGGAGAATGGCGGCTATCTTGTCATTAAGGACGCGTACATCGATTCGTCTTCCGATGACAAAAAAGCAGGAAACATCGAAGTGACGGCGGTGCGCACGGCGATGGGTGTCGCGCGCATCGATGCAGACGATTCGACAATCACGGCGGAAGGGAAAAACGGCAAAGACTCCGGCAATGTGACGATCCACGCGACGGCTGAGACGAATCTGTGGAATTGGGATATCGGCGACGGCGCGTATGCCCAAATCAAAATGGGTAAGAGCAGTAAGACCGGAAACACGATTATCGGCGACAATGTCGATATCGCGGCGCGCTCCGGGACAAAGGGAAACCTGAGCGACGAAGAAGGCTCGCAGACGAAGACGGCAGCCGAGGTCGAGGCAGCCATTAAGACGGACGGGGATGAAACGTTGTCCGATGTGGTTGGCGGTTTTGCGCAAAGTTTCATTGTGGTCGGCGCGGTGTCTTCCGTGAAATCGGAGGCGGAAGTCGAGATTGAAAAGACAAATCTTTCGGCGGCGGGGACGACGGACGACGGTATAGATCACGGAAATTTATCCGTGCTTTCTTCGGCGACATCCGCTGTGGAAACATTCAATATCGGCGGAGCCGGTCACGGATGGAATGTGGGCTTCAGTAAAATCAAATCGAATGTAAATATCGACAACAGCAGTCTGTATGCGAAAAGGGACATGAATTTGTCATCTCTCGGCGACAATACGGTGGATCTGACATTCAAAGACATGAGTCTTTTGGATGAAAAATGGTATACGGGACTCGTGGTGTCGGTCGGGTCTCTGAAATCCCGCGTCGGGACCACGGTTGGGCAAAGTGCGGTACTGACGGCCGGCGGTAATGTGACGGCGACGGCGAAATCGGATCGCACGTTTTCCGCGATAACGTCGGGATATGGGAAAGTGGCGGCCGCGGTCACGGTGGGCATCATAGATACGCGCGCGGATGCGAATATCGCCGGGAAAGTGTATGCCGGCGGCGATGTGACGGCGCATGCGGAGACGACGATGACGAAGACCGGAGATGTTTACAATCCGGATACGGCCTCCGCGGTTTCCGCGACCGGGGATTCGGCTATCTCGCCGGCGACGAAGGCGTTTTCCAATTACGCGATGCCACTCTGGGGACGTCTCAAGGCTTGGTTCGGCTTTGCTGCCAATAATGAGCAGGCGCAAGCACTTTCCAATAAATGGGGCATCAATGGGGCGGCGTCCGTTTTGATGAGCGAAAATTCCGCGTATGCGAATGTCAGTGGCAGTGTACGCGGCCTTTCGAGTGCGCAAGAGAGCGGGCGCTATGTCGGCAGTGATACGGCAGCGGCCAAATCTTTGGCGGTCACGGCGGAGACGGTGGCGCGCACGAGCAATATTTCCGGCGTGTATCAATTTGAAGCGACGAAAACGAATCCGGACGGCGAAGAAGAAACGACACGAAAAGAAAAGACGGTCGGTATCGCCGTTTCCTATACATCCCAGAAGAATCATTCCGATGCGGCCATCACGGGGGATGTGAAGACGACCGGAAACGTGACAGTCGATGCGAAGACGAAGATTCCGTGGCAAACGTCCTATGCATCGGGTGATACATGGCAGACGATCAAGGATGCGATATTACGCTTGGTGCTTAGTCGAGAGAATGAGTGGTTTTATCCGCTGGTGGACAGCTGGTCGCAAGTGGCCGGGAAGGCGGAAAATGCATCCTATGCGGCATCCGTCGTTTGGATGAATTATGACAACAGTGCCAAAGCGTATATTGGGAAAGCGGACGGCGCCACTTCGGCGGCGAAAGTGGAGGCCGGCGGCGATGTGGCGGTGACCGGTACGACGGATGTCACGACGGTGAATTTCACCGGCAGTATCCCGACCATTTTGAAATCATCTCCGGCGATGTTCTGGAAACAGTCGGCTCTTTTCAATATTGACGGATTGGATCCGACGAAAGCGGCCGAGCAGGGACTCGGCGGCGCGCTTTTGTGGATGAAACAAAAGAATACGACGGAAGCCTATATCGACGGCGGAGCGACGGTGACGGCGACGAAAGGGAAAACGGACGTCAAAGCCGAAACGGATGCGCTGAATCTGGGCATCACGACGGCGGGCGGCGCGGCGCAAACCGTCGCTTTCGATGCGTCCGTCGGGCTGAATCGAATCGACAACACGACGAAGGCGCGGATTGAAAATGCGAATATCACGGCGGCCTCGCTGGCTTTGTCGGCGACCGATATGTCGAGAAATATCAATTTGGCGGGCGGTGTCGGTGTGAGCGGCGCGACAGGAATCGGTGCATCCATTGCCTACAACGGCATTTACCGCACGACGGATGCGATCTTGTCCGGCAATCTGACTATCACGGGCGATGCGGACGTCAATGCGAAAAATACCGGCAGCATCATCGCCGTTTCCGTCGCGGGCGCCGTGACGTATAACAACAACCGGCCGCAGGAAAATATTGAAAATGATGCCGGCAGCGTCGGGATCCATTTTGCCGATGAAGACGGAAACGATCAGGCCATGGAGCTGGAGGATATCCTCGAAGACTTTGACGGAAGTGATGCGCTCAGTCGGAGTGAGAGTTCTTTTGAAGAAATGGCCGGAAATGATGCAATCGGACAGGAAGAAGTCGGCGAGGCGAAAAGGAGCTGGGCGGTCGCGGCTGATTTGTCTTTGAATGCCATTCATGATACGGCGCGTGCGCATGTGATCAAGGCAGCAAGCGGCGCGACCTCGATCACGGCCGATGCGCTCCGTGTCAATTCCGGCAATGACAGTCTGATTTTTGCGGGATCGGGCGCGGTCGCCGCCGATACGACGGAAGAAAAAGGAAACGCGATCGCGGGCAGCTTCATGTATAATGCGATCACGAGCACGAATGAAGCGTATGTGGACGGCGCGACGTTGTCACTCATCGGCACAAAGAAGAAAAATGACAAGGGCGAGGTCATTGATGAGGCGCTCTCGGTCGCGGCGAAGAATGCGGAAACGATCACGAATATTGCGGCCAGCGGCAGCGGTACATCCAAAGGAACGTCTGTCGCGGGGCAGATAAGCCTGAATCTCATTGACAATACGGTCAAAGCGCGTGTGAAAGATGCGGCTGTTTCTGCCGATAAGGCTATGTCAATCAAGGCGGAGGATGCCGGGACGATCAATTCGTACACCGGTGCGTTTTCGATTGCCAAAGATGACGAAGGAAAGGCTGTGGGCGGCTCTCTTGATGTGAATATTATCAAAGGAAATACGGAAAGTTTCGCGGAAAATACGTCTTTCGGCAAGACGGCGACAGGCGAAGCGGCCGGCAGTCTTTCCGTCACGGCGGAAGAAAAGAGCGATTTGACCGCGATCACGGCATCGGCGGCCGGCGCGGGGAAATTTGCCGGCGGTTTCTCCATTTCCGGGAGTTCCATCGACAATACGGTCAAGGCCTATGTCAGCGGAAGCAAGGCACTCGATATTGGCGCGCTGTCGGTTTCGGCTGGCAATCACGGCACGTCGACGGTCGGTGTCGGGGCGATCGGCGTTTCCAAAAATACGGCGGTCGGGGCATCGCTCGCCGTCATGGTGAATCATTCGACGGTCACGGCGTATGCGGCCGGCGATGAAAAGAAAAATACGGCGTGGAAGACGAAGGGCATTTCCGTCACGGCGGAGAATTCCTACAACGGCTCGGCATCCGATTCCGAAGACGATTCGAAAGCGAAAGTGGTCGCCATCGGTGCGGCCGGCGGCAAGGATCTCTTCGCGGGTTCGGGCTCGATCACGGTGAGCCATGTGACGCAGACGACGGATGCGTATCTGGGCAAAGGGAAATACGACACGCAAAACGGCGATGTAACAATCAAAGCGCAGAACAAAGCCAATCTTTTCGGCATGGCGGGCGGCCTCTCCGTTTCCAAAGGGACGGGGATCGGCGCGGCGGTCGATGTGCAGAAATACATCGGGCACACGTACGGCGGCATCAAGAGCGGTGCCGAATTGCGGAACGCGACGAAAACGGATGTGACGGCGGATTCGTCCGAAAAAATGACGTCGATTGCGGCGGCGGCCGGGATCGGGCTCCAGAATGGCGGTGGTGCCGGTGCGGCCGGGGCGCATGATGTCACGACGGACACGAAGGCGTATATCGGCGAAGATGAGGAAAATGCGGCAAAGACGGATCTCTGGGATGCAGGAAATGTGAGCGTCACGGCGAGCGATGTGACGACGCTTTCGACGGGCAGCGGCGCGGCCGGCGCTTCGGCGGAAGGCAAAGTCGGCGCCGGGCTTTCGGCTGCCGTGGAAGTGGTCGACAAGACGGTGCAGGCCTCCGTGGGAAAGAATACGTATATTTCCGATACGACGACGACTAAAGAGTCTTCTCTGACCGTCAAAGCGACGAATACGGGTGATTCCACGACGGCGGCGGCCGCGCTCGGCGTCACGGGGGGCGAAGGCCTCGGCGTGGCGGGAAGCGCGTCCGAGACATTCGTGAATTATACGACGAATGCTTATGTCGGAGAGAATACTTATGTAGATGTGAACGGAGACGTGACGGTCCGGGCTGATTCGAGCTTCACGCAGGGAGCCGGTGCGGGCGGTGTCGGCGGCAGTGCGACGGGCGGCGTGGGTCTCACCAATTCCACGGTTTCCTTTACGGGAACGACGAATGCGTATTTGGCGAAAGAGGCGTGGGTGATTGCCCAAGCGGGTAAAGCGGATATTACGGCCACGCATACGACGAATTTGACGTATGCGACGGTGGCGGGCGGTATCGGCGGACAGCTGGGTGTCGCCGGTACGGTGGGCGCCAATGTGCTCCATACCACGACCCGCGCTTACACCGGGCAGAGTACATATCTGGCTACAAAGGACGGGGTTTCTTTGTCTGCGACGGATGACACGACGTTTAGCGGCGGAAACGGCGGTCTCGGCATCGGTCTCGGCGGCGGTGGCGGCGGGGTCGCTCTTGCGGTGGCAAAAGTCGTCAAGGACACGGAAGCCTATGCCGGTCACGGGGCGACACTTCGTGCGACGGAGGGAAATGTGTCGCTTGCGGCGAAGAATACCGAGAATTGGACAAATATTTCCGTCCAAGGCGGCGGCGGTACGAGTTTGGGATTGGCCGGCGCGGTCAATGTCAATTATTTGAATGCGACCACGAAGGCCTATACGGAAAGCAATGTGGAAATCGGCGCGGACAAGGGCAATGTGTCTTTGGATGCGACACATGAGATGTCGAAATGGATGAGCGGTGTCTACGGCGCAGCCATTTCCGCCGGCGGCTCCGTCGGTGCGGCCATTGATGTGGGCGTCATCCGCACACAGACGAATGCCTATCTCGGCGCGGCCAATGTCGTGAAGGCGACGGAAGGAAATGTGTCCGTCACGGCCAAGGAAGAGATGAAGAATATGCTGACGAATGCGGTGGCGGCCGGGATCGGCGACGTGGGCGTTTCCGGCAGTATTTCCGTTTACAGTTTCGGAAATAAGCTCTCCGATTCCGATAAAGCGCTGACGTCCGGCAAGGCAAAGAAAGACGGAGGCACGGTCACGCTGGAGACATGGCTCGATGAAGCGATGAATCAATCCGATGTGGGATCAGCCATGGGGGTATACAGTCATTCGACATTGGGAACGATCCAGGAAAAGGCAAAGGAGAAAGTGTCGTCCGATGCGCCGGAAATGGCCGGCGAAAAAGGAACGCTGGCGGCCGTCGGGGCGGCGACGGATGTCGATGCGAAAAATATCACGGTGAAATCCGATGACAATATCGCCATGAAAAACGGGATGGGCAATGGGTCGGGCAGCGCGACGTTTTCGGCCGGTGCCTCCGTCAGTGTGGTGAATATGGATACGCAGACGCAGACGAAAGTGGGCGATTGGGCGACGCTCGATGCGACGGAAAATATCGCGGTGGAGGCCGCATCCGCGCATACGATGACGAATGTGACGGTCGGCGCGTCTGTCTCCGGCGCGGTTTCTCTGCAAGGGACGGAGGAAACGTGGAATGACGAGAGTCACGTCAAGGTGCTGATCGGAAAGAATGCACGCATCGCGATGCTTTCCGCTGGGAAAATCAATATCGGTACGACGAATATGCGGACATTCGATTCCACGCTCGTCGGCGCTTCGGGCGCTTTGTACGGCGCGTTGAACGGGGCGGTCATCACGGCATCGATCACGGGAAGCGCAGAGACGACGCTGGAGAGCGGCAGCACGGTCGGCGGTGCGTACAATGAAGAACAAAAGGCATTGGAAACGCCGACGGTCGATATTTCTTCAAAAGCGGATACGAAATTGGTGGCGGGCGCCGTGGGAGCGAGCGCGGGCTTTTTCGGCGGTACGGGGACGGGTGTCTCGCTGTCTTCGGAGGTGACGGCCAAGACGGAAATTGACAGCAATGCGACGCTTTTGGGAGGCGCGATTTCCGTCTTGGCAGAGAATACGCCGATTTTGAAAGCAACGTCGACGGCGGTCAGCGTCGATGGCGGTGCAGTCGGGATCACCGTCGCAAAGACCGTGTCCAAGGACAAAGCGCTCGTGAAAGTGGGAGACGGCGCGCGTTTCTATACGAAGGGTGCCTTGACGCTGCAGGCCGCGATGAAGAAACCGGAGGATACGAATTTTAAAAATGCGTATGCGAGCGCTATTGCGGGTGCGGGCGGTGTCGTGGCCGGCGCGGTCGCGTTGTCGCAGGTGACGTTGGATCAAGAGACGGGCGTCGATATCGGAAAGAGTGCGCAACTTTACGGGAAAACCGTCACGATTCTCTCTGATCACAAAGACAGCGAAGATCTCAGTATGAATTCGGTGGGCGCGGGGTTGGCATCCGGCACGGGCGGCGATTTGCGGCTTTCCGTCACGTCTAATTCCCATGTCACCGTGGATGATGGGACTGTGATTTCCTCGACGGATGAAACGACGGTGGCCGCGCGCAACGAATCGGAAAGAAATCCGGAAAACAATCGGACATCGCTCAGCATCGGCGCTTCCTTGGCGGGGGGCACCGGTGTCAATTCCGTGAGTGAAATCACGCACAATACGAAGGTGGAGCTGGGGAAGGTCGGCGTTTGGGCGAATGCGGCACTGACAGAGGAAGAGAAGCAAAAGGGCGTGACCCTGTACGATAAAAAAGCCATCGCCATCGAAGCAACGAGCAGAATCACATCCAAAGAAGATCACGATCTCTACGGCGGTTCGTTTGCCGTGGCCGTGGCCGGCATTAAAAACAAGACCACAGCCACGGCCAATACGAGTGCGCTTATTGCGGATGGCGCTACCCTTTATGCGGGAGACACAGAAGCGGCGAATGCGACAGGGAAACAGGAAGATTACGCCGGCACGGACGCCAAGACATACGATGCCTCGTATCGGGGCGGCTCTATTGCCGTCGGGACGCGAAATGATGCCGATATTTCGAGTCAGACCACGGTGGATGTCATCGGTCTTGTCGGGGCGGCCGGCTCTTCGAACGATGTGACGTACAACAATCATTCGGCGGCGACATTCGGTGCGACGGCCGAGACGGCCAAGGGTGATATTTTCGTCGCGAGCGGGCGGGATACGAAGGCCGAGGCCGGCGACGTCACCGTCCGGGCGCACAGCGATTTGCTGAGTGTATCGATCGTTCCCATCACGGATCTGGAGGATCCGTTGGCGAAAATTGCCGGTGATTCCAAATTGAAGGTGACGGATAAGGCCGATCTCCGCAGCGATCGGGATATTCATCTTTTGGCGAATAAAGGGAATCTCACGGTGAAAGCGTCCGGGGAGACGAAATCGTGGACGAGCGTGATTCGCGATGCTTTCACGAGTGGGAATACAGTCGGGAAACAAGAGGTGTCGGTCACATCCGAGACGGAAATAGACGGGAAGGCAGCGACCGGGATTCACAGAAACAAGACAATCACGGTCGGCGGCCGTGTCGGCACGGATGGGAAATGGATCACGACGGTCACGAGCGACGGCGATATTTCCTATGCGTACAGCGCATCGAAACCGGTCGACAGTGAACTTTTCAAGCGCTATGACGAGCTCAAGCAGCTTCTGCAAGATTACGGCGGCGGCGAGGCGGCCAAAGCGGCGTATGAGGCCGAGCTGGCCTTCCTCGAAGAAAAAATGGTCGAAGAAGGGTTGGGCTATTTCGAGACGGCAAAAGACGGAAGCAAGCGTTTTATTCGCATGGCATATACAGCAAGCTCCGAACTCGCCGATGCGAAAGCCATGGAAATTTTCAATGAGCAGAATCGTGAAAAATTCTTGGCGGATATGAATCAGAAACTGGGTGAGGCACAGAAGCAGTGCGATGCGTTTGCGGATGTAGAAGCGCAGAAGAAAGTGTATGATGATGCAAAATCAGCGCTCGTGAAGGCGCAAGTCGAGGCCAAAGAGCAGCAGCAACAATACAACCAGCTGACGATGGCGATTGATCAGGCGGCGCAAAAGGCGGGCGTGACGTCGGAGGAATACATTGCGCAAAATTCCAAATCGGATTTGGTCACGAAATACAGCGAGAGCAAAGCGAATTGGGAAAGTGCGCAGACGGCGGAAACGACGGCGACGGCGCTCATAGGAGAGGCGAAGGCCGGTTTTGTGGCGCTTGTGGACGCTTACAATACGGCGTATGACAGAGACCTTTTGGGCGATCCGGAGAAAATCGGCAGCGCGGAACTTTCGATTGAAAACAAATTGCTGGACGATCAAAAAACCGATTGCCAGAATCGAATTGATACGTATTTGAACGACATCGAGAAGCTAAAAACGCAGATTTCAGCGACGGAGAAATTTTTTGCCAACGGTGGGACTGAGGATGCCAATGGGGAATTTTGGTATGGCGGTCAAAAATGGGTCACGGTCGATGGGAGCGGAAATCCCGTGGATTCGAGCGTGGACGGTGCGATTTACCTTCTTCATAAGAACGAATATAAACAGATGACGCATGATGTCACGATCGGGGAGATTACGGTGCAGCTGGGTGACGTCTTGCTCGAAGGGGACAATGTGTACGGCAGCGGTACGCTTTCGGCCGGGACGGACGCGACGGTCACCGTCACGAACAATTCACCGAACGAGCTTGTTGTGGGCGACATTAAAGTCGTGGGCCGCGGCGGTACGACCGGGACGGATCAGGGCGGCGGTATCTATTACAACGGGAAACGCCTGAAAGAGACCGGAAAGACTGTCACCGAGCAGATCAAAGCGATGAATAAAGACGCGACGAAAGCTGTTTCCTTTACGACAAAGACGGAGGCGGATACGAAAGCCCCCTCGGTTTCCGTGACCAATGAATTCAGGCCGTCTTCGTATCGGGACGATGACGGTGCGCCCATCTACATGGCGTCCGGCATCGATTTGTCCGGCTACATTTACAATCCGCGCGGCAGCGTCACGGTCACGAGTGACTACGGCGATGTGTCGAATCACGGCCATATTTACGCCGGCTCGGTGAAGATTGACGTAAAGAACGGGGATTACATCCAAGTCGCGGATTTGGCCAAGAACGGCAGCATCACGAGCGTGGGCGGCAATCCGATGGACGTCAACGGAAACAAAGCGACGCTCGATGAGACCGGGATCCAAGCGAACGGGAATATTTTCATCAGCGCGCGCTATCTCAATATCAATTCCAAAATCCAAAGCGGCACGGCGGCCAAGACCGTGGAGATTCCGTCCGATTACAAGATTTACTACATGGACGGCAGCGAAAAACATTTCGTGACGGAGATCACCGATGAAGTGAAAGGAAAGACGCTTTTGGTCGCCGATGCGGCCGGAAACGGCATCGACGGGATCCGCTATGATTGGAATACGGATCGTTTCGTCGTGGAGGATACCGAGATTCGCGGCGGGCATATTTCCCTTGTCGGCACGATTTTGAATACGACGAACGATAGGTCGAAGGCGAGAATCGAAGCGCTCGACGGCTACGGCGGCATCACGGTCAAAAACAATTCCGATAAGGATTTGGAGATTCAGTCGCTGTCGACCGGGGAAGGGAAACAGGGGAAGATTGAAATCACCGATTTGGATCGCTCGACGGGAAATATCACGAGAAAGACGACGTATACGAGAGAAAACGGGCAGATTGTGATGTCCGTCCAGAAATATGCGGGCGGCTCGACGGCGGGCGATCCGGAAGTGACGCGCTACGAGGAAAATGCGGGCGTCTACAAACCGGCGTCCGGCAGCTACTACAATTACCAGATCGGGCAGGACATGAGCGTCACGTATACATACGAGATCAATGATACGCGGATGGATTGGTGGGGCATCGCGGACAAGGAACCGACTGCGGAGGAAATGGAGGCGAAAGGCGCCAAGGAAGATATAAAGATCAATGGCGATCCCAAGACACTGCAGGGCGGCGCTTTCATCGGGGATTCCAACAACGTCGGGACGATCACCCAAGCGGGCGAGGATTATCAAGTTTCCACCACGACCAATAAAGGCGAAAAGACGACGGTGAGTTTCGAAAAGACGTCCACGCGTCTTTGGTACACGATCTGGCTCGCGAAGAAATACAATTATAAGCTCACGCAAAAGAGCTACGACACGGATGTCACGCAGTACTCCATGAAAGCGGATTACAATATCGGGATCGGCTTTATGGGAAACGCAAACGGCGGGACGGTCAGCGTCGATGGCGGAACCAAAGATGTGTATCTCAATGGGATGGTGCAAAACGGTGCCGGCGAGACATCTTTGACCGGGCAGAATATTGTACAGCAATCGGTATCAGGCTATATCAAGACAGGGAGTTTAGCACTTTCGGCCACGGAAAATGCGGGCACGAAGGGGGCGCTCATTCGGACGGATGCGACGGATATTTCCGGGACGGCGGGGCAAAACTTCGGCGTCGATGTGCTGGGCGGCTCCGTCAATGTCGGCGATATTACGGCCGGTAAGACGGCCATCTTGCAGGCTAAAGACGGTGATTTGATCCAAAAGGCGGGCGCCGCGATGACGGCAGACCGTGTCGAGCTCGTTTCCGGCGGCGTGATTCGCGGGACGGATGCCGAAGGGAAGGCTGCTTCTTTCAAAGTTTCCACCGGGCAACACGAAGGGGCCGATTACGGTCTCAAAGCGAGCGCGTACGGGGATATCGACATCGAAAATACGTCCGGCGATCTCTACATCGACAGCGTCATTTCCGAAAAGGGCGCCGTCGCGCTCAAGACGAACGGCAGTTTCCTCGATAACAATTTCACGGATTATACGGATGAAAGCGCGAAGGAAAAGCTTCTTCACTGGGCGAATGAAGCGATTCTCGAAGGGGAAAGCACGACAATCCAAAAGCAAAAGGATCTGCTCAAGGCGAAAGTTTACGGAAAATACGGCGAATTTGTCGGTATGAGCGCCTTTATTCAAGATGGGAAATATGTGCTGGATGCGGCGACGACGGAAGCTCTCAAAAACAGCGGAATGAGCGAGGCGGAGATCGCGACGTACGTGGCGGAACGGCAGAAGCGCTATGAGGAGCTCGTGGCGGCCGGTGTCGACAAGTGGACGAAGGATAGCGTCGAGGCGTATGTGAAATCCATCGAAGATTCGTCGGATACGACGCTCTACGGGAATGCGTCGCTTACGGCGGATGCGCTTTCGGGCGATACCTTCCTCACAAAGGATGAAAAAGCGGCGTGTCTCGTGGGAACGGCGACGTCCGCGAAATCGCTTTTGATTACCTTTGCGCCGGGCGGCATCAAGGAAGGCATCACGGATACCAATACGTCCTTCAAGGAAACGCCGCATGTCTCCGGTGCGTCGATCACGATGACGGCGCTTGGGAAAGACGGCGCGGATCACAGCGGCAACATCGGCGAAAAGAAAACGGGGATGACCATTGATATTTCCGATCCGACGAAACTCACGGCGGCGGAGCTCTTGGCGCTGTCTGCGGCCGAGCGCGGCGATTTCAAGATGGAAGGGAATATCATCACCGTTTCCTCCGTCCGTCCGATTGATGCGGAAACGACGGGCGTCATGACGGCCCTTGCGAATAAAGGCGCGGTCTATCTCGTCGGGATCGGCGGCTTCACGGAAGGGAGCACTTTCTTCGGCGCTGACGAAATCCGCTTGAAGACCTCCGGCGATTTGGCGGGTATCACGGCGGGCTCGAATGGACAGATGGTGCTCGAGTCCGGCGGCGGCGCGATTCGCGACGTGAATGTCACCGGCAGCGGTGTCCTCACGGCGCGCGCCAAAGACGGCGTTTCCCTCTCCAAGGAAGACGGCGATCTCATTATCAATACGGTTTACGCCTCTGAGGGCGATGTTTCCTTGAATCTGAACGGGAAAGGAAGCCTTTTGGCCGTAGAAGGAAATGACGATGAATCCGAAGGCGCGGAGACCGGCACGACGTATGTCAATATCGAAGGCGAAAACATCACAATCAGCGGCGCGAAGAATATCCAAGGGCAGCACACGGACGCGGATGCGGCCAATACAAATTCCGTCGGCATGAAAGTAACGGGGACGAAGGCGGAGGACGGCACCGTCACGCCGGGCAAGATTACGACGAAAACGAAAGGCAATGCGGACATCACACTCTTCGGCGATACGTCTTCGGACGAAACGACCATTTCCGCGGAGAATCTGACGCTCACAAATCGCGGAACTATCACGGACGGGACGTTCACCGGGACGAATTCGCTCTCCGTTTACAATACGACGGATTCGATCATCCAAGGCGGTACGTTCACGGGCGGAAACGAAGAGGCCGCGACGGAAACATCCGGTCTCACGCTCACAAATAAAGGCACGATTAACGCTACGGACTTTGCGGCGCTGGCCGGAAACCTGACGATGGCGAATACCGGCACCATCCAAGGCGGTGAAATGGGCGCATCCGGCGGCAGCGTTTCCGTCACCAACGATGGCAGCAAGGCGACGATTTCCGGCAGCACCTTTGTCGCGCGGGACAACGTGACGTATACAGGAAGAAACGGAGCGACAGGAAAAGACCTGACGGCGTCGGCGGAAACCGGTCCGGTCAAGATGACGGCGGATACGGATCTCTCCGTCACAAGACTTTCGGCGGGAAGCGGCGAGAGCCAAGTGGAAAGCCAAGGCGCGGTGCAGGTGACGAATGCGACGACTGCCGGCAATCTCACACTGAAGGCAGGTACTACGCTTGACGTCACGACGGTTAAGACGACCGAAGGTAGCATCACGATGACGAGCGGAGACGCGATGACGCTGGGAACCGTTACGTCTGCAAAAGATTTGGAAGCTGATTCCGGCGCGACGCTGGAGGCGGAGAACCTCAATGTGGCCGGCGCGGCCGATTTGGACAGCAAGGGCAATCTCCACGTTAAGAAACTCACGGCGGGCAGTGCGGATGTCGACAGCAAGGCGGACGCGAAACTTGATGAGGCGACCATAGAAGGAAAGTTGGACGTCCAAGCAGACAAAAATATTTTCATCGGAAACGCGACGGCAAAAGAGGTAATTTTCGATGCCGGGGAGACGCTCAATTTGACGACGGTTAAAACGACCGAGGGCGATCTCACGATCCAAAGCGGAAGCGATGCGACGATTGAGACAGCGACAGTAGCGCAAAACATGATAGCTTCTGCTGACGGCAAGCTGACCGTCACGGCGGCGACCACGACAACCGGCGATATGTCATTGACAAGCGGAGACGCGATGACGCTGGGAACTGTTACATCCGCAAAAGATTTGAAAGCTGATTCCGGCGCGACGCTGGATGCGGAGAACCTCAATGTGACCGGCGCGGCGGATTTGGACAGCAAGGGCAATCTCCACGTTAAGAAACTCACGGCGGGCAGTGCGGATGTCGACAGCAAGGCGGACGCGAAACTTGATGAGGCGACCATAGAAGGAAAGTTGGACGTCCAAGCAGACAAAAATATTTCCATCGGAACCGCGACGGGCAAAGAGGCTACTTTCGACGCCGGGGAGACGCTCAATGTGACGACGGTTCAAACGACCGAAGGAAACATGTCGCTGACAAGCGGAGACGCGATGACGCTGGGAACTGTTACATCCGCAAAAGATTTGAA